>NZ_LR698963.1:2013046-2377736 GCF_902381725.1 Dermabacter jinjuensis | reverse complement strand
AGCGTTGGGGAAACGCCCGGTTCCATTCCGAACCCGGTAGCTAAGCCTAACTGCGCCGATGGTACTGCACTCGGGAGGGTGTGGGAGAGTAGGACGCCGCCGAAATTATTCATCGAGAGCCCCGGTCGTAGGACCGGGGCTCTTTTTCTATTCGGAAACCGTCGGAAATCCCCGCTGGCTCCTGCACCAGCGTGACCCTCCCCATCCGTGCGCGTCGCAGGTGACTCTCGCGCTGCACGCAGCTTCAAATCCCGATAGAGTTAACGTCTGTAGTTCGTTCGCAGGGAACGGGCCCGTCAGGTAAAGGACAGTGATGGCGAGCTTCACGATGGATGACATCGACCCTTCCCTTGCGGAAGCGATCCAGAGCAGGCTCGAGGCTGTCGAAGATAAGCTGCGCGCTGCCGTCTCTACGTCGGACCCCATGATGCGGGCCACCGCTCCGTACCTGCTCGAAGCCGGCGGCAAGCGTGTGCGTCCGGTGCTTGTCATGCTCGCTGCTGCCTTCGGCGATCTATCGGCTCCTCAACTTGTTGACGCCGGTGCGCTCGTCGAGCTCACCCATCTCGCGACGCTCTATCACGATGATGTCATGGATGGCGCAGAAACCCGTCGCGGTACGAAAGCTGCTCATCGCGTGTGGGGCAACAACATCGCCATCCTCACAGGGGATTTTCTCCTAGCGCGCGCGAGTGCAATAAGCGCGGGCCTCGGCTCGGAAATCGTCGCCGTCCACGCGCAGACCTTCGAGCGCCTGTGTTTGGGGCAGCTCAACGAGACGGTGGGTCCCACCGAGCGTGACGATCCGTTTGCTCATTACATCGACGTGCTCTCGAACAAGACAGGTTCGCTCATCGCGACCGCCGGTGTTCTCGGAGCGATGATCTCCGGGGCGCCTGCGCAGGTGGTGGAGACCATGCGTGAATACGGCGAGGCTGTTGGCGTGGCCTTCCAACTTGCTGACGACGTGATCGATATCCGCGCAACGCCCGAGCAGTCCGGCAAGACCCCTGGTACTGATTTGCGAGAGGGCGTGCCCACGATGCCCACCCTCCTCTTGCGCTCCCATGTTTCCGAGCACCCCGACGACACGGCGTCAGCACAGTTGCTTGCCTCGCTCGACGGTGATCTCTCGAGCGATGAACGCCTCGCCGAGGTCGTCAGCCATCTGGCCAAACACCGTGTCGTCGACGAAACCGAGAAGCTTGCTGAAAGCTACGCTGATCGCGCTCTCGCTCTTGTCGAAGCACTTCCCGCAGGCGCGGCGAGGGATGCGCTCACTGCATTTACCGTGTCTCTCGTGAGGCGTCGTGCCTAAGGGGCGTGTGCGCCTGCACCGTTCATCGCTTCTCGCGTATGCTTGAGTACGCTCCAGGTACCGCGCGTGCTGAGTCCCCGCGGCGCCTCCTTATCGCGGCTGTACGGTCGAATGCGCTCACAGCGTTTCGGTCTTCACGCCGTGCTCGACCAAGGTGATGTGAACCAACTCGTGAATGCAGACCTTTCATTGCGTGCCGAACGGCACGGGGGAGATTTCGGTGTGGCCTCGACAGGCGCAACCGACGTTGGTCTCGTGCGGTCCATCAACGAGGATTCGTTTATTTCCTACGACCCGATTTTTCTCGTCGCCGACGGTATGGGCGGCCACAATGCCGGCGAAGTCGCGAGCGGAATCGTCGCGGATGAGTTCGCCTCGCTCGCCGGTGGAGACTACGTAGAGCTCGAGGACGTCGCCGACGCCATGGTCCGCTCCTATGAGCGCATTGCAAGCCTCGACGATGACTCGGGGCGTAGTGCAGGCACGACCGTGGCGATGGTTGCACTTACGCTTCACGAATCCGAGCCTCACTGGCTCGTGATGAACCTCGGCGATTCCCGCGTCTACATGCTGCGCGACGGTGAATTCTCGCAGATCAGCGTCGACCATTCAGTTGTGCAAGAACTCGTGGACCGCGGCGAGATTACGCTTGACCAGGCCCGCGTCCACCCCTATCGAAATATGATCACGCGTGCGCTCGGCGCCGGCCCCGATACGCGACCTGATTTTTGGCTCATTCCCGTTCGCCTTGGGGACCGCTTCCTCGTGTGTAGTGACGGCGTGACCGGAGAGGTCAGCGACGGCGAGCTTCACACGATGCTTCAGGAGACCTCGGAAGCGGATTTCGTAGCCCAGCGCATCGTGGAGACGGCCGTTGCCCATGGCGGGCGTGACAATGCGACGGCGGTCGTTGTGAGTGCCGTTGAACCCGATGATGCGGGAGTGTACGGGGAGCATATTTTCACGACCGTCGACCGGCTTGAACTGCCCGTGATCACTGACGAAGATGCGCTCGACGACGCTGCGACTGCGCAGCTGGAGGGCGAGCCTGACACCGGTGACCAAAGCGATCGCGGTGACGGCGCAGAAGCCGTCGGATCGTTCGAGGCTGAACAGGAGCACCCCGAGGGCGCCTGACGCACCTCGCCTTGTGCCGCACACAACCCCGCTTTTCACAATCGTGAAAGGCGGGGTTTGGCGTATCCCGAATCTTCGCGATTCTTGAGGAGGTAACGGTGGTGGAAAGGAGGCGGGCCCGTGACGCTGATAGTCGAGGTTAGCGCTTCCTCACAGCCTCCCGTTGTGCTGGAGATCGCCGCAGATGCCACCGTGAGCACGGGGGAACTTACCGAGCGCCTGCGGCATCATTTCGGCCTTGAGGGCGATGGGTATGCCCTGCGCATTGCGCGAGGGAGTACACAAGGGGTACCGGGCACGCTCTTCGCCAGTGAGGTCTCGCTTCATACGTCTGGGTTGGTATCCGGCATGAGCCTTGAGCTTGTGCGCACCCCGGGTGCCCGCCCTGAGCTTCGGCGGTCGGTGCCCTCGTCGTGGGAACTCGTGGTCGAAAGCGAGGGAGTGGAGCGCGTGTGTGCTCTCGATGTGGGGCTGTCGTCGCTGGGGTCATCCTCGACCTGCCGGCTCACCCTTGAGGGCGGGGGAGTCTCGAGTACGCATGCGTATATTGAGGCGGGCATCGACGTGTGGATCCACCCTGCTCAAGGGGCAGTGATAGCTCGCGAGGGGGAAGGGGAGGCAGGGTCGATTCGTCTCGCGCCTGGTTCCTATGCCCAGGTGGGGCCGTGGCGTGTCAGGGCTCGCCACAGGCCTGGCGCGGAGGTCGTAGTCGACGATGCGCCCGCGCGCGCATATCTTCCGCCCTCTCGAATTGAGCTCACGCAAGCGGAAGTGGAGATCGCGTTGCCGCGTGTGCCGCGTCGCGGTTCGTCACCGCCAGTTCCGTTTGTGAGCTTGTTCTTACCGCTCATGCTCGCTGGCGTCATGTACGCGCTCACACGGAGCACATTTGTCATCATTTTTGCGATTGCGATGCCAGCGATGGCGCTCGCGCACTACTGGTCCCAGCGCGCCCGCGTGCGTAGGGAATGGGTGGGTGCTGTTCGCGAGTTTGACGCAGCACTTGATGAGGCCCGAGCCGAGGTGCACGGTGTGCACGAAACGGAGAAAGCGCGCCTCGAGGCGATGCTCCCGTCGGCAAGGGCCATCCTCCAGTGGGACTCGCCGAAAACTGGAGATCTGTGGGCGCTTCGCGACGAGCACAGCGATTTTATGGTGCTTCGACTCGGCACTGGCCGCATCTCGAGCTCGGTGAGCTTCAAAGGGGAGGCTGGGGCGGAAGGGCCTCGTGCTCTGAGGGGTGAGCTGGATATTCTCCGGGAGCAAGGCTCAACCGTCATCGCGCCAGTGACCATCTCCCTGCGTGAGATTCGCGGGCTTGGCATCACAGGTGAAGGGCGCATGTCGCTTGCGCGTGCTCTTGCCGTACAACTGGGCGGGCGGCATTCCCCTTCCGACGTTCGCCTCGCCCTCGTCAGTTCTCCCGCCGCTAACGCGAGCGCACGAAATCTCGCCTGGCTTCCCCACGTTCGGCGAGCCGGCGCAGGAGGCGTGCTTGTCCTCGAAACCGACGAAAGTGTTGCGGAGTGGGCCGCGCGGCGCATGCCGGGCGCAGTGGAGGACATAACAGAAGCAAATGTCGTCATTGTCGCGTTTGAACCGACCACGGCGCAGCTTACGTCGCTCGCAATCCTCGCGGAGGCGTGGGAGGCGCATGGCGAGATTGGGCCTCGGCTGATCGTAACGTCGGGGGACAGCTCGCACGTGCCGGGCGTGTGCGCGGCTTTAGTCGAAACACTGGCTTGCGGTGCAGTGCTGTGGCATCGAGGGGGTACTGCCCCTGTGACTCTCGAGTCTCTCGAGGGGGTGGGAGAGCAGGCGATTCTCCCGTGGGCGCGCCGCCTGGCACCCTTGGTTGATGCCCGTACAAGGGAGGGCAGTAGTGAAGCGATCCCCGCGAGCGTGTCGCTCCTCGAAGTGAACGGCACCGAACGTCGTCACATCCGTGACCGTATCGCCCGAGCATGGCACGTGAGCGATCAAGCGCAAACCCTCACCCTCGATGCTCTCGTGGGGTACGGCGAGACAGGCCCCCTCACCATCCCACTGCGCACGTGGGGTCCACACGCGCTTGTGGCGGGCACAACGGGATCGGGGAAATCGGAGTTCTTGCAGTCATGGGTTCTGGGTCTCGCTCTTCGGTATTCGCCGCGACGGCTCACCTTCCTGTTCGTGGACTACAAGGGAGGGGCTGCACTCGGGGAGTGTGCGCGGTTGCCGCACTGCACTGGGCTTGTCACGGACCTCAGCCCCGGCCTCGTGACACGTGCACTCACGTCGCTAAAGGCGGAGCTTCGCTACCGGGAAGAGCTGTTGGCCCGCATCGGAGCGAAGGACAGCGACGAGTACGCCGAAAGCGGCGGCACTGACTTGCCCGCGTTCGTGATCGTTGTCGATGAGTTTGCCGCGCTGCGCGACAACTACCCGGAGTTTCTTGACGAACTCATCGACATAGCTCAGCGAGGCCGCTCACTCGGGATCCACCTCATTCTCGCGACGCAACGCCCCGCAGGAATTGTAAGCGAACGACTTCGAGCGAATGTAAGCCTGCGCATCGCCCTTCGATTGAGCGACGCCGCCGATTCAATCGACGTCATCGGGTCAAAGGCAGCCGCTCAGATTTCCCTCGACACCCCGGGCCGAGCCGTCGTGAGCGCGGTGGGAGCGGGCCTTCAGCGCGAGGTGCAGATGGCGTACTCTGGCTCGCGCGGAGAAAGCGACCGGTCCTCGAGGCTCGCGGTCACTCCTGTTACGGCTATGAACATCGAGGGCGTGCCTCGCGATTGGGATGCTGAGCCGAAACGGTCGACGGCCACGCCGACGCGGGGACACACGCGAGAGCGGACGGAGGCGCGCCTCATCGTGGATGAGGCGATCGGCGAATGGTCACGGACTGGTGCCAGGGTACGCTCCCCGTGGTTGCCGCCGCTCGAGGAAAACTACGCGGGCGAGGGGCTCGCGAAAGAATGGGGGCTCCCAGCGCCTTTCGCACTCCTTGATGATCCGGCTCGCCAACGCCGCGCGGTCGCGCGAGTGGGAGAGCCCGGATCCGTGTATGGCGTCTACGGTGCCTCCGGAACTGGGCGGAGTACGAGCATCGTGAGCATCGTGCGCTCGACCCGCACGGTAGAGGACAGGCCTCGAGTGTTCGTCATCGATTCGGCAAGCAGAGGCCTCAACGTGCTCATCGACGAGTCTCACGCCGTCGCATATGTGAGGGGAGACGACACCGCCTCGGTCCTAAGAATGCTCCGTCACCTTGCTCGTACTGAGACTCTTTCTCGAGCGTCGATGCTCGTGATCGACTCTTTCGCGGACCTATGCCACGAGGCCCATCCGAGCGATCGCGAGGATATGCTCTCGCTTCTCGGCGCCCTTGCCCGCACGGCGCGCGCACGCAAGCTCACTCTGGTTATCGGGGCCACGGGCCCCAGCGAACTTCCGCGGAGCCTCGAAACATCGTGCACCGAGAGAATTATTCATCGACTCTCGCGGCCCGAGGACTATGCCCTGTGTGGGCCGGCCGTCAGGCTCACCGATGCGGCACCCGTTGGCCGGGCTAGTATCGGTGGCCTCGAGGCTCACGTTGCGCTCTTTGATGAACCGTGCGCGCGCGAGGAGCGTGACCGGAATGCATGCCTCGAGGCCTTTACACTCTCCCGACGGTTGCTTGACGTGCGCGAGGCTCGAGAGCTCGTGCGCGATCCGCGTCGCGGGTTTGTAGGTTTCTCCCATACTGACGGAACACCGGTTTCGCTCCCGCTTATGCCCGGAGGGCTCGTGTTGGGAGGCGCGGCTCATGAGCGCCTCGCGCTGCTCGAGTCGCTTGCGCACCTCGCCCACGATCGTGAAGTCCTACGTGTCCCTGCTCGTGCCTCGAGCGATGCCGAGCATCCGCGATACCTACTCGAGCGGGCGAAGGGCATGGGAGCTGCGGCATTCGTTCTCCTCGAGGACATCAAAGCTCTCGAATCCGACGGCGGTGGCCCCGAGCTGGGTTCCGCTATCCGCGGGGCACTCGGTGCTGGTGCATGTATCTATGGCGGGCTCGAGGGAGGCTCATTTTCAAGGCTCGGATCCGTGGGGCCGACACTCGCGCAGTCGGGCTGCGGCATTGTTCTCGGAGCGAGCGAAACTGATGTGTTTACCGTGTTCGGTCGCACTCCGCCTCGCACGAGGTGGGCGAGCACCCCGGACGTCGCCTGGCTTGTCGAGGGGCACGAGTGCCGACTTATCGTCCCCTCGCTCGTGGCACGCAGCTGCGCGGCATAAATCGCGACTCCGCTTAGCGGAGGCGAACACACTGCATGACACGACAACAGCACCCATCAATGACTTGAGACCACCACACACCACCACGAAGGAGCACACCTCATGGGTGAAGGAATGGATCCGGCCGCAGTCGAGCGGCTCAGCGAACTCTTACGGTTCAACGCAGAAAGTTGGAGGCATGCGGGGCAGGAGCTTCATACCCTCATCGGTGCCCTCTCCTGGAAAGGCCCCGATGCCGAGACTTTCGCCAATCACGGCCATGAGGTGTCTGCTCACCTCTTGACCGTGAGCGACATGCTCAGACAACTCGCCCTTGCACTGGTAGAGCAGGCGGCAGAGCAACGTCGTGCCTCGAGCGCGGTGCGCTAGCCAACGAGCGTCGAAAAGCTCGGTCCGTTATCCACATCGGAGCCAGCCGCTCTCGCTCCACAGAATGTTCGTGGGCGCTGAGGCCGTAGCGTGAAGGTGTCGGAAATCGACCGTCGTAGATGACATGAGAAGGGAAAACACCATGATGAAGGGAATGGATCCCGGGAGCGTTGAGACCATGGCGGGTGAGCTCGAGTCGCTTGCCGTTTCGCTCCGTGACACGGGAAGTAACGCGGTGAACATGGTCCAGTCACTCGAGTGGGCCGGGGAGGACCGTGAAAACTTCCTGGCGCAGCTGGGCACTCTTGCCCACGCGGGTGACGACAATGCCGCGAGGCTCGGGCTCTTGGCCGAGAACGCGCGCGGGCAGGTAGCCGAACAGCGCGCGGCCTCGAGCGCCGGGTAGCACACACGCTTCTACACACGACTCAAGGGGGAAACATGAACACGACATTTATCGGTATGTCGCCCGAACAGGGCGTCTCCACGGGCGAGGGCCTCGTCTCGCTCGCAACGGCAACCACGACTGCTCTGAACACCGCACGTGAAAGCGTCCAAGCCGCCCAGTGGGTAGGAGAGGATCGCGACGCGTTCGTCGCGAACTTCGAGGCCCTTGCGACGAGCATCGAAGCGCTACTGACGAACCTTCGCACGCACGGTGAGCAGGTCAAGCAAGAGGCGGCCGAGCAGATGCAGGCCTCGGCTGCAAGCTAGCGTACGCAGCCTCACCGGTTCTCTTTGGTTTCACGCCCTGTGCACGAGGGAAGAAGGGGGGAGGTGCACGCTTAGCGAAAGAGCGGTGCACCATGGGACAGAGGAGACGCACGCGAGGACGAGGGGGGAAGAGAAGGGGAAAGAATGGTGGGCGCCGCGGTTCAAACGGCTGCGGCGCCCACCCACGGAAAGGTCCGGCTTGGCCGCGTGCACATCCTGTGAGAGGGAACACGGCTCCCAGCAGCCAATCTGCGTGGACGAAAGCGTAAAGGATCGCTAGTATTGATCAGGTTCGCTTCGCGATATGAAACCTCGAGAGGTGGCGTATTCGGCGAGCAAGGCAGGTTACCCTAGCGGCCAAAGGGATCTGACTGTAAATCAGACGGCTCAGCCTTCGGGGGTTCGAATCCCTCACCTGCCACGCAGATCACCTCCACGAAAGTGGCTGTGATCCGCCGCACCGGGGACTTTCCCAAATTGCCTAGAGTGGCAAAACACGGTAAGTTTTCACGCGTTGCCCTGATAGCTCAGTCGGCAGAGCATCTCCATGGTAAGGAGAAGGTCAAGGGTTCGATTCCCTTTCAGGGCTCTGATCGGATGGCGGCCCGGCACCGAAGCATCGGTGTCGGGCCGCAGTTCCGATCGAGCCGGGGTAGCTCAGACGGTCAGAGCGCACGACTCATAATCGTGAGGTCGCGGGTTCGATCCCCGCCCTCGGTACCACTCCAGGTTTCCCTGGCGTGTTGACGTGCCTGCATGACGCAGGCGATAGGACCCGCGTATGCAAGATGCGCGCGAAACGGAAAGAGGCGAGTCATGGCAGCAAAAAGCTCTGACGTGCGTCCTAAGATCACCTTGGCGTGCGTAGATTGCAAGAACCGCAACTACATCACCAAGAAGAACCGTCGCAACACCCCTGACCGCCTCGAGCTCAAGAAGTACTGCTCGACGTGCGCCAGCAGCACGGTTCACCGCGAAACCCGCTGATCCATACGCACATACTCATCAAAAAGCCACCCCGGGTGTGCTCTCCGGAACCCCTCCGCTGAGCCGCTCACGAGGGTGGCTTTTTGCTGTGCAGTACGGTCCGGGGCGCACCACCACGGGCCGCGCTGAGCGACCGGATACGATGAGAACCTATGCGTGCCGTTAGAGGGCCGCACAACCGATCGAAGGGTGAGAACCAATGGCATCGCCGAATCCTGACTTCGCGGGCCGCGTGTACGACAGTGGCCCGTGCGTGCGAGTGTCGGAAACGAAGATCCGCGAGTTTGCCGCCGCTACCGGTAACACGCATCCCCTCACGGTGAGTGAGGATGCTGCACGCGCCGCGGGTTACGAGGCGATTATCGCGCCGCCCACATTCCTCGTGACGCTCGCCCAGGCAGAAGAGGCACGCTACATCAACGACCCGGAAGCCGGAATCGACTTTTCGCGCGTCGTCCACTCCGAGGAGTCCTTCGCCCTCAGTCGCGCGATTGTGGCAGGCGACGAACTCACTCCCAGCCTCACCGTCGAAGCTCTCAAGCAGGTTGGGCCGCACGCGATGGTGACGACTCGTGTGGACTTTACCGATGAGGCAGGCGCGCATGTCGCGAGCGTCCGTTCGTCGCTCGTTGTTCGAGGCGAGGAAGGCTAACCGGCATCATGACCATTCCCACCACTCCCACGCTCGAAACCCTCGCAAAGGGCGATGTCGTTGCACGCGAGACGCGACGTTTCACGCGCGACAGCCTCGTGCGCTATGCGGGTGCTTCTGGCGACTTTAACCCGATCCATTACAACGATGCGTTCGCACGCGAGGTAGGGCTTCCCTCCGTTATCGCACACGGCATGCTCACGATGGGCACCGTGATTGCCCCCGTTCTCGACTGGCTCGGCGATCCGGGCCGACTCGTGTCGTACGAGACGCGCTTTACGCGCCCGATCGAGGTGCCTGCGCTCGGTGGCGTCGACATTGATATTGAGGCAGCCGTCGGACTCCTGACCCCTGAAGAGGGCACCGCGCGCATTGACATCACGGCGAGTGTTGACGGGCACAAAGTGCTGACGAAGTGCCGCGCGGTGGTGAGGCTCGCGTGAAGCTTTCGGACCTCACGACTCTTCGCATCGGTGGCGAGATCAAGCACTACGTCGAGGCACGCACCGAAGAGGAACTGATCGCTGCCGTGCGCGACGCCGATGCGGCGGGCGAGGAACTGCTCGTCCTGGGCGGTGGTTCGAATCTCGTCGCGTCGAACGCCCCCTTCGAGGGAACCGTTGTACGCGCGGTCGGTGAGGATCGCCCGACGTGTATCGATGCGACCTGTGAGGTGTCGACAACAGGCGAGGCGCGGGTCGAAGACCGCACTCCGCTTGCGCCTGCCTGCGGCGGTGCGAGCGTCGAATACTTCGCTGGGACCACGTGGGATGCCGCGGTTGCGTACGCGGTCGAGCGCGAGATGATTGGGATCGAAGCGCTTTCAGGCATTCCGGGAACGGTGGGTGCCACTCCCGTGCAAAACGTCGGCGCGTACGGGCAGGAAGTGTCCTCTGTCATCACTCGTGTACGCACGTGGGATCGGCTCGAGAATACGATTCGGACGTTCTTTGCTGCCGACTGCCAGTTCGCGTACCGAGACTCGATCTTCAAACGTACGCGGATGCCCGGTGGCGGCGCGACCGGCCGTTACGTGGTGCTCTCGGTAACCTTCCAGCACCACCTCGGCTCCCTCTCGGCTCCCGTGAGGTACGCGCAGCTTGCCGAGCGACTCGGCATCGAGCCGGGGCAGCGCGCGCCGATGCGTGAGGTCCGCGAGGCCGTCCTCGACATCCGTGCGCGCAAGGGTATGGTCCTTGATGAGGGCGATCACGATACGTGGAGCGCGGGAAGCTTCTTCACGAACCCGATCCTCACGCACGAGGAGGCTGCGCGGCTGCCTGAGGCAGCGCCCCGTTACGAGGCTGAGGGCGGAATTAAGACGAGTGCCGCATGGCTCATCAGTCATTCGAACCTCGAAAGGGGATTCACGCTCACACCGGATAGGCGCGGTGCGGCACTGTCGACCAAACACTCGCTGGCTCTCACTAACCGCGGTGAGGCAACGAGCGAAGACATCGCGCAGCTTGCGAACCATGTACGCTCCGTGGTCCACGATCGATTCGGGGTGTGGCTCGAGCCTGAGCCGGTGCGTCTGAATGTTCGGATAGGTGCGTAGGCGCGGAGCCGACGCTTGCTCATCTGGCGCTGTTGCCTGGCTCACTAAGTGATTACACTCGAGCAGGACATAAGTCTTAGTACGCGAAGGAGCGCATATGAGCACGCATAGCGATTCGATTGCCACGGTCGACCCGGAGATCGCCAAGGTTCTCGATCAGGAACTGCATCGCCAGCAAACCACCCTTGAAATGATCGCGAGCGAGAACTTTGTTCCGCGGGCGGTTCTTCAGGCCCAGGGGTCGGTTCTCACGAACAAATACGCCGAGGGCTACCCGGGTAAGCGCTACTACGGTGGCTGCGAGTTCGTGGACGTCGCGGAAAACCTGGCAATTGAGCGTGCGAAGTCCCTTTTCGGTGCTGATCACGCGAACGTGCAGCCCCATTCGGGCGCGTCCGCCAACGCGGCTGTGATGCATGCTCTCGCAAGTGCTGGCGACACCCTCATGGGGCTTTCCCTCGCGCACGGCGGGCACCTCACCCACGGCATGAAGATCAACTTTTCGGGCAAGCTCTACAACATCGCGGCCTACGAGGTCGATCCCGAGACCGGCCGCATCGACATGGATCGTGTGCGCGCGCAAGCGCTCGAGGCGCACCCGAACGTGATCGTTGCCGGGTGGTCGGCGTACCCGCGCCAGCTCGACTTTGAAGCATTCCGCTCGATCGCCGATGAAGTTGGTGCGAAGCTGTGGGTCGATATGGCGCACTTCTCGGGTCTTGTGGCCGCAGGTCTCCACCCGAGCCCGGTGCCGTTTGCCGATGTCGTTTCGACGACCGTTCACAAGACTCTCGCGGGTCCCCGCTCGGGCCTTCTTCTCGCCAAGCAGGATTTCGCGAAGAAGGTTGACTCGGCGGTGTTCCCTGGCCAGCAGGGCGGCCCGCTCATGCACGTGATCGCTGCGAAGGCGGTCGCTCTGAAGCTCGCGGCGACCGACGAGTTCAAGGAACGCCAGAAGCGCACGCTCGAGGGCGCGCAGATTCTCGCTGAGCGCCTCGGTCAGGCTGACGCGAAAGAGGCCGGCATCGAGCTCCTCTCAGGAGGCACCGACGTTCACCTCGTACTCGTTGACCTCCGCAAGTCTGAGATCGACGGGCAACAGGCCGAGGATCTCCTTCACGAGATCGGCATCACCGTGAACCGCAACGCGGTTCCGAATGATCCGCGTCCGCCGCGCGTGACGTCGGGTCTTCGCATTGGTACGCCGGCGCTTGCGACGCGTGGTTTCGGTGCGAGCGAATTCACGGAGGTCGCCGACATCATCGCGACCGCACTTACCGGCAAGGGGGATGTCGAGCAGCTTCGAGGGCGCGTTCGTACGCTCGTGGAAAACACACCCCTGTACGCCGACCTCACCCAATACTGAGAACTCACGACGCAAGGAGTAAGGACGCTATGACTGCACAAATTCTTGACGGCAAGGCCACGGCGAAGACCATTAAGGAAGAACTGCGCGAACGCGTGGAGAAGATCGTTGCTGAAGGCGCGGTTCGCCCTGGCCTTGCGACCGTGCTCGTAGGCGCGGACCCGGCCTCGGAGATCTACGTTGCCGGTAAGCACCGCGATTCCGAGGCAATCGGCATCAACTCGATTCGCAAGGACCTGCCCGAGGAGACGACTCAGGAGGAACTCTTCGCAGTCCTCGATGAGCTCAATGCCGACCCGGCCTGCACGGGCTACATCGTGCAGCTTCCCTTGCCGAAGCACATCGATACCGACGCGGTTCTCGAGTACATCGACCCGCAAAAGGATGCCGATGGTCTTCATCCCGTGAACCTTGGCCGACTCGTGCTCAACGTCAACAAGCCCATCACCACCCCGCTGCCGTGCACGCCGCGCGCCGCGATTGAACTCGCGAAGCGTCACGGTATCGATTTCAACGGCAAGCACGTTGTCGTCGTAGGCCGTGGCGTGACGGTGGGGCGCCCCATCGCGTCCCTCCTCACGCGTCGCGAGCATAATGCGACCGTCACCCTCACGCACACTGGCACTAAGAACCTCCCGGAGCTCCTCAAGCAGGCCGACATCGTGATCGCCGCTGCCGGGGTGCCACATCTCGTGAAGGCGGCCGACCTTCGCGACGATGCCGTTGTGCTCGACGTTGGTGTAACGCGTGAACCGGATCCGGAAACGGGTAAGCAGAAGATCAAGGGCGATGTCGAGCCCGCTGCTAAGGAGAAAGTCGCCTGGATCAGCCCGAACCCGGGTGGCGTCGGACCCATGACTCGCGCGCTGCTCATGCAGAACGTTGTCGAGTCGGCCGAGCGCGCGTGGGAAGCCGAAAAGGCTAAGCGCTGATACCCGAGTTGCCTTGCACGTTCACTGTGTAGAACGATCGTGGGGTGACTGACGGCAGGGACCCGTCCTTCGTGGGGCGGGTTCCTCCCCGTCAAATCGGGCGCGAGCGCGCCCGTGGATGAATGAAGGAGTAAGTGTGACTTTCACGGTGGCGACGGTTAACGTCAACGGCATTCGGGCGGCGGCTCGCAAAGGTATGGGGGAGTGGCTTGCCTCGTGCGGCGCAGACGTCGTCACCTTCCAGGAGGTGCGTGCTCCCGAGGACCTCGTCGAGGGACTCGTGGGACAGGGGTGGCGGTCGGCCGCACACGCCTCGATGCTCAAGGGCCGCGCGGGGGTTGCGATTGCGGTGCGCGAGGGGCTCGAAGGAGCGAACGTGGGAGAGGTCCGACGCTTGCTTCCCAACCTCGAGGCGGATTCGCACACCGGCCGCTGGCTCGAACTCGACGTCGAGGACGCACTCGGCGACGGCATGGACCTAACCGTGATTTCCATGTACATGCACTCGGGCAACGTCGACAAGCCTCAAACGATGGTCGATAAGTACGAGATGCTCGAGGGCGCCTGGTCGCGCCTCGAGGAATTGCGTGCGAGCGGGCGCCACGTGCTCCTCACGGGAGACCTCAATATCGCGCACACGAACCTCGACATTAAGAACTGGAAGGGCAACCTCAAGAGCGCGGGTTTCCTTCCCGAAGAGCGCGCCTACATCGATCGCCTGCTTGAGGCGGGGGAATGGGTTGATGTGCACCGCGCGCTCGCTGGCGATGTGCCCGGGCCGTACACGTGGTGGTCGCAGCGCGGGAAAGCCTTCGATAACGATTCGGGCTGGAGGATCGACTACCACCTGGCCTCGAAGGAACTCGCCACGCGGGCTGTGTCCGCACGCGTCGACAGGGCTGCGAGCTACGACACGCGCTGGAGTGATCACGCCCCACTCGTCGTGACTTACGAGTAAATTTCGAGCAGAAAAAGATAGGCGTGCCCCCGGCGAAGGCTGGGGGCACTGGCAGAAAGCGATGTGACAGTGGTGAACACTCGGTGGAGTATCAATCGCCGTGGTTTTGTAGGGCTCGCGAGTCTCGGCATGGTTGCCCTCGCCGGATGCTCGGCACTGCCCGAGAAGGACGCCCCATCGAAAACGCAGCAACCGTCGGAGGCCACGGATGCTCACGATGGCAGCGTGAAGGTGACCGACGCATGGGCGAAGGCAGCAGACCCCGCTGACACGGACATGACGGCAGTCTTCGCGTCCCTCACCTATGCGGGCGGTGCAAAGGAGAGCGTGCAGGTCACAGGCGCGCGATGCGATGCGGCGGACATGTGCATGCTCCACGAGGTTGTGACAGAAAACGGTAAGAGCACGATGCGCGAAGCCGAGGGCGGATTCACGCTCAAGGCCGGCGAGAGCTTCATGCTCGAACCCGGTGGCCCCCACATCATGCTCATGGGGCTGACGAAGCCCCTTGCCGCTGGCGAGAGCATCGCGCTCACCCTCGAAATCGAGGGGATGGATGACGTGGACTTCACCGCAGTCGTCAAGGACTTCGCGGGCGCGGAGGAAAACTATGACGACATGGGCAGTGACGACGGCCAGTGAGACCCGATGGTGACCGGCGAGCTTTTCTCGCCGCAGGCCTCGTAGGAGCTGCGGGAGTCGGTCTTGGCGCTGCGGGGGCGAGCGCGTACCACGCCTCAGCGGAGGAGAATCCCGAGCGCACGGCACCAATCCCTACCGAGGAGGAGCTCGACAAGCGCCGCATCGTGGGCGAGGCGCGCGAGAGCTTTTATGGCCCGCACCAGGCGGGCATCGCTGAGCCACCACTCGCGCACGGGGTCTTCATCGCCCTTGGCCTTCGACCGGAAACCGATAGAAGCGGCCTCGAACGAATGCTGAGGCTCTTAAGCGACGATGCTGCGAGGCTGACGCAGGGGCGTGCCCCGCTCGCCGACACGGAGCCCGAACTCGCCGATGCGCCCGCACGGCTCCGGGTCATGTTTGCGCTCGGTGAGAAGGCGGTTGCGCTCGCCGGTGTTGAGCCGCCCTCGTGGCTGAGGCCGCTGCCGGCGTTTGAGATCGATAGGCTCGAGGATCGTTGGTCGGGCGGAGACGTGCTGATCGCCCTGCAATCGGACGACCCGATCGCGCTCGCCCACGCTCAACGGATGCTGCTCAAGGATTCGCGCGCGTTCTGCACGCTCACCTGGGTGCAAAAGGGTTTCAGGAATGCGCGCTTTGCTGCCCCCACGGGGTCTCAAAGGAATCTGTTTGGGCAGATTGACGGGACAGTGAACCCCGAGGGGAGCGGTCTCGACACGCACGTGTGGATCAACGATGGTCCGTTCGCCGGTGGCTGTTCGATGGTGGTGCGCAGGATCGCGATGGACGTTGACGAGTGGGACCGTGCGGACCGCGTGGCTCGCGAGTTTTCCGTGGGGCGACGGATGTCCGACGGCTCCCCGCTCGCCGGTGGGCCAGGCGAAAACGGCGAAGCCGATTTTGCCGCGAAAGACAAGCACGGTTTTCACGTGATCGGCGAATACTCCCATATGCGGCGCGCGAGGTTGGCGGACGACGGTACGCACCACGAGAATGAGCAGATTCTTCGACGGCCCTTCAACTACGACGACGCACCCACCGGGAGCGAGATCTCGAATACCGGGCTTATTTTCGTGAGCTATCAACGCGACGTCGACGAACAGTTCGTCCCCATGCAACAGCGGCTTTCCGACGGTGACTTGCTCAATACATGGACGACGCCGATTGGCTCGGCTGTGTTTGTGGTCCTTCCCGGGTGCCGCGAGGGCGGTTTCGTCGGGCAGAGTCTCTTTCAGCGTTGACGCACCAGCTCCGTTAGCCTTGGCCTATGACCACCTCCTCCCCGTTTATTCCCGTCATTCCGGCTGGAGGCTCGGGCACGAGGCTCTGGCCGCTTTCGCGTCAGAGCCACCCGAAGTTTCTCCTTGACCTTGAGGGCAATGGTGCGAGTCTCCTCATCAACACTCTCGAGCGTCTCGCGCCCCTGTCCTCGGCGCGGCCAATTATCGTGACGGGGCGTGCGCACCGTGAGGCAGTCGCCGCGCAGGTTGGCGATGGTGCCCAGGTCCTTTTCGAGCCGAGTGGAAAAAACTCGATGCCAGCGATCGCGTGGGCTGCCGCGCTTGCGGAGCGCGAGCACCCCGGTGCCATCATTGGCTCCTTCGCCGCTGACCACGTGATCGCACCGAAGGAAGACTTCTGGAAGGGTGTCTACAGCGCGATCGCCGCTGCGGAACTCGGCTATCTCGCGACCATCGGGATCGAACCCACGTCGGCGTCGAGCGCTTTCGGGTACATCGAGACCTGCCCGTCAGATGCGGCCGATGAGGACGCGATTGCCCTGCGCTCCGCGGGAGCTTTAAACGTCGCCCGTTTCGTCGAAAAACCGGACGCCGCAACTGCTGACGAGTTCGTGCGAAGCGGACGTTTCATGTGGAATGCGGGGATGTTTGTTGTGAAGGCGCGTGTGCTGCTAGAAGCCCTCGACGATCTCCATCCCGAGATCAGCGACGCCGCACGAGCTCTCGCGCTCGAGGGGACCGGGGGAGAGCTTTCGAGGGAGGGCAAAGCGATCTGGGCGAGCCTCGAGCCGATCGCGATTGATCATGCGCTCGCGGAGCCGCTCGCCTCGCGCGGGGCGGTCGCCGTCGTGCCCGCGAGCTTCGCGTGGGACGACATCGGCGACTTTCGGGCGCTCGCGCGAGTGGCGCGCGGCGAAAAGGAGAACGAGGGCGGCGTGGATGTCGCGGGGACCGCCAAGGTCGTGAGTGTGGATTCTCGGGCGCGCGTGTATTCGAACTCCAAACGCCCAATCGCTCTGGTTGGTCTCAATGGCATTAGCGTCGTCGAAGCAGGGGACGTTTTGCTAGTCGTGGACGAGGCGAAATCGCAAGACGTCGGGGCACTCGTGAAGCGCCTAGAAGCGGAGGGACTGGAGGGCCTTTTATAGGCTTCTGACGGATGCTCTCCAGATTCCGAGTCTGGGAGTGCATTCAGGTTAACGGAGCGTTACATTAGGAGGAGGACGCCCGGACCCGCCGGGCGTACCCTCAACTGGTCCCCTCACGTTGGAGGCAATCGTGAAGTCCCTTTCCCGCGCGGCCGCACTGCTCGGTGCTGGCGCCCTCGTTCTTTCCGCCTGCGGCACCCCGCCCGAACAGTCCGGCTCCGATTCGGGTGCTGGAAAGGGCGGCGATTTCAAGGCCTGTATGGTGTCCGATTCGGGCGGTTTCGACGACAAGTCGTTCAACGAGTCAGGCTTCAACGGCCTCACGACTCTCAAAGAGGACAAGGGCTACAAGGTGCAGACCGCCGAGTCGTCGAGCGAAGCTGACTTCTCGCCGAACCTGCAAAACATGGTGCAGGGCGATTGCAACCTCATCTACGCCGTTGGCTTCCTTTTCTCGCAGACCCTCAAGACTGAGGCCGAAGCAAACCCCGATACCCACTACGCCATCATCGACTCGACCGCTCAGGATGCCGACGGCAACCCCGTCGAGGTCGATAACGTCAAGCCGATCACGTTCGATACCGCTCAGGCGGCCTACCTCGCTGGTTACGTGGCTGCTGGTACCACCAAGACCGGCACCGTTGCGACCTACGGTGGTGCGAAGATCCCCTCGGTGACGATCTTCATGGACGGTTTTGCCGATGGCGTCGCAAAGTACAACGAAGTGCACGGCACGAACGTCAAGCTCCTCGGCTGGAACAAGGACAGCCAAGACGGCTCGTTCACGGGCGACTTCGATGACCAGACCAAGGGTAAGGCTCTGACCGAAGGCTTCATTTCCCAGGGCGCAGACATCATCATGCCCGTCGCGGGCCCCGTCGGTGCAGGCACCCTCGCGGCCGCGAAGGAAAAGGAGGGCGTCATGGTTGTCTGGGTTGACTCCGATGGCGTGGAGACCAACCCCGACGCGAAGGACGTCATCATCACCTCGGTGATGAAGGAGATTGCAGCCGCAGTCGAGACGACCGGCACGGAGGCTGCCGAAGGCAAGTTCACGAACGAGCCGTACGTGGGCACCCTCGAAAACGGTGGCGTCGGTCTTGCTCCCTACCACGAGTTCGATAGCAAGATCCCCGCAGAATTGAAGAAGGAAGTCGAAGACCTCCAGAAGCAGATCGTCAGTGGCGAGATCGAAGTAACCTCGCCCGCTTCGCCCAAGCACTGAGTCTCGGAACTCAGTCACTTGTGACGATCATCAATAAGTAGACTGGCGGCCCCCTCCCGCGGGAGGGGGCCGCCAGCACGCCCATCCCCCTTATACTCGAATCCACACCCCTCGGGCCCGCGGGGTCCGTGTGACTCACGGAAGGCAGCGCTCGTGAAACTCGAACTGCGAGGCATCACGAAGGTGTTCGGCTCGCTCGTAGCCAATGACCACATTGACCTGGTCATCAACGAGGGCGAAATTCATTCGCTCCTCGGCGAAAACGGCGCGGGTAAGTCCACCCTCATGAACGTTCTGTACGGGCTCTATCAGCCCGACGGCGGCCAGATTCTTATCGATGATCAGCCCGTGCATTTCGCGGGCCCCGGAGATGCTATGGCCGCCGGTATCGGCATGGTGCACCAGCACTTCATGCTCATCCCGGTCTTCACCGTTGCGGAAAACGTGGCGCTCGGCCACGAGCCTACGAAGGGCGCCTTCCTCGACCTCGACCAAGCACGCGCGAAGGTGCGCGAAATCTCCAAGCGCTTCGGCTTCGACATCGACCCGGACGCAAAGGTCGAAGATCTCCCCGTCGGTGCGCAGCAGCGAGTCGAGATCATCAAGGCGCTTTCGCGCCGCGCCGAGGTTCTTGTTCTCGACGAGCCCACGGCGGTGCTCACGCCGCAGGAAACCGATGAGCTCATGCAGATCATGCGTCAGTTGAAGGATGAGGGCACATCGATCGTGTTCATCACCCACAAACTGCGCGAGGTTAAGGCAGTCGCGGACCGTATCACGGTCATTCGACGCGGCAAGGTTGTGGGCGCAGCCGATCCAAGCGCGCCGCAAACCGAACTTGCAAACTTGATGGTGGGCCGTCCGGTGGCCCTCGACTTTGCGAAGTCTGAGCCGAAGGGCGGCAAGGCGGCCCTCAGAGTTGAGGACCTCACGGTCACGGACTCGCAGGGGCTCAAGCTTTTGAACTCCGTGAGCTTTGACGTCCACGAGGGAGAAATCCTCGGTGTCGCGGGTGTTCAGGGCAATGGCCAGACGGAACTCACCGAAGCTCTCCTCGGCCTTCAGGAGAACGTGAGCGGTCACGCCGTCCTGAACGGCAAGGATCTCGTGGGCCTCAGCACGAAACGAATCCTGGACGAGGGCGTCGGGTTTGTTCCCGAGGACCGCACCGAAGACGCCCTCATGAAGTCGTTCTCGGTCGCTGAGAATCTTGTTCTCGACCAACACGACCGCAGGCCTTTCGGCTCGGTAATCTCCCTTCACCCGGGCACGATTCGCACGCACGCCGAAAGCCAGGTCAAGGAGTTCGACATTCGCACGGCCGGAATTGACCTTCCCGTTGGATCCCTCTCGGGTGGCAACCAGCAGAAGGTCGTCATGAGCCGCGCGCTTTCGCGAGACCTTTCGCTCTTTATCGCCTCTCAGCCCACACGCGGCGTTGATGTCGGCTCGATCGAGTTCCTTCACAAGCGCATCGTTCTCGAACGAGATAAGGGAACCCCGGTCATCATCGTCTCGACCGAACTCGACGAGGTGTGCCAGCTTGCCGACCGCATCGCGGTGATGTACCGCGGTGAGATCCTCGGGATTGTGCCTGGAGACGAAAGCCGCGAAGTGCTGGGCCTCATGATGGCCGGGTACACCGCCGAGGCGGCTCGCGAGGCCGTCGCTAACGGAACGGGAACGCTGAGTGAGGGCGCCCTGACCGAGGAAGGAGAGCTCTCGTGAGCGAGAAAAATACCGCGTCGAGTCGCACCCTCGCGCAGCGGATTGGCCGCAGCGAAGTCTCGGTCGTCATCGGTGCGTTCATCATTGCCGCGATCATCGGTAGCGTTCTCATCCTGATCGCCAATGAAGATGTGCGTGAGTCCTTCGGCTATGTCTTCGCGCGCCCGAGCGATTTCTTTGGGGCATCGTGGGCAGCGATCGCCGGGGCGTACGAGGCGATGTTCCGCGGCGCTATCTTCGACTACAACGCGCGTACGACCGCCCTCATGTGGCGCCCTCTGTTCGAGACACTGACAGTCGCGACTCCGCTGATCATCGCCGCCTACGGCATGGCCGTGGGTTTCAGGGCGGGCATGTTCAACATCGGCGGCACCGGTCAGCTCCTCATCGGTGCTGCAATGGCCGGATACGTCGGATTCACGTGGACGTTCCTTCCGCCTGTCGTCCACCTCATTGTCGCGCTTGCGGTCGGTGCACTCGCAGGTGCGGTGTGGGGCGGCATTGCGGGCTTCCTCAAAGCGCGATTCGAGGCGAACGAGGTCATCTCGACCATCATGCTCAACTGGATCGCGGTCTCGCTTCTCGGCTTCCTCCTGACGACGAAGGCCTTCACCGCAGCGAACTCGTCGCAGCCCATCTCGCCGAACGTCGCCGTGAATGCACAGCTTCCCATTCTCATCTCCGGTTACCGTCTGCACGCCGGTATCTTCATCATGCTCCTCGCAGGCGTGTTCATGTGGTGGCTGCTCACGCGCAGCTCGCTCGGCTTCAAGTTCCGGACCGTCGGTGAAAACCCCCGCGCCGCGCAAGTCGCGGGCATCAAGGTTGGCACGACGAGCTTCCTCGTCATGGTCGTCGCCGGCGCACTCGTGGGTCTGGCCGGCTCCGTTCACTTGCTCGGCACCGAGCACCGCCTCACGAGCGGAATCGCCGGCAACGTCGGCTTCGACGCGATCACGGTTGCGCTCCTCGGCCGCTCGGGCCCCATCGGGATCCTCCTTGCGGGTCTACTCTTCGCGGCCCTCGGCGTGGGTGGTCGGTTCATGGAGTCGAACCAGGGAGTCCCGATCGACCTTGTGAGCATCGTCCAGGCGCTCGTCGTGCTCTTCATTGCCGCGCCACCGCTCGTGAGGACCCTCACCGGTCTCTCGTTCCTTGCGCGAGACAAAAAGGACGACGACACACCGGCGGGTAGTGCCGCTCCCGCGACGGAGGAATCCGACGCCTCCACGGCAACCGTCGGAACCGTAACCCCCGCCGCAGCCGGCAGCCACCGGGCAAGCGCACCCGCAGCCGACTCCGCCGACGCTTCGAAGGAGGCATGAGATGAGCGTTCAGGATCCCCGCGCCCTTCCCACGGACGACGTCGTCGTTCTCGACACCGTCAAGGGGCGTCTCCCGAACTGGTGGCACATGCCCGTTGCCCTGAGCGTCTTTGCGCTCGTGGCCCTCGCAGGGTTTTGCCTCGGGGCGGTCCCCGGGCACGACTCGACATTCGCAATCGCCCGCGAGTCGATGTTTACCGACATGGGGGTGCCACAGAAAATTTCGATGCCCGCGCAAGCAACCTCGCTGGTGTTGGGCCTCGTTCTCGTCGCCCTCGCGGTCCTTGCGTGGATCGTGCAGGCGAAAAACCTCGCGTGGCCGCGCGGCACGAAAGCGCTCCTGCAGGTTCTCTTCGGAGTTTTGTGGGCCTTTGACTTCCTTGTGTGGGCCGTCGCGGGTCAGGCACTCGACCTCGGCTACCTCCTCCAGGCGACTCTTGCCCTCGCGGTTCCGCTCGTGTTCGGTGCGCTTTCGGGCGTGCTGTCGGAGCGGGCGGGCGTCGTCAACATCGCGATCGAGGGCCAGCTGCTACTCGGCGCGTTCGGCGCCGCGCTCGTAGGCTCGATGACGGGTAGCCCGTGGATCGGCATGATCGCCGCGCCGATCGTCGCGCTCCTGATCGGTGCACTGCTCGCGCTCTTTGCGGTTGGTTACCACGTGCAGCAAATTATCGTCGGTGTGGTGCTGAATGTGCTCGCGATCGGCCTCACGGGCTTCCTGTTTGGAACGCTTATGAAGCAGGATCCGGAACACTTCAACACCCCCATGCGGCTGCCGAACCTCCGCGTTCCCGTTCTCGCCGATATCCCCGTGATCGGCCCCGCGCTCTTTGACCAGAACATTCTCGTGTACCTCATGTGGGTCATCGTTGCCATCCTCACGACCGCGCTTTTCTGGACCCGCTGGGGTCTTCGCGTACGTGCCGTTGGCGAGCACCCCCTCGCCGCCGACACCGTGGGCATTAACGTTGCGCGCACGCGCTGGAGCAATGTTCTCCTGGGCTCGGCCGTCGCCGGCCTCGGCGGCGCGACCCTCACCATTGGCACGAACGTGGCGTTCGCGAAGGAAATGAGCGCGGGCAAGGGCTATATCGCTCTCGCCGCCATGATCCTCGGCCGCTACCACCCCGTTGGAGCAATGTGTGCGGCGCTCTTCTTCGCGTTCGCGACTGCCCTCCAACAGAACCTCGGCATTCTCTCGAGTTCTCTTCCGCCGGACCTTCACAAGGCCACCGTGCCCTCGGAGTTCCTCGCGATGCTGCCGTACGTCGTGACGCTGTTCGCGGTCGCCGGTTTCGTGGGGCGGGTTCGCGTGCCCGCTGCCGATGGCGAGCCGTACATCAAGCAGTAGGAGCCTCGGCGATGACCGACTTCGAACCTTTGCTTGAAGCCGCGCGCGCGGTCGCTGCCCGCGCCTACGTCCCGTATTCGCACTATCCCGTGGGGGCCGCGGGGCTCGTGGACGACGGGCGCATCGTACGCGGGTGCAATGTCGAGAACGCCGGTTATGGTGTGACGCTCTGCGCCGAATGCGGCATGATCTCAGAGCTCATGGCGAGCGGTGGCGGGAAGATCCGTGCGTTCGTGTGCGTCAACCGGCTCGGCGAGGTCATCATGCCGTGCGGCCGCTGCCGGCAACTTCTCGCCGAACACGCGGCGAGCGACTTCACGATCCTGACGCCGAAAGGGGAGGCGAGCCTCGACGAGATGCTTCCCCAATCGTTCGGCCCCGCCGATCTCGATGCTGCCGCGCCCGAGGCGTAGGCGCATTTTCTCAATTGACACAGTCGAAAGGACACCCCATGGCTGAAGCATTTGATGCGGTTGATGTCATCCACGCCAAGCGAGACAAGCGCGAGCTCACGCCCGAGCAAATCGCCTGGACGATCGATGCGTACACGCGCGGTGTGATTGCCGAGGAGCAGATGAGTGCGCTCGCGATGGCGATCTTCCTCAACGGAATGAACCGCGAAGAGATTGCGCTGTGGACGAAGGCCATGATCGCTTCGGGCGAGCGGATGAGCTTCGACGCCCTGTCGAAGACGACGACCGATAAGCATTCCACGGGTGGCGTGGGGGATAAGATCACCCTTCCGCTCGCTCCGCTTGTCGCCTCCTTCGGGGTGGCTGTTCCGCAGCTCAGCGGCCGCGGTCTCGGCCACACGGGAGGTACGCTCGACAAACTCGAGTCGATCCCCGGTTGGCGCGCAAATCTCACGAACGATGAAATGATGCGCCAGCTCGAGACCGTTGGTGCGGTCGTGTGCGCGGCGGGAAGCGGCCTAGCCCCCGCCGATAAGAAGCTCTATGCGCTGCGTGATGTGACGGGGACCGTGAACTGCATTCCCCTCATCGCGAGCTCGATCATGAGCAAGAAGATCGCCGAAGGCACCGCCTCCCTTGTGCTTGACGTGAAGACCGGCTCGGGCGCGTTCATGGAAGACGAGTCGATGGCGCGGGAGCTCGCCCGCACGATGGTCGATCTTGGCTCCGATGCGGGCGTCAATACCGTCGCGCTCCTGACCGACATGTCCGTCCCGCTCGGGCGCGCGGTCGGCAACGCAATCGAGGTCGAGGAAAGCGTCGAGGTTCTCGCCGGCGGTGGCCCGGCAGACGTCGTTGAACTCACCGTTGCCCTCGCGACCGAAATGCTTGCCGCAGCGGGTGTCACGGACGTTGACGTCGACGCCGCGCTCAAGGATGGCCGCGCGATGGACACGTGGAAGGCCATGATTCGCGCTCAGGGCGGCGACCCCGACGCCGCACTCCCCGTCGCGAAGCACAGCCACGAGGTCATCGCGCAGTCCGACGGCTGTGTAACCGGCCTCGATGCCATGAAGGTCGGCGTTGCCGGTTGGCGCCTCGGTGCTGGCCGTTCGCGGCCCGGCGAAGCCGTCCAGTTCGGCGCGGGCGTGCGCCTCAACAAGACCGTTGGCGATCGCGTTACGAAGGGCGAAGTTCTCGCGACGCTCCTCACCGATACCGAGGATCGTTTTGCGCGCTCCCTCGAAGCGATCGAAGGCGCGTGGTGCATCGAGGACGTCGAGAATTTCGAGCGCGGATCACTCGTGCTCGACCGGATCGCCTAAAGAGCGAATGGGGCCCTGCCCCTTTCGCTGCTCAGCGTGCGGCGTTGAGTTTCGCGCGTAAGCGCGGAAGCACTTCGTCGCGAAACAGCGGGGCAAGGAGGTGCGCCTCGCCCGGCTGGGGGTGGATCGGAAACCACCGCACCTCTTCGATCTCTGCGTGCGCGGTGAACTCCTCGGGGCTCGCAACTTCGGGCGCGAGGAAGACATCGGAAATGAGGAGAGTACCGGCTTCGTTCGCAGCGGCGGTTTGAAAATGCCCAAGGTGCGTGAGTTTTTCCGGATCGAGGCGGAGATTGAGCTCCTCGTGAATCTCCCGCACCGCGCAGTCGAGTGGAGTTTCGCCCGCTTCGGGTTTTCCGCCCGGCTGCATGAACTTCTCTGTCCCGCGCTTGCGGACGCCGAGGACCTGCCACTCGCCTTGGGACTTGCCGTAGAAGCACACGGCAGACACCGTGATTGTGGGCGGTGCCTCGCGCGAGCGCGCGGGTTCGACGGTTGCTGAGCGAGCGTCGGCCTCCCACAGGCATTCAAGCCCGCCAAGGCGGGCGAGGGCCGGCCTGAGTGCGAGGCGGCGCATCCCGGCTCCCGCCCATGCGTCGACATCTCGACCCTGGGAACGGGCGAGTGCGAGACCGCGGCGAACGAGAGTGGGGATCGGCTTGCGCGCCTGGCGAACGTCGCGCACGAAGCGCAAGGCGAAAACGAGGGCGGCGGGACGATCGAGGACGATCGCATCCGCGAGAAGTCCGCGCTCGGCGAGGGCGGTGACGAGTTCGGCTGCGAAAATGCCTTCGGCAATGGCAAGCGGAGATTCCTCCGCACTAAAGATGCGGGTGCCCGTGCGCCGGGACTGCGAAATCGAATACGTGGGAACCTCGACCGCTCCCTCGTAGCAGAGGGTTTCAAGGGCTGCGAGAGCGTCGCCTGCGCGCCACGAGGCCGGATCGTCCCAGTCCACGATCCCAAAGGCGGAGGGTAGACCTTCTTCATCGCCGTCGCGGTAGAAGTCATCGAGATTGAGTACGGGCAAGCCTGAGTGCTCCGCAAGGCGCCCCTTGCCGCTTCCCGAAGGGCCGGAGAGAAGGACGATGCGGCGCGCGGGCGCGCCGGTGCGTGGGCGATGCATCGAGGCGGGGCTTTGGGAAATTGGGGGATGACTCACGGAACCTCATCCTATGCCCATCGGCTTTGAGAGAGCCCCGGTCGGCGCGTGGGAGAATGAACGCATGACAAATCACAACGACAACACCACCGTGTCCTACGACGAGCTGGCCGCGATGATCGACCACACGCTCCTCAAGCCCGAGTCGACTCCGGCCGACGCCGCGGCTCTCGCGCGCGAGGCTGAGAAGCTTGGCACCTACTCGATTTGCGTGTCGCCATCGATGCTCCCGATCGAGACGAGCGTCCACGTCGCGACCGTGTGCGGTTTTCCTTCGGGGCAGGTAGCGCCCGAAGTGAAGGCCTACGAGGCCGCCGATTCGGTCAAGAAGGGGGCCGAAGAGATCGACATGGTCATCAACGTGGGTCGCGCTATCGCGGGCGACAGCGACTTCACTGAGCAGGAGATCCGCGCTGTGCGCGAGGCCGCGCCGTGGCCCGTCATTCTCAAGGTCATCATCGAGTCCGCAGCGCTCAACGATGAGCAGATTGTTGCCTCATGCGAGGCGGCTAAGCGCGCGGGCGCCGATTTCGTTAAGACCTCCACGGGCTTCCATCCCGCCGGCGGTGCGAGCGCCCACGCCGTCGCGCTCATGCGCGAAACCGTGGGTGAAGACTTCGGCGTGAAGGCCTCGGGTGGCATCCGCACACTCGAAGCCGCGAAAGAGATGATCGCCGCGGGCGCAAACAGGCTCGGCCTGTCCGGTTCCGCGGCGATCCTCGATGAGCTAGAGGCGCGTTCCTAGGCTCTAGGCGCCAAGGAGCTCGCTGAGCTCCTTCTTCATAAGTTCGAGCTTCTCGGCCGCGCGTTCACGTGCGGCCGAGAGGTCGTTAAAGCTCGCGTCTGCCGCGATAGGACTGACGACCTCGAGGTAGGCCTTGAGCTTCGGCTCGGTTCCCGACGGGCGCACGATCACACGCGAGTCGTCCTCGGCAAGCAGGAACATGCCGTTTGTGGGCGGCAGGCCCGTGGTCTCGAGCGACCCCTCGGCGAGATCGCGGACATCGACCACAGGCGAGTTCGCGAGCGCGCTCGGGGGAGTCGTGCGGAGGGTGGTCATCATCTCGCCGATGCGGTCGAGGTTGCTCACCCGGATCGAAAGCTGCGAGGTGAGGTAGAGCCCGCATTCGCGCGCAAGGTCGTCAAGGAGATCGACTAGGCTCGCGCCGTGTGCTTTCGTGAGGGCGGCGAGCTCGGCGATCGCGAGAGCCGCCGACATGCCGTCCTTATCCTTGACGACATCGGGGAGCACGCAGTAGCCAATCGCTTCTTCGTACCCGAACGCAACGTTGTGTGCGCGGGCGATCCATTTGAAGCCCGTGAGGGTCTGGGTGCTCGCGTATCCGCGAGCTTTCGCGAGCGCCCCGAGGGAGCGTGAACTCACGATCGAGTTCGCGAATGCCCCCTCGACCTCGCGGTGGTCCGCAATGTAGGTCGCGAGAAGCAGTCCCAGCTCATCGCCGTGCAGCATGCGCCACACCTCGCGGCGCGGGTCATAAATGGCGGCGGCACAGCGATCCGCGTCGGGATCGTTCGCAATGACCAGATCTGCCTCGACCTGTTCGGCGAGTTTTGCCGCGAGATCGATCGCCCCCTTTTCCTCCGGGTTCGGGAAGGGAACGGTCGGAAAGTCGGGATCTGGCTCTTGCTGCTCCTTCACGCTGTGGACATCCGTGAAGCCAGCGCTCTCGAAGGCGGAGAGCATCGTCGCGCTACCGACGCCGTGCATGGCCGTGTGGACGATGCGCAGGTTCGCACGTGCGGCGCGAGCCGCACCCGTATCGGTCGCGTCGCTTCGCTCAATAATCGGGAGGATAGCCTCGACGTACTCGTCGACGAAGGATTCGGGCATCGTCTCCCACCCGCTTTCGGCGAGGGGAATGTCGCGCACCGCTCCCACGGAGGCGATTTTCGCGGCGATATCCGCGTCGGCCGGCGGGACGATCTGCACGCCGTTGCCGTCTTCACTTGCGGCGCGGCCACCCAGGTAGACCTTGTAGCCGTTGTCCCGTGCGGGGTTATGGGAAGCCGTCACCATGATGCCGCAATCTGCACTCTTCGCACGCACGGCGTGCGCGAGCACGGGAGTTGGCCAGTGGTGGGGCATCAGGATGACCTCGTGGCCGGCAGCGGTGAGGATAGCGGCGCTCGTTTCGGCAAACGTGCGGGAGTTGTAGCGCGCGTCGTAGCCAATCACGATGCGTGCCTTCCCAACGACATCGCTGAGGTAGGCGCCGATGCCTGCCGCGGCGCGCGACACGACCGCAACATTCATGCGGTTCGGGCCGGGGCCCATCGCACCTCGAAGACCGGCGGTGCCGAACTGGAGAGTTCCGGCGAAGGCTCCTTCGAGTTCGGCGAGTTCGGCCTCGTTGCCCTCCTCAGCAGCGGCAATGCGATGCTTGAGTTCCTCGCGCGTGCTCTGGTTCGGGTCATCCTCCATCCATGCACGCGCGCGGGAAGCAAGGTTTGGCTCGAGCGCGCTCATCGGTCGCTCTCCTTTGCGATGGCGTGAATGGTGCTGGACAAAAGCTTCGCGAGGCGCGGAGCCGCAGCGTGCCCTGCCTCAACGACTTCTTCGTGGTTGAGCGGCGTGGGGGAGATCCCCGCGGCAAGGTTTGTCACGAGCGAGAAGCCGAGCACGTCGAGGCCTGCTTCGCGCGCAGCCATGGCCTCGAGCACGGTCGACATGCCCACGAGGCTCGCACCGAGAACGCGCGCCATCTGGACCTCTGCGGGGGACTCGTAGAACGGTCCGCGAAATTGCATGTAGATGCCTTCGTCGAGGCCCGGATCGATTGACTTCGCGATCTCGCGCAAGCGCGGTGTGTAGATGTCGGTTTGGTCGACGAAGGTCGCACCCGTGATCGGGCTGTCACCCGTGAAGTTGATGTGATCGGTGATGAGCACGGGACTACCCGGCTTCCACTGTTCGTTCAGGCCGCCGCAGCCGTTGGTCAGCACGAGCGTCGTCGCGCCGAATTCGGCAGCGGTGCGCACGCCGTGAACCGTGGCGCTTACGCCGTGGCCCTCGTAATAGTGGGTGCGGGCACCGAGCACGAGTACGCGGGCCCCGCCGGAAATCTCAAAGATGCGGAGGGTCCCGACGTGGCCTTTGACCGAGGGCTTCTGGAAACCGGGGATCGCGTCGGCGGGAGTGCTGAACAGTTCCGTGCCGAGGAGCTCGGCTGCCCCGGACCAGCCGGATCCGAGCGTCACGGCAATGTCAATCCGCTCGATGCCGGAGGCCTCGCGCAGGACGTTTGCCGCGTCCTTGGCGAGGAGGTACGGGTCGGGTGTCATGTGTGCATTGTCAGTCATGCGACAAGCCTACCCGCGCGGGACCGCCTAATCTTCGATCGAGCAGAGTTGCGCACCCGCGGAAACCGTGGCGCCGATCTCCGCGTCGAGGTTCGTCACAATTCCGCTCCGGTGCGCAAGGATCGGCTGCTCCATTTTCATCGCCTCAAGGACGAGGATGAGGTCACCGTCGGCGACGGTTTGCCCCTCCTCGACGGCGATCTTGACGATGGTTCCCTGCATGGGTGCGCTCACCGCATGGCCGCCGGCCGAGGTACTCCGGGCGCTGCTCGTGCGACGCTTGCGGCGCTGGGGAGTGGCTGCACGAGGCGCGCGCAGAGACGCGGGAAGCGAGATCTCGACCTTGCGCCCGTCGATCTCGACGATGACGTCCTCGCGATCCTCGACGTCGTCCGTGGCGTTCGGGAGAGCGGAGGGGGTGATGTCACCCGAGAATTCCGTCTCAATCCAGCGCGTGTGCACGGCGAAGGGAGTATCCGGATCGCTCGGTGCGAATGCTGGATCGTCGACGACGAGTCGGTGGAAGGGCATGACGGTGGGAATGCCGTCGATACGGAACTCGGCGAGGGCACGACGTGAGCGCTCGAGCGCCTCCTCGCGGGTCGCACCGGTCACGATGAGCTTCGCGAGCATGGAGTCGAAATAGCCGGAAATCGAGTCACCCGTGCGCACGCCCGAGTCCACGCGCACGCCCGGGCCGAGGGGCGGTTCAAAAAGCTTGACGGGCCCGGGGGAGGGGAGGAATCCTCGCCCCGCGTCTTCGCCGTTGATGCGGAACTCAAAGGAGTGTCCGCGGGTCTGAGGATCCACGGGGGAAATTTTCTCGCCCGCGGCGATGCGGAACTGTTCGCGCACAAGGTCGACTCCCGTGACCTCTTCGGTCACGGGATGCTCAACCTGGAGGCGCGTGTTGACTTCGAGGAACGAGATGGTGCCGTCCTGGCCCACGAGAAACTCGCACGTGCCTGCCCCCACGTAGTGGGCTTCCTTCAAAATCGCTTTCGACGATTCGACAAGGCGCGCGTGTTGCTCGTCGCTCAAGAATGGTGCAGGCGCCTCCTCGACGAGTTTCTGGTGGCGTCGTTGGAGCGAGCAGTCCCTGGTAGAGACGACCTGGACGTTGCCGTGGCTATCGGCGAGGCACTGCGTTTCCACGTGGCGCGGTGCGTCGAGGTAGCGCTCAACAAAGCATTCTCCACGGCCGAACGATGCGATTGCCTCGCGAGTCGCGGAGTCGAAGAGCTCGCGCACCTCACTGAGCTCACGCGCGACTTTCAAACCGCGCCCGCCCCCGCCGAATGCCGCCTTGATGGCGATTGGGAGGCCGTGCTCCTTGGCAAAGGCGACCACTTCGCCCGAATCTTTGACGGGATCCTTGGTGCCCGCAACGAGCGGCGCTCCTGCCGCCTGGGCAATATGGCGTGCGGAGACCTTGTCGCCGAGCTTCTCGATGGCCTCGGGGCTGGGGCCGATCCACACGAGGCCAGCGTCAATCACGGCTTGCGCGAAGTCCGCACGCTCCGACAGGAACCCGTAGCCCGGGTGGATTGCTTCAGCGCCGCTTCGCTGCGCGATGTCGAGAAGCTTGTCGATCACGAGATAGCTCTGCGCGGCGCTCGCTCCGCCGAGGGCGTAGGCCTCGTCAGCGACGCGCGTGTGCAGAGCGTCGCGATCCGAGTCGGAATACACGGCGATCGATCGCAGCCCGGCGTCGCGGCAGGCACGGGCAATGCGTACGGCGATCTCACCACGATTGGCAATGAGAACCGTGCGGAACGGTCGATGGAGCGCGGGCTTAGGCATTCGGGATCCTTTTCAGGTGTCGGGCGAAGTGCTCAGCAACCTTCCGAGCATATACCGCCCGTAGACGAAAGAGCTTTACGACGAGGACGTTGGACGCCAAAGGTCAGTGATCGGGAGAGAAATCTCCGCGAGCATCCGGCGAAGAAGCGGAAGCGACAGACCGATGACCGCGTGGTGATCGCCCTCGATGCGTTCAATGAAGGGGCCGCCGTACCCGTCGATCGTGAAGGCGCCCGCAACCCACAGCGGTTCGCCCGTCGACACGTACGCGTCGATCTCGGCATCGGAAAGCTCGGCAAAATAGACATCTGTCGATGCCGTATTGCCGAACGTCGCCCCGGTTCCGCCATCCAGCGGGTCGCGATCATCGATGAGCCAGTGCCCCGAATGAAGTCGCGCCCTCTTTCCTCGCATCTCCCGCCACCTCTCGCGTGCGGCATCTGCCGTGCGGGGTTTGCCTCCGAGGGCGCCATCGATCTCGAGCATCGAGTCGCCGCCGAGAACGACATACCCACCTTCGCTCGCCGCGCACGACGCTTCGGCCTTCGCTCTGGCGAGTGTCAGCACTTGATCCTCGAAGGCCAGCTCGCCCGAGGACTCGAGTGCCGCGGCGAGAACAGCTTCCTCGTCCACATCCGCGGGCAGGGTCGTGAACTCGATCCCGGCACGCGTCAGCACGGCCTTACGTCCGGCAGACTGGGAGGCCAGGAGCAGGAGCGGTTCGTGAAGTGGGGTTCCGACGGTTGCTTGGCGGTCGTCGGCCCCTTCGCCCACCCCGGGGAGCCCGCTGTTCATGCACCGACCCCCGCTGCCGTGGGGAGCCGAAAGAGCGGAGCGCAGCACCGAAAGGGGCAGGCTGCCGAGCTCGAGCGCTTCGCGATGGAAGTCGCGAAGAGACGTGCCGCGCGCGAGAGCCTCGTCGCGCAACTGCTCCCAGACTCGCTGGCCGAGCTTGTAGCTCGGGGCCTGGCCGGCCCAACCGAGGTAGCGGTGATACTCGAAGCGCTGAATCGGCTCTTCCATGCGCCAGTGTTCGCGGACGAAGTCCCAACCGCGCTCGTAAGTCCACTGCCCGCCACCAAACTGTTCAGGAACGGGAAGTTCGTTGTGAAGACCGATATCGAGGACGACGCGGCCGGCGCGCATGCGCTGCTCCATGAGCATGCCGAGCTTTTCTCCGTCGGTTGTGAGATAGCCGAGCTCCTCCATGAGCCGCTCTGCGTACAGCGCCCAGCCTTCGCCGTGGCCCGACACCCACATGAACGACGCACGCCAGCGGTTCAGGCGCTCTGCTTGAAGCTGCTGCGTGCCCACCTGGAGGTGATGCCCGGGCACGCCCTCGTGGTACACGGTTGTGGTTTCACTCCACGTGCGGAACGTGTCAACTCCGGCGGGGGTGTCCCACCACATGCGACCGGGGCGCGAGAAGTCCTCGCTCGGGCCGGTGTAGTAGATGCCGCCCGCGCCCGTTTCAGCGATCATGCATTCCAGGCGCGTGAGCTCCTCCGGAATATCAAAGTGCGTCCCGGCAAGATCACGAATCGCCGCGTCGGAAAGCTCCTGCATCCACGCCTTGAGGTTGTCGGTGCCGTGAAGAACGAGCGACTCATCGGCATTTAGGGAGGCCATCGCGGCATCGATAGAATCGCCGCCGCCATTGCCGTAATGCGCATTCAGGCGCGAGGCTACCTGCTTCTGTTCGTCGATCAGGCGCGTGAGTTCCTCAACACCGAACTCGTATGCCTCCTCGACGTCGATCTCTTCGCCGAGGAACGTGCGCGAACCGAGCTGGTAGGCCTCGCGGCCGACGGCGTCCTTCTCGGGAGCGTTCTCCGCAAGCTCCTCAAACACCTCTGCGAGTTTCGTATAGGCCTCGCACGCGAGGTTCACATTCTGTTCAAGCTTCTCGCGGGCCGGGCCCTCAAGGCCGGATTTGGTGACGAGGGAGGGGAAGAAACCGTCGGCCTTCGTAAAGGAGCGTGACTGTTCCGCGCCAATGAGCTGCTGGCGCTTTGCCGCGAGACCCCCCTTCGACGCGGCGTATCGGAGCGATTCGGCGTAGCCCTCGACGGCCGCCGGCACGCGTGCGAGGCGCTCGCTGATCGTGTCCCAATCCTCGGCGCTTTCGTTCGGCATCATGTCAAAAATGCTGCGGATCCCTTGAACGGGGGAGGCGATGTTGTTCACGGTCGCATGCGTGAGGAGCGCGTCGTGATGCTCGAGCTCGAGGCCGAGGCGCTCCCGCATGGCTGCGCGCGTCACGTGATCGACATCGTCGCCAGGATGCTCACGCTCAACGCCGTCAAGGGCGGCGAGCGTCTCGCGCGTCAGTGAAGCACCTTTCTCAAGACCTTCTGGGGACAGGTCGTCCATGAGATGGTCCTGGCCGGGGACGCCGAGGCTCGTGGCGGTCATGGGGCTCAAAGCGATCGAGCGCTCAACAAAATCATTCGCGACGTGATCGGTAGGGCTAGGGGTGCGCTTCGTTGTCATGGCACCACTGTAGTCACGTGAGTCAGCGCTGGGAGAAAATCCAGGAGCTTTGGCCCGCGCTCGCGCGGAGGGAGTGAGCCGATCTGTGGGTGCGCACGGGAGAATTCCATGCCGAGGATGAGCCTCCTGCGCGCTCGGCGATTTCACGCTGGTGCGCCTCTTCTCGCGAAATCGCGCTCATCGCCGCGACCGCCACCGAAATGGCGGCGATTTCTTCCTCGGTAAGGCGGCCCGAGACAAGTTCGACGCTCGGGCGAGGCTCTGCTCCGTCGCTTCCGGGGAATGAGGGAGGGTTCAGCTGCTCGTGAGCGCTCACAGCGGAATGTTCCCGTGTTTCTTTGTGGGCATGGCGTCACGCTTGGTCCGCAGTGCCCTGAGCGCCCGTGTGATCGCCTCGCGAGTCTCGTGAGGTTGGATCACGCCGTCGAGAAGGCCTCGCTCAGCGGCCACATAGGGATTTGCGAAGGTCTCTTCGTACTCGGTTTGGAACTGTGCGCGAAGCGCCTCGGCGTCCTCGCCTGCTTCGCCGGCTGCTTTGAGTTCCTTTCGGTGAAGGATATTGACCGCCCCCTGCGCGCCCATGACCGCTATTTGAGCGGTTGGCCACGCGAGATTGATATCGGCACCGAGCTCCTTCGAGCCCATCACGATGTACGCGCCGCCGTACGCCTTGCGGGTGATGACGGTAATGAGCGGGACGGTCGCCTCAGCGTACGCGTACAGAAGTTTCGCACCGCGGCGAATGATGCCGCCATACTCCTGGCCCGTTCCCGGGAGGAAACCCGGCACATCCACGAACGTCAGTACCGGAATGTTGAAGGAATCGCATAGTCGAACGAAGCGTGCGGCTTTCTCGCTCGCATCGATATCGAGCGTGCCTGCGAGTTGCGAAGGCTGATTCGCGACGATGCCGACGCTGTGCCCTTCGACTCGCCCGAAACCCACGATGACGTTTTTCGCGAAATTCCCGTGGATCTCGAGGAACTCGTCGTCGAGGACCGCCTCGACCACGCTGAGCATGTCGTAGGGCTGATTCGGGGAATCGGGGACGAGGCGATCGAGGGCGCGGTCTTCCGCTCTCGGTTCGAGATCCGATTCGTCGGGATAGACGGGGGCCTCAGTAAGTGTGTTCGCCGGAAGATACGAGAGAAGGTCTCGAACGTAGTCGAGTGCGTCTGACTCATCGCTCGCCATGTAATGCGCGACTCCGGACGTGCTCGAGTGCGTGCGAGCCCCGCCAAGCTCCTCGAAGCCCACGCTCTCGCCGGTGACGGTTTTGATGACGTCGGGACCCGTAATGAACATGTGCGAGGACTTCTCCACCATCACGATGATGTCCGTGAGCGCAGGTGAGTAAACGGCGCCGCCAGCCGCGGGCCCCATGATCAGAGAAATCTGGGGGATAACGCCCGAAGCACGCGTGTTCCGCCGGAAAATTCCCGCGAAGGCCGCGAGTGACGCAACGCCTTCCTGGATGCGCGCGCCACCGCCGTCGAGGATCCCGATAATCGGAACGCCGGTGGACAGCGCGAGGTCTTGAATCTTCTGGATCTTCTTTCCGTGTGCCTCGCCGAGTGAGCCACCGAGAACAGTGAAATCCTGCGAATACACGCACACTTGGCGGCCATCGATCGTCCCGTACCCCGTGATGATTCCATCGCCATCGATACGTTTATTCTCGAGCCCAAAATTGTGGCTTTGGTGGCGCACGAAGCGATCGGTCTCGACAAACGATCCCGCATCGAGGAGTTCCTCGATGCGCTCGCGGGCGGTTTTCTTGCCGCGCGCGTGCTGCTTCTTGATCGCTGCGGCCCCCGCCTCCGTGACGGCCGCATTCTCGCGGGACCGAAGTTCGTCAAGTCTCTCGGCGGTCGTGGACCGCCTCGGGGTCTCGTTCACTCCCACTCCTGCTCCGTCGTGGCCTGGCACAATTGCTCTCGTGAGTGTACGCCATAGTGGAAAAGCGAGGCAGCGAAGAGGGAGTGAAAGGCCGTGAGTGAGCATATGCGTATCGACTACGTGGACTCCTGCACCTCAACCCTCGACATTCTCACCGAGCCGCCCTACGACACGCTCGAAGCGCCGTTCGCTCTCATGACTCTCGATCAGCGCGCCGGGCATGGGCGGCAAGGGCGGCGCTGGCAGAACCGGCCGGGAGAATCCCTAGCGCTCACACTCGCGTGGCCGCTGCCGGGCCCCGAGCGCCGAGGCTGGTACCCGCTCGCCGTGGCCCTCGCCGTTCTCGATGCGTGCGCTGAAGTGGCCCCCGGGGCCGTATTGCCCCGCGTGAAGTGGCCAAACGACATTCTCTCGCTCTCAGGCGAGAAGATCGCGGGAATTCTCGTTCGTCTTGACCGTGGGCGTCTTCTCGCGGGAGTTGGCGTCAATCTCGTGGGGGAGATTGAACGGGGGCGCGAGGGATTGGAGAAGGCGCAGACGCTTGCGAGCATGGATGCTTTGTACGGTGGAGTTCTCGCCGATGCAGATGGGCGCTGCGAGTTTGGCGCCGTGCTCGCGCGAAAAATCGCGCGCATTTTCGCACTTGTCGATCACGGCGGAGAGGACTTCAGACACCTGCAGAGGCGGTATGCTGTGAACTGCCTCACTGTGGGGTCGTCGGTTGTTGTGACGACACCGGCGGGTGCCACCTATAGCGCGAGGGCGCTCGGCATCGATCCAGTGGGCAGGCTGCTCGTCCACAATGCCGATCGAGGTCACCACGCTCTCGATGCCGCCGACGTCCATCTGGCGCGGCCGAAGCAAGTGTGAGCACCAGGAGATGCGGGATTCGAGGACAGAACGAAAGGACCCGATGAGTACCGTCCACGATCGTGAGGAGCCCAACGCATACGTCGCAGGCGACGCCGTGCCGAATGAGCTCAACGAACGCTTCGCGCGCGTGCGTGGCGCCATCGGTGCACTCGAGCGCTCCCTCCTCGACGGCGAACGCGAATACTCCAGGCGGGATCTCGAAGAAGACTTCAACGTTGACCGGCAACTCAGTACCGACTATTGGCGCGGACTCGGGTTTTCCAACGTCGCTTTCGACACGACCGTCTTCACCGAAGACGATGCCGAAGCGATCGCCGACCTCGCCGCTCTCGTCAACGACGGCACCTTGAGCGACGACGCATTTGTCACGATTGTTCGCGGGCTCGGCTTTCATATGGGGCGCCTCGCGATGTGGCTCACCGAAGCACTCGTCGACGATGCCAAGCAACGCCACGGCATGAGCGACACCGAAGCGCGCATGCGCATGCTCGAGAGCGTTCCGCAGTTCGTCGAAATCTTCGAGCACCAAGCGATCCACGTGTTCCGTCGCCAAATGTCGGCCTACACAGCGCGTGCCGGCGCAGAGATTCTGCGTACCTCGACGAGTGAATGGGACGACGATTCTCTCCCGCTCCCGCGCGCCGTCGGCTTCGCGGACCTCGTCCAGTTCACGCGCCTCGCCCAATCGATCGATGGCATCGAGCTTGCGGAGGTCATCAGGGATTTCGAGAACCTCACACGCGACGTCATTTCCGACGGCGGCGGGCGCGTCGTCAAGACGGTGGGCGACGAAGTCATGTTCCTCGCCGATACCCCGGAGGACGGCGTCAGAATCGCGCTGTCGATCTCCGAAAACATCAAGCGTCAGCCGTCGCTGCCCAACGTGCGCGTGGGCCTTGCGTGGGGAAACATGTTCTCCCGCTACGGGGATGTGTTCGGCCCCAAAGTGAATCTCGCGGCGAGGCTCGAAGGTATCGCCGAACCGGGTGCGGTCGTGATCGACGGCGAGACGGCGGATCTGGTCGACCGCGCCTTCCCCGGCGGATTTACGCGCGTAGCCGAATGGACAGAGGAGCTTCACGGGATCGGCGAGACTGCCATTGTGAGGGTCGAACGGGCTGCGGCCTCGCTCATCGAGCGTCACTCGTGAGAGAGTAGAGAGTCGCTTGAAGGTCTGCGCTTCTCACAGCGGGGACACACGCACTCGGGTAAGGATGACTTCGTGACACGACTACTTCTGGTTGAAGACGATTCGGCGATTGCAGAGCCCCTCTCGCGAGCCCTCGACCGCGAAGGCTATTCCGTTGTGAGAGCGTCGAGAGGAATTGACGCCCTGACCATCGCCGCGAGCGAGGACCACATCGACTTCGTGATTCTCGATCTGGGTCTACCCGACATCGACGGCCTCGAAGTATGCAGGAGGCTTCGCAAAGGTGGCCTCGAGGCCCCCGTTCTCATTCTCACCGCGCGAGCCGACGAGGTCGACGCGGTTGTGGGTCTCGACGCTGGTGCCGACGACTACGTGACTAAGCCCTTCCGCCTCGGTGAGCTCCAGGCCCGTATCCGCGCCCTCCTTCGGCGGACCCAGGTCGCAGAAGACACGAGCTCGAACGTGTACGACATCAACGGGGTGAGCCTCGATCCATCCGCGCGCCGCGTGTACGTCGACGGCGAGGAGCTCTCCCTCAGCGCTAAAGAGTTCGATCTTCTCGCGGTACTCATGCGCGAAGCAGGAAGCGTCGTCACTCGCGACGACCTCATGCGGGAGGTGTGGGGCGCCGAGTGGTGGGGCTCCACAAAAACGCTCGACATGCACATTTCGTGGCTGCGCCGCAAACTTGGCGACGACGCGACAAGTCCCAAACGCATCACCACCATTCGCGGCGTGGGTTTCCGCTTCGAAGACACCGACGCCCACTAAGGCGCGCTAGGCGCTCACCATGCAACTTCGAGTTCTCCAGGCCACCCTCATGACCGTGCTTCTTGCGGTCCTCCTGCTTGGCATCCCCCTGGGTGCGGCGTGGCTGACAGCCGTGCGCGACAACCTCTCCGCTCAAGCCGGCACCCTGCTTCAAGACGTCATTTCTGAAACGGATCACCGCCTCAACGAGGGGCTCCCGATCGACGAGACAATGCTCCAAGAGACCGTCGATCAGGTTGTGAACCTCGACGTGCAAATTGCAGTCACGTATCAAAACACGGAACTCGAAGCAGGTGAAGACGCCGGCGCCGATGCTCTCCAACAGTCGGCACAGGGCGTCAACGGCCAGATCGTGACCGTGCGCATTCCCCAATCCGATGTCCGAGCGCACACGGCAAGCGCGTGGGTGCTCATCATCGTTGCCGCGATAAGCGCGATTGCGATCGGCGTGTCGGTCGCGCTGTGGCAAGCGCAGCGGCTTTCCGCGCCGCTCGTTCGCCTCACGAGGCGCGCTGAAGAACTTGGCAGCGGTAGGAGCCGCTCGGAGTGGAAGCCGAGCGGGATCGCCGAAATCGACACCGTAGCGGTCGAACTGACCCGCTCCGGCGCGATGCTCACCGAACGGCTCGAGGCGGAATCGGCACTCGCCTCCGACGCTTCCCACCAACTGCGCACACCGCTCACGGCCCTGTCCATGAGGCTCGACGAAATTCTCGCAACGAGCTCGGAAGAATGGGTTCGCGAGGAAGCGCGCGTGTCCCTCGAACAGGTTGACCGCCTCACCCAGGTCGTCCATGACCTCATCAACGCCCCTCGTTCCTCCCAGCGCCGTACTCCCGGGGTCGTTGATCTCCGCCAAGTCCTCGTCCAGCAGGCGGAAGAATGGAAGCACGCCTTCCGTGGCGCAGGTCGCGAGCTGCGAATCCAGGTCCCGCACGCCGCAGCCGTATGGGCCTCGCACGGGCCGCTCACTCAAGTGATCGCCACGTTGATCGAGAACTCCCTCGCCCACGGCGGGGGAACGACCCGCGTGAAGGTGCGCCGCAACGAGCAATCAACCGTCATCGAGGTCGTCGACGAAGGTGCCGGCATCGACCCGGCTCTGGGCCAGCGCATTTTCGAACGCTCCGTCTCAGGCAAAGACTCGCGTGGAACGGGCGTCGGCCTTGCCCTTGCCCGCACCCTCGTCGAGGATGACGGCGGTCGACTCGAGCTCATTGATGAGCGTCCCGCGCGCTTTGGCATCTTCCTCTCGACGGCACCCGCTCCCGAGGACCCCGAGCTCGCAGACACAGAAGACGAGCAGCCGTCGGACCCCGCCAAGGCCCACGGGCTCGTGGCGCGGCGGGACAAGCGACGCGCCGAGCGGCACCAACGAGAAGCCACCGCCTCCGCGGCGCACGCTCTTGAGGCATTGCCCACCGATGCACGTTCCACCCTGCGTGCCGGGGACGCAAGTGCGGACGGCGCACTACACTAGCGGCGTGAGTACTCAACACGCCCGCAAGTCCAGCTCATCACATGTGGAAGGTGCGCGCTCGCCGCGTATTGGCGTGATCGGTGGTGGACAGCTCGCGCGCATGATGATCCCCGCCGCAATCGAACTCGACCTCGACTTGCACGTCCTCGCGACTACCCCGGAAGAGTCCGCGGCGCGCGTGAGCCCTCACGTCATGCTCGGGCGTCACGACGACCCCGAGGCAGTCACGGCCTTCGCGAGGAGCGTTGACGTCGTGACCTTCGATCACGAACACGTCCCTACGGGCCTCCTTCACGCGCTCGAGCACGAAGGGGTGGTGGTGCGTCCGGGCCCCAACGCGCTCGTGTACGCACAGGACAAGCTCGCCATGCGTGCGCGCCTCAGCGAACTTGGTCACCCATGCCCCCGGTGGTGGCGCGTCGAGACCGAAGCTGATCTCGAAGCCGCCCTCCATGAGAGCGGGGGAGACCTCATCCTGAAGACCGCACGCGGCGGTTACGACGGTCACGGAGTGATGCGGGTGGAGGCACTCGAGGACGCCCGCGAGTGGCTCGAAAGAGGACAGCCGCTACTCGCCGAGGAACGCGTCCCCTTCGTCCGCGAACTCTCAGCGCAAGTGGCGAGGCGTCCCGGTGGTGAGATCGCCACCTACCCCGTGACTGAATCCGAGCAAAAAGACGGGGTGTGCTTTCGCGTGAGCGCGCCCGCACCGAACCTCGCAGCGGAAGTCGCCGAGCGAGCACGCACCCTCGCCGCAAATATCGCGAGCGACCTCGAGGTCGTGGGAATGCTCGCTGTCGAACTGTTCGAGTACCCGGATGGTCGCATTGCCGTCAACGAACTCGCGATGCGGCCCCACAATACGGGGCACTGGAGCATGGACGGGTGTGTCACGAGCCAATTTGAGCAGCATCTGCGCGCCGTCGCAGACCTCCCACTCGGAGACACCACCCCCACCGCTGCGTGGACCGTCATGGTCAACACTCTCGGCAGCACCCGCGAAAACCTCGCCGAAGGTGCACGAGAGGCTCTCGCGAAGGATCCCGGAATCAAGCTGCATCTGTACGGCAAGAGCGTTCGCGCAGGCCGCAAACTTGGGCACGTGACCGCTCTTGGAGCCGATCTCGAGGAGACAGAGCGCCGGGCCCGCGCCGCAGCGCACACCATCGTGACCGGCGACGAATCAAAGGAATAGCACATGAGTAAGAAGCCCCTGGTCGGTATCGTCATGGGGTCCGATTCGGACTACCCCGTGATGAAAGACGCCGAAGAGCAGCTCGCCCATTTCGACATCCCGTGCGAGGTCGAGGTCGTGAGCGCTCACCGCATGCCTGAAGACATGATCCAGTACGGACGATCCGCGCACGAGCGCGGCCTGCGTGCGATCATTGCCGGTGCAGGCGGAGCCGCACACCTGCCGGGAATGCTCGCCGCCCTTACCCCCCTTCCTGTGATTGGCGTTCCCGTTCCGCTGCGGCACCTCGACGGCATGGACTCACTCTTGTCGATCGTGCAAATGCCGAAGGGAGTGCCCGTCGCAACCGTATCGATCGGTGGCGCTGCCAACGCCGGGCTCCTCGCAGCGCGAATTCTGGGTTCCGGAGACTCGGATTTTGCGCGAGAAATCCGCGAAAAAATGGTGAGGTATCAAACAGAATTGCGCGATCTTGCGTACGAAAAAGGCAAAAAGCTGCGGGAGTCCCGCCAACATTGCTTTACGGGTGGCAAGGTGGGGGCATGAGCACAGAGCGTAACTACCGGCTCGCAGAGGGGGCGGACGTTTCACCTGAGGCGAGTGTCGGCGAAGGCAGCTCAGTCTGGCACTACGCGCAGGTTCGCGAGGGGGCCTCACTTGGTGAGAATTGCATCATCGGACGCGGAGCTTATATCGGCTCCGGCGTCACAATGGGGGCGGGGTGCAAAGTGCAAAACTACGCCCTTGTGTATGAACCTGCCGTGCTTGGTGACGGGGTGTTCATCGGGCCCGCAGTCGTCCTTACCAACGATCATTTTCCGCGCGCAGTCAACCCGGATCTGAGCCCGAAGAGAGCATCCGACTGGGAACCGGTGGGCGTGACGATCGAAAAGGGCGCCGCCATCGGTGCACGATCTGTCTGCGTGGCCCCTGTCACTATCGGTGCCTGGGCGCTTGTGGCCGCGGGCTCGACCGTCGTTAAAGATGTCCCACCGCACGCGCTCGTTGCCGGGGTGCCCGCGAAGCGCATTGGTTGGGTTGGTAGGTCAGGTAAGCCCCTCGCAGCAGACCCCGACGGCGGCTGGGTGTGTCCCGAGACGGGCGAACACTACGTTGAAGACGATGTGACCGGTGGCCTCGCCCTGCTTGAAAATGCCGCATAGTTTTATCGATTGAGAAGAAGGACATTGCACATGTCATACAATCTGATTCCTGCTGCGAAGCCGATCATCGGCGAGGAGGAGCGTGCCGCGGTTGACCGCGTACTTGCTTCCGGCATGATCGCGCAGGGACCCGAGGTCGCGGCTTTCGAAAAGGAGTTCTCGAGCGCGCTCGCCGGTGGGCGTGAGTGCGTTGCCGTTAACTCGGGCACGTCGGGTCAGCACCTCGGTCTTCTCGCCTCGGGTATCAAGCCCGGTGACGAGGTTATTGTTCCGTCCTTCACCTTTGCGGCGACCGCTAATGCGGTTGCCGTGATCGGGGCGATGCCTGTTTTCGTCGATATCGATCTCGATTCATTCTGCATGGACCCCGCGCAGATCGAAGCGGCGATTACCGAGCGAACGGTGGCGATTCAGCCCGTACACCTTTACGGTCATCCGGCCGCGATGGAGCAGATCTGTGAAGTCGCGAAGAAGCACAGCCTGTGGGTTGGCGAAGATGCCGCGCAGGCCCACGGCGCGACTCTCAACGGCAAGCAGGTCGGTACGTTCGGTCGCTGGGGCATGTTCTCGCTGTACCCGACCAAGAACATGACCTCGGGTGAGGGCGGCATGGTCTCGTGCGAGGATGCCGAGACGGCACGTCGAATCCGTCTGTTCCGTAACCAGGGGATGGAGAAGCAGTACGCAAACGAGGTCGCTGGCTTCAACAACCGCATGACCGACATCCATGCCGCGATTGGCCGTGTTCAGCTCACCAAGCTGGAGGCATGGACGAAGCGCCGCCAGGAGACAGCTGCATTCTTCGATGAACACCTCGAAGGTGTCGTGGTGCCCAAGGTAGCCGAGGGAGCGACCCACGTGTACCACCAGTACACGATTCGTATTGATGGGGCCAGCGCAGAGGAGCGCGACCGCTTTGCCCAGGCGCTTCGCGAGGAGTATGCAGTGGGCTGCGGCGTGTACTACCCGACTCCCGTGCACCGCCTTGCCTCGTTTGATCGCCGCGACATTGAGCTCCCCGTGACGGAGAAAGCTGCGCGCGAAGTGCTCTCACTTCCGGTTCATCCGAGTGTGAGTGATGCGGATCGCGAGCGCGTGGTTGAGGCCGTGAATGCCGTTGCGAAAGCGGGTGCCTGATGAGCAAAAATCTTCGCGCTGGTCTTATTGGCCTCGGCATGATGGGCCGTCATCATGCCCGTAATCTTCGCGCTCTCGAAGGCGTCGATCTCGTGGCCGTTGCGGATCCTCAAGGCGATCCGCATGGCGCCGCGCCCGGCTACGAAGTCTTGCCAAATGTCGAAGCCCTTATCGAAGCTGGGCTCGACTATTGCGTGGTTGCAGTGCCGACTGCATTTCACCGGGACGTAGCGCTCGCGCTCGCCGAGGCCGGTGTTCATACGCTTGTCGAAAAGCCGCTTGCTTTCGACATCATCGAGGCTGAAGAAATCACCAATGCCTTTGAATCAAAGGGTCTTGTGGGCGCGGTGGGCTATATCGAACGCTATAACCCCGCTCTCCAGGAAATGCGCAAGCGTATCGAAAATGGCCAGCTCGGCGATATTTATCAGATCTCTACCCGTCGCCAGGGGATTTTTCCAGCACGAATTGCCGATGTCGGGGTCGTGAAAGATCTCGCCACTCACGATCTCGACCTCACGGCATTCGTTGCTCGCTCAAGTTTTGCGCGGGTCTCGGCTGTGACGACCGGCAAGTCCGGCCGCGAATACGAGGATATGGTCTCGATTGCGGGCCGCCTCGCCGATGGCACCATTACGAACCACCTCGTAAATTGGCTATCGCCGTTCAAAGAGCGCGTGACTATCGCGACCGGTGAAAAAGGCGCACTCGTTGGCGACACGTTGACCGCAGATCTCACGTTCCATGCCAACGGCGAGACCGTAAACGAATGGGACGCGATTGCCTCCTTCCGCGGCGTGAGTGAGGGTGATACCGTTCGCTACGCTCTCAACCGCAAGGAGCCTTTGAAGACCGAACACGAAGCCTTCCGCGACGCTGTACGCGGCGACGTCTCGAACATCGTGACGATGCGCGAAGGCCTAAATACGGTCCGCGCCGTGGAAGCAGTTTTGGACTCGGCGGCGGCAGGTCGCACGGTCGAGCTGTAGGGGCCCGGGTGCGCATTCCGCCCTCCTTCGCACGCCTTGGTGCGCATCTTCCCGGCTCCCTCGGGGCGAGTTTTGAATTCGTCGCGAGGAGGGCCGGCCTCGCGCACGGAGACCGCCAGGTCGGAGAATTAGAGCGTACGGTCCGACGCCTGCTGCGCTTTGCCGATCGAGCTTTCGCGAGAGGCGACCTCGATTCGACCACGGGCTTTCTCGTGAAAGTTTTTGAGCTCACCCATCACGTAGAAGTCCGTCATGATCCGTTACGGTTCGCGCAGATTCTTCGTGAATCGAAAGCAGTCCGACGGCTCGGGGAACCGTCGGAAAACTTGTACTCAAGTGGAACGAGTTCTCAAGCACCTCCCGGTCGTCCTGTACGTCTCCTGGTCGTCGCGCATCGGTCGTTTACGTTTGTCGATCGGGTGATCGCCCTGCTGGAAGAGCGCGGGATAGCCGAATGCCGGAGGGTTGATCTTGCCGAGCATGTAGAGGCTGACGACCTTCGAATGCACTCACTTATCCGGGCGCGTCTTGCGGGAGTGACGCGCCCGCTGCCCGAGTCGATGCGTACCGACGTCGAGTGGGCCGAGGCGATTTTTGTGGAATGGGGACATCATGCTCTGGTATGGGCGTCGATAACCGACTTTGGCGAGCTCCCGGTTTATGGCCGTTTCCACCGTTTCGAGGCGTTTACCGCATTTCCGTTGCTCATTGATTTTTCTCGCTTGACCCACACGGTCTTCGTCGCTGACCACGTGCGCAATCTTCTGCTGAAATTGCGCCCCGACCTAGAGGCGAGCCGCACGAGTGTCATCACGAACGCCTTGGACACGGATAGGTTTACCCTCCCCAAGCTTGAGGATGCGCACAGAACGGCGATATTGGTGGGATGGAATCGACCCGTCAAAGACCCTTCATGGGCACTTGAAGTTCTCCGTGAAGTGCTGCGCTCGCAACCCGAGTTTCGATTGCTGTTAGCGGGGGAGGCGCCTCGTGACTGGGAAAGCATTGTTGCCCAGGGCCTGCGCGATGCGGGAACCGTGGAGCTGCTTGGGCAGCGTGACGATATGCCCAGCGTCTTTAGGCGTGCGGGGTTTGTTCTTTCTGCGTCACGACATGAGGGAACTCACGAGGCTGTCGCCGAGGGGGCTGCATCAGGCGCAATTCCCATCGTAAGAGACTGGCCCGAGGCGCGAGCGTTTGGCGGGGCACGAAGCGTTTATCCCGAAGAATGGGTTGTTGAGAGTCCGCAGGAGGCAGCGCAGAAGATCTGTGGGCTCCTTGCGGACTCTGAGTTGTACCAATCGCGTGCGTCGTCGGTGAGGCAATGGATTCGCGAGTCACGGGGCGGGGGAAAGATCGCAAGAGCATACGCGGATATGCTCACAGGTAGCGCTTACAGTTCCTGATCCCCGTCTTCCCCATTTTGTTCCCCGCCATCTGAGAGGACTTCGCCATGCAAGAGGTGCTCGCGCTCGCGTTTGCACTCGCAGTTCTCCTAGTCCCGGGCTGGTCTATCGTGCGCGCACTCGGGGTGCTCGGAGCCCGCTCCATGGTGTATGCTCCAGCGCTCACAGCGCTCCTCATGTTCATCGCGAGTGCGGTGGGAGCTCTCACAGGAATACGCTGGGCTTTATGGTTTTTTGGCGCGTGTGCGTGCGTGAGCGCGCTTGGCACGTGGGGCGTGCGCGCTTGGGCGTTGAAGAAGCACTCCGGCGAGCATAGATCCGACACCCGCGCGACTCATCGCGAAGCTCCCATCGCAGTAGGACTTGGAGTCCTCATCGTGAGCGCGCTAGCGATCGGCTACGGCGCTCTCGGGGCAATGGGAGGTATCCGCAATCTCAACGGTGCCTATGACGCCTTTTATCATTACTCGGCGATCGCAATGATCCGTGACAACGGTGACGCCTTTGCGTGGACTGCGATGCGGGATATGTATGGAGGGGCGAGTGAGTTTTATCCAACGACATTTGATGCGCTTGCGGCACTCATGCCGTTCGACCCGGTGATGTCAGCAAATTCAGTGTTGCTCGCGGTTCTTACGCTCATTCCTGTGACGTCTTTCGGCGTCGCCCTCGTCGTAATCGAACGAGTCGGGGGTGAGCCTGCATCTGCGAAGGAGCGCTGGTCGCAATGGATTCTAGCCGCCTCGATTGGGCTAGCGACGCTCGGGTTTTCCTCGCCAGCGATGATCGGCCTTGTCATCGCTCTTTGGCCTTTTCTCCTGGGTGTCAGTCTCCTTCCCACGGCCGTAGCGGCCCTTGCTGACTCACGCGCAGGTGCGCTTCGCTTTCTCGTCCCAGCCGGGGTCTTCGCGGCTCACCCCTCGGCTTTCATCAGTTATCTCGTGGCCCTATGGGCGGCGCTCGTCGCATGGGCTCTTAGGTCAATACTCACTGGTATGCATAAGCGCCGAGCCTGGCTCGTGCTTGTGCTCCTGATAGGTATAGGCGTGGGGTATGTCTTTACGGTCTCCTTGGTCTTCGGCGACATGAATCTCACTAAGCAGGCCCCCCACACAACTGCGACGACGATACTTACCCTCGTCGTCGATCGCCCGAGGGTCCGGGCTATGCCCTTCGCAATTTTTGGATTGGTCGGGCTCTATGCGCTTGCCTTCACCGGGTTGATCACTGGTGGGCCTTGGCGCAAGGCGAGGGAGACGGCAACCGGGGCCGCGATACTCCTCTGTGCTTCAGCGGTGCTGACATTCGCGTGCCAAGAGACCGAGGGGCATTTCGCGATGCTCGCCGCGCCCTGGTATGGCGCTCGAGAGAGGGTCCACGGTCTGTGGGAAATCGGAATCGTTGCGCTGGCCGGTGTCGGTGCAGCGTTTTTCCTCCGTGCCCTGGCCGCGGAGCCCTTCAAGAGGGGAGGAGCTCAGGTCGCAAGCCTGTCTATCGTACTCATTGTTGCTCTCACGGTCGGAGGCTTAGGCCTCACCGGCGCACTCCTTCCGCACAGGCTCCCGCGAACAGCGAGCCTCGCATACACGGCCTGGGGAGAGCAGCTTTATCCCTATGTCACCGCGCAAGAGCGCGCTTTCATCGAACGCGAAGCGGCCAAACTTCCCGAGGAAGTGGTCGTACTCGGCTCGCCTCTCGACGGGACGACGCTTTTCTACTCGCTTGGAGGGCGCAAGGTTGTGTACCCTTCACTTGCGCCTCCGCAGACTCTCGATCAACGCCGCATTGGCCGCTATGCCTCTCAGCTATCGCCGAGCGAGGCCGTGTGTACGTCGATGCTCCGCGAGGGCGTCACCCACGTGTACCTCGATGAATCTGAATTTCCCGGATCGCGCGTGAACGCTCGGGCTTCGAGAGCATATGAAGGAATCTCGTCAATTCCAGAACGCTACCTACACCTCGTAGCTGAGGAGAACGGCTACCGTCTCTACTCGCTCGAGCTTCCTTGCTATCAGCCGTGAAACCTCACTGATTGGCGAGAAGCTGTTCATAAAGGTTCGCGTATTCGCGTCCCACGCGCTCACTACTGAAACGATCGCCGATCACGCTCGCGATCTCGTCACTCGACAATGCGCGTGTTCGGGCATCAACATCGAGTATCGCACTTGCGTAAGCGGCGGGATCTTGACGAGGAACGAGCGCGCCGACACCCGGATCTATGTACTCGCCCTGCCCGCCGGTGGCTCCAACAACAACGGGGCGACCAGCAATGAGTGCCTCGGCCGCTGAAACGAAGAAGTTATCCGCGCGAGTGGGGCCAAAGAAGAGATCGGCGGCTCCAAGTCGTTCGCGTACTTTGTGTGACGGTTGGGACCCCGCAAGGATCACCCGTTCGCTCACCCCGAGGTCGACAGCGTGCGCGCGTGTGGCCTCCTTTAACGGCCCGTCGCCGAGCCATTCGAGCGTCACGTCATAGCCAGCATCTACGAGATGTGCGACAGTGTCGACCGCGATGAGGGGGTCTTTCCGTTCGATGAGGCCACCCGTGGAGATGAGTCGCAAGGCACCGTCTCGTCGTGAGCGTCGCGGTACAAGGTTCCCGGGCTCAACAATGCATGGAACGACATCGACAGGGCGGTCACGGCGTACGTCGCGAATAGGGCGCGCGAGGAAGTTGCACACTGCGCTTACGCGATCGGGAAGTCGGAGGAGTTGCGTCAGAATCGGTAAACCAGAACGGATCGGTCCGGGGAGGGTATCCGGAGTCGTGAGGGCTGACCAATGTTCCGTGTGGAGCCATGGCATTTCGAGGCGAGCGGGTGCAAGCGCAAGGAGTGAAGAAAAAGCCATGGAATGGACGACATCGCTCCCGGAAAGAGCGCGGTTGAGTACGCGGATCGCGCGCAACCAACCGTGCGGATGCGAGGGGGAGAAGGGAATCCGGAGAACTTCGATGCCTTCATGCACGAGTCGGCGGGTCCCGTCGTCATCATGGGGGGGAACCAGATGGATGAGGCGAACATCGGCATGCTTCTGGATCGCGTGGAGATCGCGCACCACGAATGCGCCTCGGCTAGGGCTTTGCCGGGTGGGGAACCAGGTGGTTACCGCAGTGACGATCATTGAGCTGCCTCCTGAATCCCCTCAATGAGAGCCTCGACTTCGCGTTCCCATGTGAGGATTGGCGCTGTTTCGCGCGCTGCAGCCCGGAATGCGTCGCCGTCTCGCAGAACGGTGGTGAGAGCATCCGCGAGACTGCTGGGGTCTTCTAGCGCGACTGTGCGTCCGACACCCAACTCGCGGATGATTGCGGCGAGATCGGGCAAGTCAGCAGCGACAACCGGTAGACCTGCGCGGATCGACTCAAACAGTTTATTCGGCAACGCGAAGCGGTAGCTCAAGCACGTGGGGCGGATATGCACTACGGCGACGTCTCCATCGGCAAGGGCTGAGGTCACTTCGTCGGGAGCGACGGGGCCCACAACATGGATACGATGCTCGATACCTCGCCTCTTCGCGCGCTGGTGAAGCGACTCAATGTAGTCCTCAGATCCGTATCCGAGCATCACTAGGTGAACGCTCGGATCCATGAGTGCAAGCGCGTCGATCGTCTCCTCGATCCCACGTGAGGTAGTGATACCCCCGCCGTACGAAATGATCGGAACATCCGGTGGGAGGCCGGCGAGATCGTGCAGGCGCCCTTCGGAACGATCGGGGACAGGCGCCTTAGAGGGGATATTGCGCACGAGAGCGGGAAGCTCATCGAGGTTGTAGGCGCGTTTGAGCCATGCGGCGATTGAGGGGGAGACTGTCGTGACACGACTGGCACGTGTAATCCCGACCCGCTCAATTGCGGCCTCAACATATGGCGCGATGCGACGCTTGGGAACGTTCCTGCGGCGCCAAAGCTCATGGGAGTCATACACAAAGTTCGTGCCCTTGAGAGCGTGAAGGATGAGCGCTGGAACGAGTGTATTGGCGTCGTTCGCGAGAACTACGTCGTTGTCTTCGCTCAGGAGCGTCCGGGTAGCTCCTGCCCAGTAATACGTGAGAGACACCGGCCCCCACGCGGACACAGCGGCTTTGCGGGCAAAGCGGAGGAGTGCTTGAGAAGCCTGCGATGCGGGACTCTTCTTTTGGGTGCGTGTGGATTCCGCTCGTGCGGGCGTTCTATTAGGTTGCCCCTCGTTTCCTGGAGAGCGCATCGATGTGCCGGGCGCTCCGAAACCGAGTCGTTTTCGCAATCGTGGAGCCAGCGGGCCCGCGATCTGATCGAGTGTGAACGCCGGTACTCGATTGATCACGACATGGTTCCCGCGTGACTCTTTTCCGGCGGGGTGCCCTTGAGCCTCGCGCGCGACGGCAATGATCTCTACTTCTGCTCCATTGTCGGCGAGGCTCCGCGCGGCCTTGAGTACTCGCGCATCGTTATGTGCATCGTTGTAAACCAAGGAAGCGACTCTGAGGTCTTTGAGACGAGCGTGAGGTAGCGAGGTCACGATTTGTCCTTAGGCGAGGGCGAAGGGGCGATGGTCGCAGAAGAGCTTTGAATGTGCAAAGCGGCGCCACTGGTGAGCGCTGATAGATCAACGAGCCCCGCGAGAGCAGCCTGTTCCGCGAATTCAGGTTCTGCGACGACAACTTCATCAAAAGCTCCATGAGCGGCGACAGCACCATCACGCATGAAACAAACTTGGTCACTCTCGCGAATCGTGGCGAGACGATGAGCGACCACCACCACTGTAACTTCGCCGCTCAATGCATTGACGGCTCGTGTGACGGCAGCTTCGGTAGCAGTGTCGAGGGCTGAGGTGGCTTCATCCATGACAAGGACGAGAGGCTCGGCATACAGGGCCCGTGCGATACCGAGTCGCTGGCGTTGACCACCGGAAAGGCTCATGCCTCCTTCGCCGACGCTCGCCCAAATTCCTCCGTCGCGCGCTTCGACGACGCTCAGGAGCTGGGCACGCTCGAGTGCACGACGCACACGGTCTTCATCAATCTCGTCGTTGTTCCAGCTGAGTGCAACGTTGTTGGCGATCGTTGAGTCAAAGAGTGCCACTTGCTGGGGAACGTAGCCCACACGCGAACGCCACGATAGAAGAGCCTCAGACATCGGAATATCGTCGATGAACAGGGCTCCCGATGACGGCTGCATGAGCCCTAGCATGATGTCCACAAGTGTTGACTTTCCGGAACCGGACTTACCCACGAGAGCAAGCGACTGGCCAAAGGGGACAGTGAGCGAGACGCCGCGCACCGCTTCGCTTGAAGTGCCGGGGTACGTGAAGGAAACATTCTCGAGTCGAAGCACCGCAGCGTCCCGGGCCAATGCTTTCCCTCCGAGACGTTCGGTATGCCCTTTGCGGTAGCGCTTTCCAGCCTCAACCTCGTTGAGGACTCGATCCGCGTACGGCATGTTCGCGCCGGTTTGCGCCATGATGGTTTGGAAACGAGTTAGGGAGGGGACGAGCCTGAATCCCGCGACACCGAACAGGGCAAGTGAGCTCATCGCGCCCGTCATGCCGCCCTGTGAGTAGCCAATGAGCGCAGCGATGGCGAGGCCCCCAATGAGACCGATCTCGAGTACGTATCGCGGCAAGGAACCTAGGAATACCTGGTCGGCGCGTGCGCTCGAGGCCTTTCTTCGGAGGGCTAAGACAGCTTCCTCGACCTCTTCGGTTTTGTTGCGAAGAGTGATTTCTTTGAGCGAAGCCACCATCTCGCTCACCATCCGCACGGCTTTGGTCGAAAAATTCCGGTTATCCCTGCCTGCGGCGACGGCCTTGCGAAGAATCCACACGTAAAGAACGAGACCGACAAGTGCGAAGTACACGGCGCTTGTGAGCGCCATGATCGGTTGCGCCACGATAAGCACGAGCAGCACGGCAACTAGCGTGGAGATCTCGCCAATGAGCTGCGTAAAAGGAATCAGAACACCTGAGACGGTTGAGGCCACTCCGACGTCGGTTGAGCGCACGAGATCCGTCGAGTTTCGCGAGAGGCGTTCCGTCCACGGGGCGAAAAAGAATGAGTCGAGGAGCCGCGCTCCGAGATCCTGCTCAAACTGCGCGAAACGCCGCGTCGAGAAACGCTGCACGGCAATGGCGAGAAGGTCCTTCGTGATGATCAGCGTACACACGACGGCGAGCGCTATTCCAAAGTCGCCCGGTGATCGGAGCGTCACTCCGATCACCGGGATGCGTGCGGTTTCACCCGCCAGCATCGGGGCGAGGAGCAATGCGAGTAAGCCGAGGGCGAGAATATCGAGCAACGATAGCGCTGCAAGGATGGCCGAAAAGGTCCAGATAAACTTTTTCGTCCCCGCCGGAAGTGCGTTAAGCAACGCGCGAACCATGGAGAACAACTTTTTCACACCGTAAGCTTAGCGACCCACCTTGCCACCAGCGGACTTTGGACTTGCGTGTGCGTTCAGGAAGGCCGTTTGTAGCTGCGTAGTGCGGCGGCAACTGTGCCGGTGAGCTTGGTTGCGGCTGACGCAGCAATGAAACGGGGCGGTGCATCGGGAAGGAAAAGGTCGCCAACGCGACTCGTGACAAGAGTTGCGGGTGTGCCGTGGTGTCGTCTCTTACGGGAGAGTTCCGCGAGGCTTGCAGCGTCAACGGTTGGATCGAGACAAGCAGCGAGAAGAGAAGCTTCGGCTCTCGAGAATGATCGAACCGCGGATGGGCTAGCATTGAGAAGCCTTTGACACAGCGAAGCTAGATCTTCTCGATCACTACCACTCCAGCTTTCTACGCCGGGACGGTAGTGCACTGTCCCAAATACATGGATGCGGATAAATTTCACGATGATCGCTGCGCGAGTCGAAGGTGCGAGACGGTTGAACCACGGCGAAGCGATGAGCGGCGGAACAAACGCGAGCTGTTCACGAATCGGTCGAACAACATAGGTCACGCGATCCCCGGCATCTTCGCCTATCACGTAGGCCGGCCCCGTGCGGTCTACGGCGACGCGTGCTTCGCATGCGAGCCTCGTCGCAAATGCGACGTCCTCACCAACCGAGAGGCCGGGAATAAATCTCAGCCCTAAGCGCTCCAGCATCGCCGTACTCAAGAGGCCTAGCGGAGCCGACCGGTAGACGAGGCGATCTGTCCGCTCGTGCCGTAACCCTCGGTGAAGCACACGCGCGGGAGGGGTCGGTACGGTCCGCGTCGGAGACCCTAGGGCGAGGTTCGTGAGGACTGCCTCCGCCTTATATCGCTTCGCAAGGCGAAGCCAGGACTCGACGGCCCCCGGTTCGAGCCAGTCATCGGATCCCATCACGGCGCACCACGGCGTGTCGACCGCATCGAGACCGGCATTGAATGGCCCAGTGGGCGAGGAGATGCCATCGATGTGAGGGAGAATCTGCACCCGAGGGCGTAGGTCTTCGGCTATTGAGAGCGAGAGCTCCTCGAGCGGAATATTGTGTGCAACGACGAGTGGGTGGGCGTGACGTTCGTTTCCCTCGAGCACACTTCGCACAGCGCGGTCGAGTGGACGCTCCGCGCTGTGGCAAGCAATGACGACCGTGACCTGCGCAGTCACGAGAGTCCCGCGATTCGATCGACGCTAGCCGCCCATGTAGCTACTTGCGATTCGGCGCTAAGCTCCTTGGCTACCGTGTGGGAATTTGCCTTATACATGCGGACATTCTCGGGAGTGAGCCCCGCGAGCATAGCGGCGAGTCCATCAGCATCGAATCCGGATGCAATACGTCCGAGCGCGTGTTCGTGCACGATACGAGTCATCTCAACGGAGGGGCCGATGGCGAGGGCAAGCCGAGCTTGCACGAAGTCGAAGAACTTGTTCGGTAGGGAGAATTTTTGGTTGAAGCTCACGGGTGGGATCGAGTAGAAGCCCACGTCGTACTTATTGAGTGTAGGAATGAGATCCGTATACGGTACGGGATCGAGGACGCGGATTCTCTCGGGTGCCAACTCGTGTGCTTGCGTGCGCAAATCCTTCACGAGCGAGGGCGTGTTCGGTGCGAGATAGAGATCGAATCTCAATTCTGGTACGCGCGCCACCGCGTCGATCATGATATCGAGACGTCGATCCGGCATCGCGGCGCCCGAATGGACGAGGCGTAGGGGGGCGTCCTCGGGTACTGGTGTAGGCGCGAGGTCATGGAAAGGGCTCGCGTTAGTGACGACATCTGCGTCGATGCCGAATTCGCGCGCGTACTCCTCGGCGAGCCCCGACCCAACGGTGGTCACAGACGGCACCTGCGTGACGTATTGCCGCGTGAGAAAACGAAAACAGGGTGCAACGAACAGCCGCCATCGGCGGAGATCTTCTTTCTGGCGAGGTGAATATTCGTGCAGGTCTGCGTGGATCTTCTCGGGGGAGGTCAGGCGGAGAGCGAGTGGGACGGCTTCAACATCGTTCGCTAAGACGCAGTCGAACGTGCGGCCGGTGAGCCGGCTTAGGCACCACGCCACAACCTCTTGTGACCAGTACACTCGATCAAACTGGCGAAGCATGGTGAGGGGGCGATTTAGCCTCCATGACACCAGAGTAGAAGGAATCTGGATGTGCTCACTCACGCCTTCGGGGGCTGCCTCATAACCGCATGTGGTCACCTCGTATCGCGGAGCGAACTCCTTCACCTGCTTGAGCACGCGGGCGTCCCTTGCGATAGGCGAAAAGGACAAGATGAGCAGACGTTGTTTTTGATTCACGAGCACATCCCTCTCAGTGAAGGTTGAGACAACACGGCCAATCTTGCCATGTCACAGCACTGGACGGCCGCTAAACTCGTGGTGAACCACCCGACATGCAATTCCGGAGCGCGAATGAAAATCCTGTCCGTTGTCGGCGCACGCCCGCAATTCGTCAAACTTGCCGCGATCGCCGATGAAGCAGCAAAGCACGAGGGTATCGAACACATCATCATTCATACGGGCCAGCACTACGACGCCGCGATGAGCGACATGTTCTTCGCCGATCTTAAAATTCCCGCGCCTGACCTGAACCTCGCGGTAGGTTCGGGCAGCCATGGAAGACAGACCGGTGCCATGCTCAGCGCCATGGATGACGTGCTCGAGGAACACCAGCCCGACTGGACTCTCGTATACGGGGATACAAACTCGACGCTTGCCGGCACGCTGAGCGCCGTAAAAATGCACCTCAAGGTCGCTCATCTCGAGGCAGGGCTACGCTCATTCAACCGTCGTATGCCAGAGGAACACAATCGCGTGCTCACCGACCATGCCGCGGACCTTCTGCTCGCGCCGACCGAGGTCGCACGCCAGCACCTTGAGAGTGAAGGGCTCGGGTCACGTACGCGCGTCGTTGGCGATGTCATGACTGATGTGTGCCTGCGCGTTGCGAAGGCAGTTGACGGCAGTCCGCTTCACCTTCCCGAGGGGATTGACGCCAACTCGCCGTTCGCCGTTGCCACCATGCACCGTGCCGACAACACAGATGATCCAGATCGACTCAAGGGTCTCATCACTGCACTCCAAAATGCTCCGCTTCCAATCGCGCTATTTGCCCACCCTCGGCTTACTGCAAGAGCAAAAGAACAGGATCTTGCACTCGCGGGTGGCAACCTCTTTGTAGGGGAGCCGCTTCCGTACCCGGACCTCGTCAATGCGGTTTCTCGTGCGAGCGCCGTCGTGACCGATTCTGGTGGCCTCCAAAAAGAGGCATACCTCCTCGGCACTCCCACAACGACGCTACGCACCGAAACCGAGTGGGTAGAAACGCTCGAAAACCAGTGGAACGTCTTGGCCAAGGAACCGTCGGACCTTAGCGCCGCCCTCCAGCGGCCCCGGCCCCGTGCCGAGCGCCCCCCTTACTACGGCGATGGGCATGCGGCCCGTACCGTCATCGAGGTGCTGCGTGAGGAGGCGTAACCGCGAGAGCGCTGGGCATGTCGTTCTTGCAACCCGGGCATTCGTGCCAGAACCTATTCCCGCGGCGTTTCGTACCCACCAATTAGCGAAGGCACTTGAGAAGGCCGGTATCCGCACGCGGGTGTACACAACTCGCGTCCCCCATCAACCGAGTCGCCAAGAACGAGGCATCACCCGGGTCGTGCGCTGGCCCGTCAAACGCGATAAACAGGGCGCTGTACGCGGCTACGTCTCTTACCTGAGCTTCGATGTCCCGCTATTCCTTCGACTCCTTTTGACGCGACACCTCGACGGTATTATCGCCGAACCACCTCCGACGACAGGCCTCGTCGTCGCGCTTGTTGCGCGCCTCAAAGGCGTGCCATATGCCTTTTACGCGGCTGACGTGTGGGCTGATGCGACTGAGTCTGTCGAAGGGGTCCCGCGCATTGTCAAACGTGCAGTCCGATGGATGGAAGAAACCGTGTGGAAGCGCGCGTCGGTTGTGCTTACCATTTCCGACGGCGTCCGGGCACGAATCGAGGAGCGCATCGGAAAGCGCCCCTCGCTCGAGATGATCGGAAACGGCATCGACACGGAGATCTTCACCCCGGAAGGGCCGGATGCCGGCGAAGAGGGGCCGTACTTCGTGTATGCGGGAACCGTCTCCGAATGGCAAGGTGCTCAGATTCTCGTGGAGGCTTTCGAAAAGGCCCATGAAAAGCGAATGGATGCTCGGCTCATATTCTTTTCTGAAGGCACCAACCTCGAGGCCCTCAAACGTATGGTTCGTGAGCGAAGTGTTGATGGAATCGAGTTTTTCCCGAAGGTCCCCGCAGACGTGGTCGCGAAGTACATGCGTGGAGCCGTTGCGGGCCTGAGTTCGATCACGCCCGGATTGGGGTACGACTTTGCGCTGCCCACGAAAATCTATGCGGCCGGCGCGTGTGGGCGGCCAATCATCCACGCCGGAGCCGAGAATTCGGCAGCAACAATCCGCATCCGAGACAACGGTCTCGGCTACGCGCCGGGCTATGACACGGAGGCGCTCGCGAACGCGATGATCGAGGCCATTGACAGCCAAGACAGGGTCGATCGAGCACATGTGCGACAGTGGACCGTCGGCAATGCTTCGCTCCAATCTTCGGCGGACCGTGGCGCAGCACGTATCTCACGCATGCTCGCCGATTAGGGCACAACTATTGTAATCGCCGGCTCTCATTCGCAGTGGAGTTCGTACAGCGCCGAGTGGCTTGTTGACGCCAGAGGATCCCCAAGGTTCGGAAGGCGCCGGACGGTAAGTGGCGCCATGCCGCTTGCGTAGTAATAGGAGAGTGCATCAACGTAGACGTAACCGATCCCCGCCTGAGAAAGGCGGAAGCACGCACCGGGATCTCGAGGGTCCCCGATGAGTTCTGGTGTACGGATGAGCACGGCATCGCTCTCCGTGTATGTTTGCCCAAGTACCCGAAAATGCACGCTCTGTCCGTTTAGTGCCCAAAGGTGGGAGCCGCCGGAGAAAGGGCTGGCGAGAACCTTCCTGCGTGGATCGAGTCGTCCGTCGAGACTCTTGAGCATCTCGAGTTCTTCCGTATCGAAGAAGCGGCTCCGGTTCGGTGTGTCGAGATCAAAATTGAGGGCCGCGTACGATGCACGCGCGCCTACGCTTGATGCTATGAGAGCAAGGGCGATCACCCCAGATACGCTCGCGGTGATCATCCGGGTAGTGCGGGTTGTTTGAGGGGCCCGGGCGAATAGGCGGACCCGTTCGATACCCGCGACTGCGCACAGGACCGTCACGAGAGTGACGACCATCGACAAACGATCCTGACCTCGATACCAGAGAGTTGAGAGATTCAGCGGGGAGTCGATCGCTGAATCGAAGTAGAGTACGCCCACGACCAGTGCACACACGAGGGGCGACCACGCGCCACGTCGCAAAAATGCGAAGACTCCGATCCAGGCGAGAACCCAGATACCTACCCCAATGGCCATGGGCCACACAGTAAGGAGCCCCGTCAAGAGTTCACCGGCTCCCTGCCACACTGGAACGGCGAGACCGCCGGTGAAATTCTTTGTCACCGGTGAGGCATTAGGCAGAAGAATGATCGCCACGATGGGTGCTGCACATACGGCTGGGATGACGGCAACGATTGTCCTATGCCAGGTTCGGGTGTTGGCGTGACGGAAGGCGCGGATGGCATCGCCTGCAGTTGCGGCAGCCAGGAGAACGCAAGCGGCGAAAAAGGCGTTGGGGTGAACGAAAGCGATACCGATAAGCGCTGTTGTCGTGGTGACGGCTGCTGCGAGCCCACAGCGGATATCGAGGCTACGGTGCCTTACCTGTTTGAGCAAGGTCTGCCAGCTTGCGATTGCTATTGCAAGCGCCCCCGGCAGGAAGGAGAAGCCCGCGAGGTTTGCGACGGGGGACAAGTGCACCCACTCGTTGAGAGGAACCGACGGCGCCAGCAAGGCCAGGCACGCGGCAGACGTTGGAGCCCAGGAGGCGCGAGGCCACAAGATTCTGGCGAGAACGGCAATCCCAACTGTCCATGGAACGGTGGCGAGCGTAATGACCGCAGCGTTGAGGGTGATGGGGGTTGGAACCCCCGGAAGAAGCGCTGCAATATCGTGGAAGCCAGCCGGGTAAAAGCCGGCGCGTCCATCGGTGTAGCCGAGCGATCCAACTTTGAAAACCGAGCCGTCTCCAGTAGATCGTATGAACTCAATCGCGCCCAAGTGGTAAAGCGTGTCCCAGCGCTGAAGGATGGCATCAGGCCCAGGCATCGTATAGAGGATAGGGCCGACAGCCGCGAAAGCACACACGAGGATAGCCGTCGGAAAGACCCAACGGGCGGTTGCGGGTGCAAGCGCGCGAGGCGCGGGAAAAAATGACTCTCGTGTGAGCAGGAGGCGAAGGAGACTAAACGCGAGGGCTGCTACACCGCTCACGCATGCGGCGCTGATGAGGTTCCACTGCTCGTCGAAGCGTGAGCAGACGAGCGCGCCCAAGGCAAACACCCCGGCGGTGAGAGCCGGGCCGGTCGCGAAGGCAAGAAGCCGCGGAACCCGTAGAAGGCGCGCGAATACAAAACCGGGGAGGAATGCTAGGGCAAGTGCACAAGCAGCTGCTCCCGCGAACACACACCAGGCGCTCATGAATCTTTCGTGACGTTCAAGGCGTGATTACGGAATGCCTCAGGTTGTTCCGCTTCGTAGACGGCAACTTTGCGTGCCAGCTTCGTCGTTCGCTTTTCCGCGTTCTTCGTGCGCGCCTCCTGGAGAGCCAAGAAGCCGAGAAGCACGACAACGGTGGCGTAGAGCAAGAGGTCGGTGCCGCGGCCGACGCCCACGAACTGGGCAAGGGCGGTCACTGCGCCGGGAAAGATGACAGCGAGAACCGCGAATACCGCGAATGCAAGAATGAGGAGCCGGCGGATCGCAAGCTGCTTGGCGCCACGTTTAATGAAAAGCCATGCGGTGATTCCGAGAATCCCGAGAATGAGGATGATTTGGATTATTAGCGAGCGACTGTCGAGAACGAGTCCGGTCGGAGAGCTGAGGATGTCGGTCATGAGGCCTTTCCTAGAGTTGAGTTCTCACCGTTGCCTAGCACCAAGCGCGGGGTGCCTACCCAGTTTTCAGCAGCGGTAATGTTCCGCCCATCAATGAGCAGGCGTACACCTGGAATCGTTTCGGCAGTGTACCCGCGATATTCAGGGTGATTCGTTTGCACGATCGCGAGATCGGCGTTGTCGCCCTCGTGCCACGCGTCCCAACCGTACTTAGCGAGTTCTTCATCGCTATAGAACGGGTCGTGAACACGCACGCGGGCGCCCCGCGCCTCGAGCTCAGCAACGGTGGGGAATACGCCTGAGAACGCTGTCTCCTTGACACCGGCTCGGTACGCCGCGCCGAGCACAACAGCTGTGAGCCCTTCAAGTGAGCCGAGGATTTCTTCCGCTCGGCCCACGAGCTTGCCCGGAACCGAGGCGTTGAGTTTACGAGCCGTACGAACAGTCTCCGCATGTGGGTCAGTGGAAAGGTAGAGCCGCGGGTACACAGGAATGCAGTGGCCACCTACCGCAATTCCCGGCTGGTGAATATGTGAGTACGGCTGAGAGTTCGATGCGGCGATGACCTTGTAGACGTCGATGCCGTGGTCCTGGCAGAAGAGCGCGAGCTCGTTCGCAAACCCAATATTGAGGTCCCGGTAGGTTGTTTCGGCGAGTTTGGCGAGCTCGGCGGCTTCTGGTGAGCCGAGGTCCCACACCCCATTCGCGCGATCGAGGTCGGGGCGTTCGTCGAATTGCAGGACCGCCTCGTACAGCTCTCGACCTTTTGCAGCGCCTGCGGGGCTTAGAGCACCGATGAGTTTCGGGTATTTCCTGAGGTCAGCAAAAACTCGCCCCGTGAGAACACGCTCGGGGGAATAGACAGCGAAAAAATCTCGAGATTCCTTGAGGCCGGAAACCTCCTCGAGCACGGGAACGAAGCGCGTGCGGGTCGTGCCAACGGGGAGTGTTGTCTCATACGCCACCACGGTGCCGGGGGTGAGGTATTCGGCGAGCGAACGCGTAGCCGCATCCATGTAGCGGAAGTCCGGCTCCCAGGTTTCCTCGTCTACGAAAACGGGAGCGACAAGCACTACGGCGTCGGCGTCCGGGATGGCATCGGCATAATCGGTCGTGGCGCGAAGCCTGCCAGCAGGTACAAGCTCGGCAAGGCGCTCGGCGAGCTGCTCTTCGCCCGGGAACGGCTCTTTCGCTTCGTTGATAGTCGCGACTTGACGTTCATTCACGTCGACGCCTACAACTTCGTGTCCACTCGCGGCGAACTGCACGGCGAGCGGCAATCCGATCTTTCCAAGTGCCACGACGGCGATCTTCATGAGGCGTGGTCCCTTCGGGGAGTTGAGTTTTTCGAGGCGCTATGCGCTGTTGTCACTACCGACTAGGGTAGCCTTTGCGGTGGCGGTAACGCGCACCCGCGCCAAAAATCGCGCCAAAAATTGTCAATTTTCACGAGGTTTTCTGATGACCCTTGGCCCCGGAGCCGACACGACCTGGTTCGTTATCCCCCTGTATAACGAGGGGAAAGTAATTGGCGATGTTATTCGTGCACTGCGCGAAACGTACCCGTTGGTCGTGTGTGTTGATGACGGTTCGCATGATGACTCGGCGGTCGAGGCAGAGGATGCAGGTGCCGTAGTCGTGCGACACCCCTACAACATGGGGCAGGGGGCTGCGCTAAAGACCGGTATCGACTACGCGCTTCGGGATCCGTCGATGCAGCAAATCGTCACCTTTGACGCCGATGGGCAACACCAGGTGAGCGATGCCGCGGCGATGATCGAGAAGATGAATGCTGAGAAGGTTGACTGTGTGCTCGGCTCACGATTCCTCGATAGCCGCACGAAGCCGGGCTTTCTCAAGCGCATCGTGCTGCGGATGGCGATCGTCTTCACAAACATCACGAGCGGCGTTCATCTCACCGATACTCACAACGGTCTTCGCGTGCTCAGCCGCCACGCGTGCGAGTCCATCTCGATCGAGCAGAATCGTATGGCGCACGCCTCGGAGATCGTCTCGGAAATCGGTCGCAACGATCTCACGTACACCGAATATCCGGTTCACATTCTCTACACGGATTATTCGAAATCGAAGGGGCAGCCGCTGCTGAACGCGATCAACATCGTCACGGACCTTCTCTTTAAGTAGAGAAGATGAGCCTCGCTTCGTGAGGCGCCCCTAGCCTTCGGGCTTCGGTTCGGCCGAGCCGTCGGCAATCGATGAGAAGAAGGCGTGCACGTCTTCGTCGTCAACTTTGATGGCGACACCCGAGTGTTTCGTTTTGAAGCTCGGGTCCTCGATTGGCATGGCGAGAACACCTCCAGAGTTGGGTGCTGCGCGCATGACGAGGGCGGCACTGGCGAGGTCAATGAGGCCGGTGTCGTTATCGGTCACGAGGGCTTTCGTTCCCGCGCTTGCGAGATTCACCTGAGTGAGTGGGTTGAGCAGGACGCCAGGTGAGGATGCTCGTTTCATCAGAGCGCTCACGAACTGTTGCTGGCGCTGCTGCCTGCCTATGTCGGCCGTGGGATCGAAATAGCGGGCGCGTACGAACGCGAGGGCTTGCTCGCCGCCCACGTCGTGGCAGCCTTTGGTCATCTTGAGACCCGAACGCACGTCATCGACATCGCGGTCGATGCAGAGGTTCACTGTGCCGATTGCATTGACGACGTCCTCGACTCCGGAGAAGCCGATCACGACAAAATGATCGATCGTGAGACCCGAGAGTTTCTCAACGGTTTTGACGAGGAGGGGAGCGCCCCCCATCGAGTAGGCGGCGTTGATTTTGTGCGTTCCGTGCTCGGGAATTTCGGCGAGTGTGTCGCGCGGAATTGAGACGAGGTATTGCTTCCCGTTGGGCGCCTTGTGCAGCAGCATGAGAGTGTCGGTGCGCTGGGCTCCGCCCTGTTCGATGTCGGCTCCTGCAAGAAGGTAGGTTTCGCCCGGTGTATCGGCGGCTCCGGAGAGCGCGTCCGTGTGCGCGATTTTCGAATTAGCCCATACCCCGAGGCCAACCGGCCACCCGAGGGCAATAACGAGTATGAGAAGGACGATCGTGCGGGCAAGGCGAACCCCGCGCTTTCGAGACATGCCTCTTCTGCGAGGCGGGCCCGAGGGCGCTGGGTGCATCGGGGGGAGTTGATGCTGCGCGTGCTGCTCTGGGCTGCCCGATGGCTTCGAATTCAGACGCACCGGAGCCGGCCGGGCAGCATTGCGTACAGCTGGCATTTGACGCGTAGGCGTTTCGGCGGTGGGCTCGCTGTGAGCGCCAGACTCTCGTGGACGCGGCGCGGATGGTCGCGTCAGAGGTCGCGCCGACCCGCCCGAGCGGGCGCGCGAATGGCCGGGCCGCGAGCGGCCTGTGCCGGCGTCGCGTGGGAAGTCACCCGTCATCGTGTTCACCTTCAATCGTGTGGGGGGCGGCAAGCCGCACCATGCGCGCTCCCACAGTACACACCGATGACAACAAAACCTCGGACACCAAGGTGGAGTGAGTGAATCTGCCCCGGTGATGGCGTGTGTGCTCAGGCTCGGGACTCACTGCCCGTAAGATCATGCCTAGACTCTGCGATAAACCTGGACGAAAGGCGAGGAGACGACGTGTCCGAAAAAGAGCGACGGCAAACGCCGCCGCGCACCCTCGTTCTCGGTGGTGCGGGCTTTGCAGGTTCCCATATCGCGCGCGAGCTTCGTGAGCACGGGACCCCCGTGGTGACGGCAGACATTCGACCCGCAAGCGGTAATGGCAAGCATTGCGTGCTCGATATTCGTGACGACGAAGCCCTGCGCGCCGCGGTTCGCGGATGCGGCACGGTTGTGAATGCCGCTGGGGTTCCCGACTCCTCGAGCGTGAGCGCACGCACGCTCAACTCGGTCCTCGTGGGAGGCGCGCGTTCGCTCATTGCCGCTGCCGAACGTGAGGATGTGCGAACCCTCGTGTTCATTTCGAGCGGCGCCGTGTACGGCGAGACGCCTGACGGGCATAGTGCGCACGAATCTGACCCACAGGCCCCTACGACCGTCGAAGGGCGCGCTTTCGCAGAGGCGGAACGTCTTTACGGCCAGTGGGTGCGTGCGGGGCGGGGCCGACGCCTGCTGGTGATGCGCGTGGCCGAGCTTTTTGGTCCCGGTTCTCATGCGCGCATCTCGCGACTGATCGCTTCGCTCGTGAACTCTGGGGCAGTCTCGCTCACGCACACGGTCATCGCGCGCCCCCTGGCAAGCGTCGGAACCCTCGCTGGCGCGACGCGCGCCGCTCTCAATCTGAACGTCCCCGAAGGCGAGCCCTACGTGCTCAACGTTGCAGATTCCCCTCGGCTCGACGATCACGAGTTGCGCGCCCTCGTGCGCTCGATTGCGAAAACTGCACCGCTCGCACTTTCACTTCCCGGCAGGCGCCTCATGGCGCGCGCGGGGCGGGCAGGGGAAGCGGTTCGTGCAAGCGGCCTCGAACTTCCCCGTCGAATCAAGCGATTCGCCCTTGACGCGCGGCCGAGCGCCGAAATGTCGCGGGAGAAGCTCGACGCGCTTCTGCCCGCGCGGTCATCGCTCGAAGAGTCCCTCGCCGCGACTGTTCGCTGGGTGCGGGACAACAGCACCTCGAGTAACCCAGCGGACTCAGCCCCCATTCCGGAGCGTTTTGTTCCACACCCTGATGCCACGCAGGAGGACTCTCGACGAGTCGTTGCCGTGGTGGTGACGTACAACCGCGCTGATCTCCTCGGCGAGTGCCTCGATGCACTGCACGCGCAAAGCAGGCCGCTGGATGGCGTCGTCATCATCGATAACGCAAGCACGGACCGTTCCGGCGCCGTCGCCGACACCCACCCGATTGGTGCCGACGTTGTTCACCTCAATCGCAACGTAGGCGGTGCCGGTGGCTTTTGCACCGGCATGGCGCATGCCCTCCTTGAGCACAGTCCTGATTTCCTGTGGATCATGGACGACGACACGGTTCCAGCGCCCGATGCGCTCGAGAAGCTCCTCGAGGTTGAGCGCAAGCTCGATGTTCACGCAAGCGTTCTCAGTTCGCTTGCGGTCTGGACCGACGGTAGGCCGCACCCCATGAATTCCTCGCGTACGCGCCTCGGCACGAGTGACGCCGACCTCGATCGTTACGCACAGCTCGGGGCGCGTCCCATCCGCACGGCGAGCTTCGTGTCGGCGCTCATTGCTGCCGAAGACGTGTGGGAGCATGGACTCCCCATTGCCGACTATTTCATTTGGTCTGATGACTTTGAGTTCACAGGCAGGCTTCTGCGAGACTCCCACGGCTTCGCCGTCGCGTCGAGCACGGTTGAGCACCGCACCGTGAAGTTCTCGAATGCCCAGACGAATCCTGGTTCTAGGTTCTACTTCGACGTGCGCAATCGGTTGTGGGCCCTCACGAAAACCGACTCGTTCACCCCGATCGAGAAGGTTCTTTACGGGGGCAAGAGTGCGATTGGGTGGATGCAGACCCTGGTACGCACTCGCGCGGATGTCCTTCCCGTCGCGCTCAAGGGTCTCCGTGAAGGGCTCTTCACGTCGCCACGACGCTCGAGCGTGGTTCTTGCTGCCGATCCCATGAGTGCCACCGAGATCCGCGCGCTCGAATCTTCGATCGATTCCGCCGAACGCTCACGAAGGGCGCTCACGTGAGTAAGCACGGTGTGCGGAAGATCGAGGAGGACCTCACCGTCCTCATGCCCCTGTGGGAGGGAGACGACCCGGCGTACGCGCGCGAAGCCATTGCCTCGGCGACGGTCGACCAAACCACCGCTCCAGGCTTATTGCTGCTTGCCATCGACGGCCCGCTTCCCGACGCCCTGGAAGACGTCATCGCCGACGTTCTCGAAGGAAGATACGGTCGCGCACGAGTAGTGAGGAATAAGAGCCACGGCGGACTCGCACGCACCCTCGACAGTGCCCTCGAGCAATGCGAAAGTCCGCTCGTTGCGAGAGCCGATGCTGACGACGTGAATCATCCTGAACGGTTTGCGGTGCAGCTCGCTGCTTTGCGGGAGCGGGACCTTGACATCGTGGGCGCGAACATGCGCGAGATCGACGAGTCCTCTTTGCCTCGCCGCGATGAGGCGGGCGAGGAGCGTATTCGCCGCCGCCCCCTCACCCACGAAGAAATCGCGGACTATATGCGCGATCACTCACCGTTTCACCATCCCACGGTTCTCATGCGAGTTGAGGCCGTGCGCAGGGCAGGCGGCTACAGGGACATTCCGCTGATGGAGGATTATGACCTGTGGCATCGCCTGTTATGCACGGGCTCTCGCATGGGCAATGTTGCGGACGCTCTCGTGGATTACCGCGTGAGTACGAACCTCTATCGCAGGCGCGGGGGCCTCGCACTTTTTAAGAGCGATGTGCACATGCAGTGGTCGATGCTCAAGAGCGGGGCAACCAGCGCGCCCAGGGCCGTGAGAAATCTTGTGGGACGCGCGGTGTATCGCGCCGTGCCCGCATTCGCGCGCGACCGCGTGTATTGGCGCGTCATTGAACGCGGTCTTTCAGATACACAGCGGTCATGAACCGGCTAAGTCCCGCTATGTGACGAACCAGCGGCGCGCAGTCGGTGCGCCCTCGAGATTCTGCGCGCGCGACCGCTATTGTGGGATCGACGTAGCAAACCTCGAAGGGAACGACACATCATGAGCACACCCGACCTTCTCATCGTCGGATCCGGCCTTTTCGGCCTTACGCTCGCAGACCGCGCCGCACGCGAACACGGGGCAAAAGTAACCGTGATCGACAACCGCCCGCATATTGGCGGAAACGCCTACAGTGAGATCGACCCTGAGACGGGCATCGAGGTGCACAAGTATGGCGCTCACCTTTTCCACACCTCCAACACACGCGTGTGGGAGTACGTCAATACGTTTACGTCGTTCACGAATTACGTGCACCGTGTGTACACGAACCACAAGGGCATCGTGTACCCCATGCCGATCAACCTCGGCACAATCAACCAGTTCTTCAACGCGGCCATGACTCCGGATGAGGCGCGCGCACTTATCGCCGAGCAGGCGGGCGAATTTGCCGGGCAAGATCCCGAGAACCTTAATGACAAGGGCATTTCGCTCATTGGGCGCCCGCTGTACGAGGCCTTCATCAAGCATTACACGGGTAAGCAGTGGCAGACGGACCCCAAGGATCTTCCCGCGTCGATCATCAAGCGTCTTCCCGTGCGCTACACGTACGACAACCGCTACTTCAACGACACCTATGAAGGTCTGCCCACGAACGGCTACACCGCGTGGCTCGAGAACATGGCGGATCACCCGAACATCGAGGTCAAGCTTGGCGTCGATTACTTCGACGAGTCGCAGCCGTTCAACAAAAAGGACGTGCGCGGCCAACTCCCCGTCGTCTACACCGGACCCGTTGACCGCTACTTTGATTACGAACTTGGTGAGCTCAAGTGGCGCACGATCGATCTAGAGTCTGAAACGCTCGACACGGGCGATTTCCAAGGAACGTCGGTGATGAACTACGCCGATGAATCCGTGCCGTACACGCGCATCATCGAGCCACGCCACTTCCACCCCGAGCGTGATTACGCGAAGGACAAAACCATCATCATGCGCGAATACTCGCGGTTCGCAAGCCGTGAGGATGAGCCGTACTACCCCGTGAATTCGGCGGACGACCGATCGACTCTCCTCGAATACCGCGAGCGTGCGGAGGCTGAGCCCTCGACCCTCTTTGGCGGTCGACTCGGCACCTACCAGTACCTCGACATGCACATGGCCATCGGTGCCGCCCTCTCGATGGCTGATAACAAACTTGAGGAGCTTTTGCGCCGCTAGTTGTGCGCATCCGCCGTGACTCCGATGAGTGAAAAGAGCACCATGACTGACACGTTTACCCTGCCCGAAGGGCATCGCGAACTCCACAGGCTTGTCTTGCCGTTCGGCGCGAGCCCCGAAACGATGCCGCTGTACGTTGAGTCTTCGGCACACGTTTCCCCCGTTGACGTCGCCGAGGGGGCCTCAACTGAGATCATGGAGGCTGTCGCGGGGGTAAGGCGCCCCGCGACAAGTGATGTTGAGGAAGGGACGTATACGCGCTCCGGGATCACAGTTCCCGCAGGGCAGACCCGTTCCTTTGGAACCTACTTCAACGCCTTCCCGGCATCGTATTGGCGGCGCTGGACTCGAGTGCGTGATGTGACGCTGACCGTCGCGACAAAGGGCGAAGGCAGGATTGTTGTGCACCGCTCGAGCGCGAATGGCCGTTCGCGGACTGTGGTAACCGAAACGGTGGCGGGCGAAGCTGTCTCGACGTTTACGTTGCCCGTCACTGCTTTCGGAGATGGCGGCTGGTATTGGTTCGATGTTCACGCTTCGGCGGGAGCTCTGGAGGTTAGCGGCGCGACGTACTCGGCTCCGGAGTCTTTGGCACGCGTGCGCGGATCCTTCTCGATTGCCATGACAACCATGAATAAGGTGCGCTACTGCTTCGAGAACATCCGCACGATAGCGAATTCACCGCGACTGTTCGAGCTCCTTGATGTCATGTACATCATCGATCAGGGAAGCGATCGCCTGCGAGATCACGCTGACGAGCTCGCAGAGCTCGAGGAGGCGATGGGTGACAAGCTTCGCGTCATTGAGCAGGGCAATATTGGCGGCTCGGGCGGGTTCTCGCGCGGAATGTACGAAGCCTGTATCGCCGAAAAGTCCACCTACGTGGTGAACTGTGATGACGATATTTCCATCGAGCCGATTTCACTTGAACGCCTTGTGACGTTCGCGGACTTCGCAACGAAGCCCACGCTTGTAGGCGCCCACATGTTCGATCTGAATAACCGCACGTCCATGCTGGCATTCGGTGAAAGCATTGATCGGTGGCGCTTCCACTACGGACTTGCCTTCAGCGATTCAAAGTACAATCACGACCTTGCCGTGCACCCCCTTCGCGCAACTAGTTGGATGCACCGCCGCGTTGATGTGGATTACAACGGCTGGTGGATGTGTCTCATCCCCACCGAAGTGGTACGGGAGATCGGCCTTTCCCTTCCTGTGTTTATCAAGTGGGATGATGCCGAGTACGGTCTGCGAGCGGGAAATGCAGGATTTCCGACTGTCACGTTGCCGGGTGCCGGCGTGTGGCACATGTCCTGGAGCGAAAAGGACGACCTTGTGGGGTGGCAGGCGTTCTTCCACGAGCGCAACCGGCTCATCACCGCCCTGTTGCATTCACCGTATGAGCGCGGCGGCAGGCTCGTGAAGGAATCGCACTTCATGGACATCAAGCATGTGATTTCCATGCAGTACTACACGCAAACGGGCCGCCTTATGGCCCAGCGCGATGTCCTTGCAGGCCCCGAGCATCTTCACGAGACAATCGGGACGACGCTTCCCGAGATTCGCGCACTGGCCGCACAGTTCGACGACGCCGTGCAGAAGAAAGACGTCGACGACTACCCTGACGTGCGTACGAATAAACCGCCGCGCAAAGGGCGGGGCTTTAGCCAGCCTCGTCGACTCCTCATGCCGGCGTGGACGATCAAGCAGCTCGCGAAGCAGGCTTTCACGAAGCCGAGCGAGCTCTCGCTCGAACATCCGCAGGATGCAATTGCGCACCAAGATGCGCGCTGGTGGCGCCTGTCGCACTACGACAGCGCTCTTGTGTCCAACGCCGAGGGCACACAGATCGCCTGGTACAAGCGAGATCCGAAGCAAGCGCGCGAACTGCTCACCGAAGCCGTGCGCACGCACGCTGAACTCTTTGCGAAGTGGAGCACCTTGCGCGAGCAGTACCGCGCTGCAGCGTCACAACTCACGTCGTTTGAGGCGTGGGAGCGCACATTTGCGGCGAATCCCGCCCCAAAGCGTGAGGGCCGAAACGCGTGAGTATCTCCTCCATCACACGCGAGGAAAAGGCTCAGGGTTGGCGAGTACCGGGAAGCGACAAGGGATGGCTTAATCCTCTCTACGAGCGTTTCCTGCTGAGCCTTCTCGTGAAGAAGGAACTTCGGGTGCGCTACCGAGGCAGCGTGCTGGGCATGGCGTGGAGCTACGCGAAGCCCGCGGTGCAGTTCGCGGTGTTCTATCTGGCGCTCGGAGTCTTTCTTCAGCTGAACCGCTCGCTTCCGGCATACGCGGCGTATCTTTTCTCCGGCATCATCGTCATCAACCTCTTCAGCGAGGTGTTCGGGAACTGCACGCGTTCGATCGCGTCGAACGCGCCGCTTGTGTCGAAAATTTACCTGCCGTCGGAACTTTTCCCATGGGCGAGCGCACTCGTGGCGCTTGTGCATTTCGTGCCCCAAGTGCTCGTGCTCATGGTGGGGGCGGGTCTTTTCGGCTGGCGCCCTTCCATCGCTGAGGGGTGGTGGTTCCTCATCGGCATGGTGATCCTGCTCGTGTTTACCGTGGGTCTTGGCATGCTCGCGGCGGCGCTCAATGCGGCGTTCCGCGACGTCGAGAACTTCGTGGATCTCATCATTATGGTGGCGACGTGGACATCGCCGGTTCTCTACGCTCTCGTGATGGTCAAGGACGCCCTCGGCACAAGCGCGTGGTGGGTTCTCTACAGCCTCAACCCGATCACGATCGTCGTGGAGTGTTTCCACGGGGCGTTCTGGCGCCCCATGGCGAGTGCGCTCGATTCGACGGGTGAAGCTGCCCCGACGATTGCTGCGGGCGCCGAGGCCACCCAGCTGTGGTGGGCGGGGCTGCTTATCGCGATCGCGGTCTTTGCCTTCGGGACGTTCGTGTTCGAGCGTTCGAAGCGGAAGTTTGCGCAGGAGCTGTGATGTCTGTTTCTGAATCACCACGCGAAATGGTGCGCATCGAGAACGTGTACAAGGAGTTCTCGCTTCGCCATACGAGGGCGCTGAAGGAACTCGTATTCTCGGCGCTCAAGAGGCAAAAGCTGCGCGATACGTTCATGGCGCTCAACGGGGTCGATGTGACGGTTCGATCGGGGGAGACCGTCGGGCTGATCGGGTTCAACGGATCGGGCAAGTCGACGCTCCTGAAGACGATTTCGGGCGTGCTTTTTCCCGATCGCGGGCGTGTGCGCGTGCGCGGTAAGGTCGCGGGACTCATCGAGGTTGGCGCAGGTTTCCACCCGGATCTGTCGGGTCGCGAGAATGTGTATCTCAACGGTGCGATTCTCGGAATGTCGAAGGCCGAGATTGACGCGTGCTTCGATGACATCGTGGCGTTCAGCGAGATCGAACAGTTCATCGACACTGACGTGAAGTACTACAGCTCGGGCATGTTTTTGCGCCTCGCGTTTGCCGTCGCGGTGCATACCGATCCCGATATTTTCCTCGTAGATGAGATTCTCGCAGTTGGCGATGAGCCTTTCCAGCGCAAGTGCCTTGCGCGGATTCGCGAGATGCAGGCGCATGGCAAGACCATGGTGATCGTCTCCCACGAGCTCGATATGCTCACCGAACTGTGCACGCGGATAGTGGTGCTGCAGAAGGGGCACGTGATCTTCGACGGCGACCCGGTTGAGGCTGTGGAGACTTTGCGCGCGAGCTCCTGAGCGTCGAACGCTTATTCGAGCCCTTCGGCCGCACGCGTAGCGACGTCGAGGCGTGAAAGTGGCGTCACGACCGTGCGCCTTTCGCACCACGCGGCTATCGCGGCTGCTGCGTCTTCGCGATCGATGTCCTCGAGTCCCACTCGGCGGGCATCGCCCCAGGTGGGCTGCGGCGCTGGCTCGGGTCCCGTGAACGTCGTGAGGGGAACTTCGAGGGCGTCTCCTGCCGCTCGCACGGCTTGGACCCAGTCGAGGGCTAGAGGGGGAGTCTCGCCCGGGAACGCGAGGGACAGCGCACGAGCTTCGAGGACGAGGACATCCTCGGCGCGTTCTGCGAGCGCTGTGTCGGGGCGTGACGTGGCGAGGACGTCGATGTGCTCGGGGAGGTCGTCGGTGCCCGCGATGGAGACGTTCGCACCGAGGTGCCATGCCGCAATCTGGAGAACGCTGCGCTTGAAGTGCGGGGGAAGGTCGAGGACAAGCGTGAAGCCTTCGTCCACGAGAAGCTCGTTCGCGAAGAGGTTGATCGATTTGATGATCCAGTTGGCGAGGACGCGCCCGGAAAGTTCGGTCCGTCCGTCTTCGGCGTAGCTCACGAGTGCGGGGGCGCTCCCGGCGGCGGCCAGTGCTTGAAGAAGTGTGCTCATTTTTGCGCCTGCGCCCACGGGTCGATCCATGTTTCGGTGTCGAGGCCCAGGTAGGCCGCCATTTCTGCGGCGAAGCTCATGGTGCCAAGGGCGATCACTTCGCGTGAGCGGCGCTGGATAGCGGGCAGTGCCTCTGTCAGCGGCATGACTTCCCAATCGTCGGGGTAGTTGTCGAAGAACAGGTGGTCTTCGTGCGTCGTCGCGAGGATCGTGCGGTCTCGGTCGAGGAGGGTGAGGATGCTGCGAATATCTTTGATGTCCGGCATGCACACGAGGGTGTGCGCGTCATCGAAGCATCCCGTGTGTCGAGCGTTCTCGAGGGCGGATTCAACGCCTTCGCGCGAGATGGCGGCATCGAGGAGCCAGCGGGTGCCGTGGGCGTAGACGTGGGAGGAGCGGCCCGGGAGGCGAAGGCTCTGCGCAAGGTGGGCGGCGCGTGAGTGCGGGACGGGGGAGTGGGGGAGTCCGACGGCTGACTCGTGGGTGATTGCGGCCGCGGTGTATCCAGTCGCAACGTTCATGGAGGTAAGTGCGCCGAACCCGAGGTCGCGTGGTTCCGGGACTTCGTGCGGCGTAGCGTTTGGCAGGAGTGCGCGAATGGCGGCGCGGGCTTCGAGACATTGTGTAGTGGGGAATACAACGTTCCGTGTGCGGTCATCCCCTGCCCCGACGAGGTTGCATGCAATCGCGTCGATAGTGTCGCCGATGATCCCTTCGTGTTCGAGAAAAATGGGGGTCACAACCAGGGTGTCGAGCCGGAACTGGGAGATCTCGTCGCTCGCGCCGCCCAGGCCTTCCTCTATGACGAGGATGTCGACGCCGCAATTGAGAAGGTGCGCGGCTCCGGCGAGGGTGAACAGGCCCGTGGGGGCGAGGTAGCCGCCCGTGTCGGCAACGGGTGGCATGGCAGTGAGCGCAGCGGCAACGCGGTCGGCGAGGGAGTCGTAGTCGCGAGGCGAGAGCGGGCGGGCGTTGAGGCGGATGCGCTCGCGGTTAGTGAGGAACGGGGGAGAGGAGATCGTGCCTACCCGGTACCCGAGGGACATGAGGTACTGGGTGGTCGCGGCGACTGCGGAACCTTTGCCTTTGGAGCCTACGACGCCGATGACGGGGATTGTGGGCGATGTGTCGAGGGCGAGTTCGCGCGCAAAAAGTTTGGCGCGCGAGCGCGAGCGGGCGTACGGGCCGTGATACGTCTTCCATTCGCGGAAAAACGGCTCGTCCCCTGGGAGGTGGTGTGCGGGCATGTGCGGTTCCTTTGCAGGTCAGAGAGTCAGGCAGCGGACCCGAAGCTGGTGCGGCGCGCTCGCCGCGCCTTAAAGGAAAGGATCATAACCCTAAAGATTCGATTAAGTGGCTTGACGCGCCTAAGTTACATCGGTGTATTTTAGTGCTAACGCCGAACACGTGCGCTTTCACTGTAGCGTCACTCGTAGCGTCGCTGTAGCGTCGCACCCCTCGCGTCTGCAGTAGTCGTGCCTATAGCCCACACACCCGAAAGGACCCTCATGACCCTCCAGGCATTCGAGGACGATGCTCGCCGCGAGCTGACCTTGGTCGAGTTTTCCTCGCTGCTCCCCGAGGGCGAGGGAGAGGGGTCGTGGCAGGAGCGGGCTCTGTGTGCTCAAACCGACCCCGAGGCGTTTTTCCCTGAGAAGGGTGGTTCGACTCGCGAAGCGAAAAAGGTGTGCGTCTCGTGTGAGGTTCGCGCCGAGTGCCTGGAGTACGCGCTTGCGAACGACGAGCGGTTTGGCATCTGGGGCGGTCTGTCCGAGCGTGAACGCCGCAAGCTAAAGAAGCGTGCGATCTAATCGTTCGTCACGGATTGGTGATCACGCCCTGTGAGTGAACGGGACGTCTCCGCACTCATCCTCGTCTCCGCTACCCACGAGATCGGGGACCTTGCACGCACCCTCGAAATGGTGCGTGCGCAATCTGCCCCGCTTTCCTGCGTCGTTGCAGCCGTGCCAGAGTCTGCGCCGAAGGAGTTGCACAACTTCGCTGAGTCGGTCCTCGACGAGGGACGTATTGATCTGCTGCGGGTCACTCCCGCAGGGGCGAGTCGCCCCGACATTGTCGAGGATCTCGTTGGCTCCCTCGAAGAGGCGAAGCGAGCGCGCGATGCGCGTTCCGAGCACAAGTCTTCGCGCGCTTCAGAAGCGCAGGATGGCGCGAGTTCTCCCGATGCGCCGCGGCTTGAGATCAGTGAAGCTGCGGGAGAGAAGGAAAGCGCGCCTCGCAACTTTACTCTGCTCAACCCCGCTTTCGGCGGGGCAGTCCGCCACGAGGATGAGGGCGCGACGCTCGATGAGGAACCGTCGGAACCCACACGCCACGATGAGACTTCCCAGTCCACAGTCCATTCGACACGTGACCTCGAATGGGAAAAGCGCGTGTATCTCACGAGCGGTGCTCGGGGTCGCCGCGCGAAGGACATCGATCTCGACCGCGAAGAGCGGCGCGAGGAGAAAACAGCGACGCACACCGCCCTCGTCCCGGAAAGGCTCAGGGACGATACGAGCGAACTGTATGGAACGAGCGGGACCGGGCGCCGGCGTAAGCGTAGTCGTGGAGCCGAGTCATGGTTGTGGATTCTTGACGCAGCTGCGGCCCCGAACCTGACGTGCCTCGAGGAACTTGAGCGTGCTCTCGACGCCGACCCGACAGTGGGCCTCGCGGGTACGAAACACCTTGCGCTCGAGGACGTTGAGCGCCCCGCGTCGCGACTTGTGGATCTCGGTCTTTCGCTCACGCATTCGCACAGAATTCTCACGAGTGTCGACCCAGGCGAGATCGACCAGGGCCAAACGGACTGGCGAAGCGAGGTCTTGGCAGTTACGTCTCCCGGAATGCTCGTGCGTGCGCGCACTTTCGACAAGCTCCACGGATTAGACCCCGCGCTCACGGCGCCGTGGGATGACATTGATTTTTCTCAGCGAGTATGGCGCGCTGGCGAACGCGTCAGGGTGGTTCCTCAGGCCTCGACGCGTATCCCGCATGACGACCTCACGAGACCGAGGGATTTCCGATACCGCTCCTCTCAGGTGCTTTCGCTCCTCAAGTTCCGCTCGCTCCTGCTTGCGTTCGCGACCCTCCTCGCCCTGCCTTTCGTCACGCTCGGGCGCATGGCGCGAGCGATCACGCGGCACGACGCTCGCGCGGTGGGGCACGAGTTCCTTGCATGCCTGAGAGTTTTTGCGAAGGCTCCCGGCGTCATGAGGCGATCTCGTCGAGCCGCCGGACGCGCTCGCTTGTCGCGCAAGCGCTTGAGCGCGCTGTATATGCCCCGCAAAGTGGCCATGCGCGAGCAACTCGATGCGTGGTGGACCTCTCTGTTCGCCGACGACGATCGAACGCGCATGATCCGCCGCACGAGCTGGGGGATCGCAGGCACGCGTCACGGCCTCGATGATGCCGATTACGGCCGACACACAACCTGGACCATCATTGTTGTGCTCGCGTCTATCGTCGGTGGACTCTTCGCGATTCGGCCGTTGATCGGGGAAGGCACGCTGAGGGGCCCCCACTATCACCCGCTTTCTGCGAACGCGCGAGACAACTGGGACATCGTGACGTCGGCGTGGCTACCCGGAGGGCTCGGGGCTGAAGGGCCGACAGACCTCCTCGCACGTGTCGCAGCCCTCATCCCCGTGAACGGCGCGAGCGTGACCGCGTTTATCCTCGTTGCGGGAATCGCCCTGAGCGCCATTGCCGCGTGGTGGGCGAGCGGCACGATCTCGCGGAGCATCATCGTGCGGATGATTGCCACCACCATGTGGGTGCTCTCTCCCGCTTTCGTCTTTGCCGTGCTCGAGGGGCGCTGGCCGCTCATGCTTCTCGGCATCGCTGTTCCCCTTGCCGCGTTCTTCTTCGCGAAAGCCGTGGGGCTTCCTCACAAGGTGTCTCAGGCAAGCATCCCAGCGGCTGCGGGGGCCGGTTTCATGATTGCCGTGATTTCTCTCGTGCAGCCTGCCCTCGCCCTTCTCTTCATTCTCGGAACCGCGGCTGTTGCCCCGTTCGTTCCTGGTCGCAGGGGGCGACTGTGGTGGTGCGGCTTGCCCGCGCTCTTCCTGCATCTCGGCGAGCTTCCGACCTACGCCACTCGGCCCGAGACACTCCTTGTGAACGCGGGCATGCCCGGCGTGTTCGAGATGCCTGATGCGCTAAGACTCCTTTCCCTTGTGCCTTCCGCAGGCGATCCGGTCGCACGAATGTTGGGGGTCTCGTCGAGCTGGTGGACCTTCGCGATCCTGGCAGCCCCTGCACTGATAGCCATCGTTGCGGCACTTGCCTCTGGATTCCTCGGGCACACCGCCGGTCTCGTCGGTCGAGTCAGCGTTCTCGCGCTCGCGGGGGCCGTGAGTCTCGCGTGGATCTCGCAACGCACCGTCGTAGGCTTCGAGGGCTCGACGCCCTACACCGCGTACCCGGGGCCAGCGCTCATGGTCGCTAGTGGAGCGGCAATCGTCGGCCTGATTTGCCTGGCCGACGCCATTGTGAGGCGCGCCCACGAGTCGAGCCGACGGAGCCAAAGGATAACCTCCTTTGTGCTGCAAGGAGCGTGCCTAACGACAGTATTGGCGTGCGTTGGTGTGTGGGCTGTTCAGGGCAGCGGTGCGCTCGAAGTCGAACGCACGACGGTGCGGGAGATCCCCGCCGTGGCCGCGGATTCGGCGACAGGTGCCAACCGCACCCGCACACTGGTCCTCCACGAGGACACCCGCGGCGAAGTGCACGCGCACCTCGTCAGCGGCGCGCAGCCGAGCATCGACGACTCCTCCGCCGCGGTGGAGACCGCGCGTGCGCGCGCGGCTGAGCGTGGCAATATTTCCGACCAGGCCGATCGCGCACTTGCACAAGCTGTCGCGAGTGCCCTTGGTTCGGCGGCCGCGACGGACGGCAGCGCGAGCCTCGCCGACTTCGCGATCGGCTACATCGTGGTGACGGGTGAGCCCGATGCGCAAACGAGACTGTACGAGACCCTCGCAGCAGCCCCGCAGCTAGAGTTTGTGACTGCAAGCGATGCCGGCGGTTTGTGGCGAGTGACAGGCACGAATGCTCGGGCGCGTCTGATTGATGCATCCGGGGCCGATGCTGAGGCTACTACCCTCGAATCGGAGCGAACAGCGGTATCGGGAACGATCGATGCCGCGCAATCGGAACGCACGCTCGCGCTTGCTGTGCGCGAAGATGAGCATTGGGCGGCGACACTCGACGGCAAGCCGCTCAGCCCCACGACGATCGACACGTGGATGCAGGGCTTTACCGTGCCTGCGGACGCGAAAGGTCGCCTGGAGGTGCGGTACCGAAACGACGTGCAGATGGTCGCTGGTGTTGTCGCCGTCGTCGGGCTCATCGTGTGCGCTCTCGTCGCGGTCCCGAGGCGGATTCGAAGCGAGGAGAAGCGATGACCGATACGCATAAGCAGCCCCGAGCATTCCTCGCTGCCTTCGCGGTTCTCGCCATCGTTGTGCTCGTGGGAAGCGTTGTTGCGCTCGTTCCCGAAAAAACCTTGACGAAGGCGAGTCTCCCAAGCGCGGCTGCGACGTCGACGCGTGCCGCGCGTGTATGCCAGGGGCCAATCGTCGCTCGACCGGAGGGAACACAGACGTCAGACGCGGACTTCGCCGGTGGCGCTCCTTCCCCGCAGGTGTCGATGAACGCGGTCGCAGTCGATCCCTCGTCGAATGCTCTGTACGGAGGGACGCAGTCCTCGCAAACGAATCTCGACCCTGCCTCTTCCGACATGAACGGCAAGGACGCCTCGCCGCGCCTTTCTCGAGTCGATGCGGAAGGACGGGCAGCCGACGTCGATGCCGAGTCGAGCGCTCTCCTGAACTCGGTATACGGCCTCGACTCCCTAGACGCTTCAACCATCCTCACCGCGAGCACCGCAGATGAGACCGCGCCGGTTCTTGATGCGAGCCAAGCCCATGTGACCGGAAGCGGAGATTACCGAGGTTTCGCACTCGCGCGGTGCGCCCAAGCGACGACCTCCGCCTCCTTCGCTGGTCTCACCACGCGAGCGGGCACGTTCGACACTCTGGTGGTGTCCAATCCAGGAACGCGTGCTTCCCGTGCGCGTGTGACCGTGTACTCGGAAAACGGAGTGGAACCGGCAACCCAGGGTTCCGACATCGTCGTAGGCCCGGGAGAAACTGCTCGTGTTCCGGTCTCGACCCTCGTTGACGAGCGCGAAACGGTAGCCCTCGATGTCGAGGTGCGAGGCACCGCACTCGCCATGAGCGCGGAGCTCGTGAGGCGCGAGGGACTCGTGCCTCAGGGGACTGAAAACGTCCAGGCGAGCGAGCCGAGCAGCTCCCTTACGTGGCCGGGAGTGGTGCTCCGTGAGGGAGGGAACGCCCATCTTGCGCTCGCACGCACCGCCCGAGGCGGCGAACCCGGGGATGCGGCCCAGGTCCGCTCTGAGGAGGCGTTCGCGACGGCCCGGGCGTTCAATGCGCAGGGCAAGCTCGTGAAAGAGTGGGATGTCAAAGACCCGGGTCAGGGTACAACCGTAGAGATTCCGCTCGACGGCCTCAATGCTGGAACTTACACAATCTCCTTGAGTGCGCGAAGCGCCGTCGCAGGGTCGTTGCGCTCGTCGATTGCAAGCGGTGCACGGCAAGGCGACACGGTTGGTCTTCCGCAAGACTTTGCCGAGTACGCCCCCTCGGAAGCGATCGATTCCGCTTCGGTTCTCGCACTCGGGCATGGAGCTGAAGGCGGAAGCCTCACGCTCAACTCAGAGCACGGGGCGCACGTGAGTGTCGCACCAATCAGACGCGACGGGACGATAGGCGCGAGCACTTCCGTCGATATCAAGGCTGGGCACTCCGTAACCGTGAACCCCGATCAACTGGGAAAGGACCCAGCCTCGATCGCCGGTCTCCTCGTGGTGTCTCAGGACGGAGGGGCTTATAGGGGAGCCTGGTCGCAAACGGCCGCTGCGGACGATGGCGGCACACTCGTCACGACCCTTCCCCTCGCCGCAAACGCTGCCCGGGCAACCGGGATGACTGTCAACCTCGAGCCTAGGTAAGCACGAGCGCCACAAGCGCGGGGCGTCTCACGCGGCCCACGGGTCGATTTCGTCGACTCGCTTCCCGAGGGCAACCGCAACGTTCTCCAGTACAACGACATAGATGAGCTCGGCGAGTTCCTCGCGGTTGCCAGCGCGGGATTCGATCGCACGCCGATACAGGACGATCCGTGGACGCGTGCGGCGGTCGCCCGGGAAATAGCGGCCGAGTGGAGGAGCGTGAAGGGCGGAAGTATCGAGCGGAACCTCTTCGATGAGGACTTGCAAGTACTCGAGTTTTGCGTACCTCTCGTAGAGCGGCCCCATCGCCTCGGCAACGAGTGCATCGAAGCGGTCGCTCGGCGTGGCAAAACCCGGAAGATGCGAGGGAATGAGATCGCCGCGGAACCCGCGCCCATGCCGATCTCGGCGACGCAGCCGGGCGTTTCGTGTGAAAGCCATGCCATAAGCCTACGCGTGGCGGCCGCGTCGAGTGGTTCACGAGCCATCGGGCCGTAAGATGGACGTCGTGTCTGCCCGTTCATGCTCCAAATCCTCATGTTCCCAACCTGCCGTTGCGACGCTCACTTTCGTGTACGCGGACTCGACCGCAGTCATTGGCCCGCTCTCGCGCGAAAGCGAACCGCACACCTACGACCTGTGCGCGAGCCACGCCGCTTCGTTCACGGCGCCCAGGGGTTGGACAGTCGTGACGGCTCCGGCGCCGCTTGAGCCCGAAGATGATGTGCTCGCACTTGCGCGCGCCCTCGCTGACGAACCAGAAGCCAAGCCGAGCTATGAAGACGTAGGCCACAGGGCAGGCACACAGGCGTCGGACCCCCGGCCCCAAGGGCGAAGGCGGCTCACCCTCGTGAAGGATGAGAGCGATGAGCGCTGAGGGCGAGCGAGATCATGCAGCGGCTCTCGAAGCGATAGTCGGCAGCTACGACATTCGCGGCGTTGCCTACGAAACTCTGACGCCAGAAATTGCAGGTGCGCTGGGGGCGGCCTTTGCCGACTTTCTCGATGCCGGCGACATCATCGTCGCGCACGACATGCGAATCTCGAGCCCTGACCTCGCCGAGGCATTCGCGCGCGGAGCGGTGAGGCGCGGCTCAACGGTCGCGTTCGCGGGCCTGAGCTCGACGGATCAGCTCTATTGCGCGAGCGGACTCTTCGCCGCGGCGGGCGCGCAGGTGACGGCATCGCACAATCCGGCGCGCGACAACGGCATCAAAATGTGTCGTGCGTATGCGAAGCCCGTGGGGAGGGCAAATGGCCTGTTGGAGGTGCGCGACGGTGCGCACGCATACCTGGATAGAGGTTCCATTCCTGTTCGCGAGGGCGGTCGCATTGAGCGCCTCGATATGCTCGACGACTACATCGACACCATGCTGCGGCTTGCGCCGCTTGAGGGCACGCGACAACTGAGGGTTGTGGTCGATGCGGCTAACGCGATGGCAGGGCACACGGTCCCCGCGCTTGCGAAGCGCCTTCCCACCGTGGAGATTATTCCGCTCTTCTTCGAACTCGACGGAACGTTCCCACATCACGAGGCAAACCCTCTCGACCCCGCGAACCTGAGGGACCTGCAAAACGCGGTGCGCGAGAACGGGGCAGATCTTGGCCTTGCGTTCGATGGCGATGCCGATCGCTGCATCGTCGTGGATGAGCGAGGTGAGATCGTTCCCCCGTCGGCGGTGACCGCAATGATCGCGGAGGCCGAGATTGCGCGTTCAATGCTCGACGGTCGCTCGCGTCCGGTCGTGATCGGCAATGCCGTGTCGAGTCGAGCGGTCCGGGAGGTAGTGGAGGCCTCAGGCGGCGAGTTCGTCCGCACGAAGGTAGGCCACTCGATCATCAAACAAGAAATGGCGGATCGCGACGCGGTTTTTGGAGGCGAGCACTCCGCCCACTACTACTTCAGGGAGTTTTTCTTCGCTGATTCAGGGATGCTCGCGGCGCTTCATGTGCTCGGTGCACTGGAGCGAAGTGGTGCACAATCCTTGAGCTCGCTCTTGGAGCGCTACTCGCCTTATGCGGCAAGCGGTGAAATAAACTCTCGAGTCGACGAACCGGTGAACGAGATCCTCGAACGCGTTGCGCGAGTTTTTGTCGAGCGCGGTGCGCGACGCGACGACCTCGACGGTGTGACGCTCACCCACTGGGATGAAGCGGCTGATCCACGTGAGCAGTGGTGGCTTTCGGTTCGGCCATCGGGGACCGAGCCGCTCGTGCGGCTTAACGTCGAAGCTGCTGAGGAGGCGACCATGCAGCACCTGCGAGATTTCGCGCTCGCGCTCGTGCGCGGTGAGGCGGAGGTACTCGGCGAGGTTGCCCCGCACGGCGAAGGCGAAAAGGAGAGCAACATGTCGCCAGATGAACGGAACCTAGAGGGGATGGACTGGGTTGGCAGCCTCGTGCGCTGCCCCGAGTGCCACGCGAGTCTTGACCTCGGAAAAGGACTGATCGTCTGCGAGTCGTGTGGGTGCCGCTACGAGCGAGAGTGCGGTATTCCCATGCTCCTGTCGCGAGACGTTTCAAGCATTCGCGACTAACAAATTTCCACTGTTACTGGTTTCTGGCAGGATAACGGCATGAGCACACCCCCTAGGATCCTTGCGATTGACGATGACGCGGCCATCGCCGAGATGGTCTCGATTCTGCTCGAAGGGCGAGGCTACAGCGTTGTTACGGCCCCCAACGGGCGTGAGGGCCTCGCCATTCTCGAGCGTGAAAACATCGATCTCGTTCTCCTCGACCTCATGCTTCCCGTGATGGACGGCATCGAGATCTGTCGGCACATTCGCGAGAGCTCAAACGTTCCGATCATCATGCTCACGGCACGTACCGAGACCGAGAAAGTGGTCGAGGGGCTTGAGGCAGGTGCCGACGACTACCTGACGAAACCCTTTGAGCCCGAAGAACTCGTTGCGCGCATCCGTGCCCGTGTGCGCCGCGCGCCTCATGGCGAGGCTGAGGTTCTTACCCTCGGCGACCTTGAGATCAACGTTGATCGCCATCAGGTCATCAGGAACGGCGAGACGATTCGACTCACCCCGATGGAGTTTGGGTTGCTCTTGCAAATGACGCGTCATCCCTCGCAGGTATTTAGCCGAGAGGAGCTTTTGCGCGAAGTGTGGGGCTATCAGCATTCGAAGGATACGCGGCTCGTGAACGTTCATGTGCAGCGCCTGCGTTCGAAGATCGAAATTGACCCCGACAATCCGCGCTTGATTGTGACGGTTCGCGGCGTGGGCTACCGCGCGGGTGAGTAGTCTTCGCGAGCGCTTCTTCCCCCCGGCTGTAGCGGATGAGTCACAGATCAGTTCGCGAAGCGCGGGGCGTGTCCGCTTTCGCGATTTCTCGACATGGCCGATCGCCGCGCGCGCGGTTTTCGCGACGATGCTCTTGTCGGTCCTCGCGATCCTCGTGGTCGAAACGTTCCTCTCCACGGCGATTTCTGACGCTCTTTACGAGCTCAGACGCGATCGGTCGCTTGAACAGTCCGAGGCGTTGCGTAGCGCGCTCGTGAGCGACCTCGAGCCTCTCGTGGGCACGTCGGTGAACGAGCGCCAGGACGTGATCATTTCGTTTATGGAGGGGGCGACCGTCGGGGATCCGAAGGTCTTTAAAGGACTTGCGGTGATACCGATGGGGAGTACCGCGGGCGAGGCAGTGACGAACAACGGGGCGCTCACGGCGTTTGTGAGCGAAAAGTTCGAGCGCGAGCTCGACGCCGCGAGTGACCAATTCGTGTACCGCAGCATTGAGTACGTCGAACGTGGAGACTCCGGACCCGCGATTCTCGTGGGAGCGACGATCGATGTTCCCGGAGCGGGCCGCTACAGGCTTCTCATGCTGTACTCCGTCAATCAGGAGCAAGAGACGCTCGACCGCGTGAACACAATTCTTGTGATTGGCGGCGCTGTTCTCGTGCTGCTTTTCTTCCTCGTGTCCCTCGCGATCTCGCGGATCGTGACGACACCACTCAAACGCGCCGCGCGGGCCGTCGACCACATTTCGGAAAATGACCTGGATTATCGCCTCGCGATTCAAGGCGGCGATGACCTTGCGCGAATGGGGACGAGCTTTAACAACATGGCGGCTTCGCTCCAATCCACGATTACCGAGCTCGTCGAGCTTTCGGAGCTTGAAAAGCGTTTCGTCTCAGACGTCTCTCACGAACTTCGCACACCATTCACGACGATCAAGATGGCCGCCTCAATGCTCGAGATGGAAAAGGACTCCTTCAGCCCCTCGGGTAAGCGCAGCCTCGAACTGTTGGAGGAACAGGTGACGCGTTTCGAGTCGCTCATTGCGGACCTTCTCGAAATTTCTCGGCACGAGGCCGGAACCGTGGAGCTCGAGGCTAAACCAACATCGCTGGAGGGGCTTGTCGACGATGTCGTTGAGCAACTCGAGCCGATCGCCACCGAGTACGCAGCCGATATCCGCGTACAGCACTTGAGCGTGGATACCGTCGGCGACATGGATTCGAGGCGCATCGAGCGCATCGTGCGAAACCTCCTGACCAACGCGATCGAACACGGTGCAGGTGGTGTGATCGATGTGCGTACGGCTTCGCGGGGTTCGACTCTTGCGCTCACTGTGCAGGATTTTGGCGCAGGCCTTAGCCCGGAAGAAGCGACCCGTGTCTTCGATCGTTTTTGGCGTGCGGCGCCGTCGCGCACGCACACCCTCGGGGGAACGGGGTTGGGCCTCGCCATTGCACACGAGGACGCCGAGGCTCACGGGGGGCTTCTTGAGGCATGGGGCGTCAAGGGGGAGACCGCCGTGTTTCGATTGCTGCTCCCGCGCAGTCCCGGGGCGAAGCTAACCGCCTCGCCGCTCGCGCTCGTGCGGTCGGCGGAGAAGGGAGAAGCCGAATGAACAATCACTTTTCTCTCTCCCGCGATGTGTCGCGGCGTGCCGTGCTCGGCGGGGCAGGAGCCGCTGTGCTTGCGGGGTGCGCCCGCATCCCCAATTCCTCGGACATCCACACGGCGCCGGTGAGGGGAATCGGTCTCGGCGCGCAGGGTAATGCCGCGGTGGCGCCCCCGGATCAGGGGGCGACAAAGATCGACATCGTGCGCGGTTTCCTTGCGGCTCATCTTGGCGTCGACGACGGTAACCGCATTGCTCGCGAATACCTGGCGGGGAATGCGCGCGAGGCATGGAATCCTTCGACGGCGATTGAATTCGCCGAGTCGGAGGGGCTCGTGTTTCAGGAGCGAGAGGGGAACGCGGTCGCGGTCACGGTGCCGGTCGTCTCTAAGGTTTCGGCTACGGGCGCACGCACCACGAATCTCGAGGCTACACGGGAACTGGCGCAATTTCGGCTCACCGAGGTCGATGGCGAATGGAGAATCGCGGAGGCTCCCGATGCGCTCGTTCTGGGGGCGGAGGACTTCGCCCGGTTGTACGAGCCCGTCAACGTGTACTTCGTTGCGAATGCAGGAAACATGCTCGTGGCGGATCCTCGATGGTTTATGCGTCAAACGACGTTCGCCTCCGCGTTCAATCGGCTTGCACTTGGGCCGGCTCCCTACCTCAAGGGGGCCGTGCGTTCCGCACTTCATGAAGGCATCGTGATTGCCTCGAGCGCGCTGTCAAGAAATGAGGCGGGGGATCTCTTGGTGCAGACGCCGGTCTCGGTCCTCGAACTGCCCGAGAGTGAACGGGCGCTCGCACTGGCCCAAATTTCCGAGACGCTTCGGAGTGTCAAGCGCGTGTCGTCGGTCGTCTTCATGAACGGTCGCGAAAAGGTTTCTGTTGCGCCGGAGACCTACCCGATGAAGGCATCGGTGGGACACAGGCTCTACGGATCGGGCGACAGCGGCATCATCTCTCTTGCCAGTGACACGGGAGGGGCATCGCTCGTACCCGCTTTCGCGTCCGAGACCGTGCGCTGTGGACGCGTGAGTTTACGCGGCCGTTACGCAAGTGCCGTGAGCCTTGATCGACGCGAACTTCTCGTTTCAGCGCTGACAACCAAGGCCGAAGTTCGCCGGGAAACATTCGGTGAAGCCCTCTGCAGCCCAAGTATCGACCAGTTTGGATACGCCTGGACGATGCCGGAGGCTGGAGGGCCGGAGCTTCTCGCGGTCCACCCCGATCCTGAGCGCGCCGTGCGAAAGTTTGCTGTGGTGTGGGAGTCGACCGAGGACGTTGCCTTCACGTCGATGTCCACAGACGGGGTGCGTTTCGCTATCGCGCATGGGGTGCCGGGAGCCCTGACCTTGAGCATTATGGGAATTGTGAGGGAGCCCGACGGTACCCCGACGGGTCTTGCGGAACCACTTCAGGTGAGCGTTGCCCTCGACAGTGTTCAGGGCATCGCGTGGTACTCCGAGGAATCGATCCTCCTGTGGGGCGCGTCGGGTGCGAGCGCCATGCCTGTTGCCATCGCGTGGAGCTTGCGCACGGGATTCGAGCAGGTGAGTGAGCTTCGTGAGAACACGACGTCCGTTGCCGGCTCGTCCGAAGCACGGCTGCTGTTTGTCGGCAACGACGACGGGCAGGTCGTCGAGAGAACCGTGGACTCGTGGGCGCACATCGACGCTCGTGGGCGGGATATCGCCCTTTATTAGTGCGGCAGTGCTTGCCCGGTAGCCGTCGGAACGCCCTCCACAGCGACGTTCCATCCTCAGCATGCCGAGGAGATTCATCAGCTGACCGAGAAACACGGTCGAATGGAGCCATGAGACGACGCATCACCTCGGCGCTCGCGCGCACCCTTGCATGGGCACGTCACACTCTCGTGCCGTTTTCGTGTGCGTGCGGAGAACCAGGGCTTCACATGTGTGATGAATGTGCGAGTGCCCTCTCGAGTGGTGCTATCCGCGTGGAAAGCGTATGCGAAGAGGTCTGCGAGGCACGGCCAAGTGCCGACGGCCGCGAGATCGAAGCGCTGCCGATGTTTCCCGTGGTCACTCTCGCCGAGTATGAGGGGCGCGCGAAGAGCCTTGTCCTCGACTACAAAAACGGAGGGCACTTCGCGCTCGCCCGATACTTCGGTCCTCTCCTTGCAGATGCCCTCGCCGAGTTCGCGGAGCGATGCGCCCACAGGCATATCCTCGTCGCGGTACCCTCGCGCAGCGAAGCAGTGCGGCGCAGGGGAGAGGATCACATGCGGCTCCTCGCCGAACACGTGAGCGCACACGCGCGGGTGCGCCTAGCCCCGGCGTTGCGACTCAGTGGACCGAGCCAACACTCGCAAACGAAGCGCGAGAGGGCGGGCGGGCGAGGCCGCGTGATCGGGCCGAGGAGAAGCGACGAATGGGAGGGGCTGCGCGGCGTTTCGGCGGTCATCCTTGATGACGTTGTCACGACAGGCACAACTCTGAAAAAGACAAGCGATGCTCTCGCAGGACTTGGGGTGCACACCTGCGCGGCACTGACGCTCGCGTCTGCGAGGGTTCCGCGCACACACGTTCCCAGTCTACTCGTGTGATCTGCGGTACGTTTTCAGTCAGAAGCCTCATAATTGAGAGACCACAAAGCGGCAGGGACGCCGCGAACCTCGTGAGGAGGAGGTGAACCACCCACCCGTAGAACCGGGCGGATCGTGGCCGCCCACGCACTTCTCAACTCTGGAGGATTTCCATGGATATCAATGTTGTTGGCCGCAAAATGGACGTTTCCGAACGCTTCCAGCGTCACCTTGAGGACAAGCTCAGCAAGGTCCCCCAACTAGCGCCAAGCGCAATGCGAGTGGACGTTGAAGTTTCGTCCGAAAAGAACCCGCGCCGCGCCGACGAAAGCGAACGCGTTGAGCTCACGGTCCATGACGAGGGTCAGATCATCCGCTCCGAAGCACGCTCCGGGGACCTGTACTCTGCACTCGACCTCGCTCTTGACAAGCTTCATGAACGTCTCCGCCGCCTCGCGGACAGGCGAAAGGACCGGCACCGTGGCCGCTCCAAGGGACATGGCGCTGATACCGAGACGCTCCGCAAGATGCAGGCTGACGCGGACCGGATCGAAGAGCTTTTCGCCAAGGCCGAGTCAGGACCACGCGAGGAGAATGATGACAGCGACGCGGAGGCACCCGACGACCCCGCACTTGATTCGCCCATCGTCATTCGCGAAAAGAAGCACAAGGCCACGCCGATGAGTATCTACGACGCCCTCTACCAGATGGAGCTCGTCGGCCACGACTTCTACCTTTTCATTGATGAGGAAACCGCCAACCCGAAAGTGGTGTACCGCCGCAAAGGATGGAACTACGGCGTTATCGAATTGGAATAATTGTGACCCGCCGCGAAAAATCCAGCTAAGTTGCGGTTTTTCCGGTGTGTGATGCCTTACTCCAGGGGGTCCGGGCGCTCAAGTAGCGCGCGGACCCCCTTTGCCACGTAGACTGGCACGGTTCGCGCTGTTATCCGCAAGGAAACCGCGCCGTGAGTGTTCCGCACGCGCGCGTGCATGACGAGATCCTCTAAGGGAGTTTTCCAGTGGCCAAGCTTTTCGACGTCATCCTTCGTGCCGGTGAAGGCCGCGAGCGTAAACGCCTCGCCGACATCGCTCAACGTGTCGATGATATCGAGGAAGGCTTCCTCGAACTCACCGACGATGAACTTCGAGAAGAGACGGAAAAGTTCAAGAAGCGCCTCGCCGACGGCGAAACGCTCGACGACATCCTGATCGAAGCCTTCGCGACTGTTCGCGAAGCCGCACGCCGCACACTCGGCCAGCGCGCCTACCCCGTGCAGCTCATGGGCGGCGCTGCCCTCCACCGCGGCGAGATCGCCGAAATGAAGACCGGTGAAGGCAAGACCCTCGTCGCGACCCTGCCCGCATACCTCAATGCGCTCGCCGGCAAAGGCGTCCATATCGTGACGGTCAACGACTACCTCGCGAAGTACCAGGGTGACATCATGGGCCGCGTATTTCGTATGCTCGGCCTCACAACCGGCGTGATCGTCTCCGGCCAGGATCCCGCGGAGCGCCGCAAGCAGTACGCCGCCGACATCACCTACGGCACGAACAACGAATTCGGGTTCGACTATCTGCGCGACAATATGGCGCACTCGGTCAGCGACAAAGTGCAACGCGGCCACTTCTTCGCCATTGTCGACGAGGTTGACTCAATCCTTATCGATGAGGCCCGCACGCCCCTCATCATTTCCGGCCCGGCCACGGGTGATGTGAACAAGTGGTTCGCTGAGTTCGCGCGCGTCGCAACTAAGCTCAAGCGCGACCGTGACTACGAAGTCGACGAAAAGAAGCGCACCGTCGGCATTCTGGAGCCGGGGATCGACCTCGTCGAAGACCAGCTCGGCATCGACAATCTCTACGAGTCGCTCAATACCCCGCTCATTGGCTTCCTCAACAACGCCATTAAGGCCAAGGAGCTCTTCAAGCGCGACAAGGACTACGTCGTCATGGACGGCGAGGTCATGATCGTCGATGAGCACACGGGCCGCATTCTTTCTGGTCGCCGCTACAACGAAGGCGTCCACCAGGCGATCGAAGCCAAGGAGGGCGTCGCGATCAAAGCCGAGAACCAGACGCTCGCGACGATCACCCTCCAGAACTACTTCAAGCTCTACGACAAGCTCGCGGGCATGACCGGTACCGCCGAAACTGAGGCTGCCGAGTTCATGGGCACCTACAAGCTTGGTGTTGTCCCGATTCCCACGAACCTTCCTCTTCAGCGCATCGATCAGATGGACCAGATCTATCGCACGGAGAAGGCGAAGTACCGCGCGGTCGTCGCCGATATCGAGGAGCGCCATAAGAAAGGCCAGCCGGTTCTCGTTGGCACAGTGAGCGTGGAAAAGTCCGAGTACCTTTCCGCGCTGCTCAAGAAGAAGGGCATCCCTCACAACGTCCTCAATGCTAAGAACAACGAGGGCGAGGCTGCCGTTGTCGCGATGGCGGGCCGCAAGGGAGCCGTCACAGTCGCGACCAACATGGCCGGCCGAGGCACCGACATCATGCTCGGCGGAAACGTCGAGTTCATGGCGCATAAGGAACTCGAGAACCGCGGTCTCAGTGCTGAGGAACAGCCCGAGGAATACGAGGCGGCGTGGGACGACGCGCTCGAGAAAGCCCGCGAACAGGTCGCCAAGGAACACGATGAGGTTGTCGACCTCGGTGGTCTCTACGTTCTTGGCACGGAGCGCCACGAGTCCCGCCGTATCGATAACCAGTTGCGCGGCCGTTCGGGCCGCCAGGGAGACCCCGGCGAGTCCCGCTTCTACCTGTCACTTCAGGACGATCTCGTGCGTCGCTTCTCGCAGGGGCGTGCCGAACAGATTCTTGAGCGCGGAGGCGTTGACGAGGACACGCCGTTGACGGGCAGGATCGTGACAGGGTCGATCCAAGGCGCGCAAAAGCGTATCGAGGCGCAGAATTTCGAGATTCGTAAGAATGTCGTGAAGTACGACGACGTTTTGACGAAGCAGCGTGCCCGCGTGTACGAGGACCGCAACCGCATTCTCGAAGGTGAGGATCTCGAAAACTCCATCACTGGCTACATCGACGACGTCGTGGGAGCGCTCGTGCGTAACGCGACCGCCGGCAAGAGCGCCGAGGACTTCGAACTCGAGGAGCTTTGGGGCTCGCTCAAAGCGCTCTACCCCGCCTCCATCACGGCCGAGGATGTCGTTGAGGAAGTTGGAGGCAAGGAAAACCTCACGGCAAAGCGTCTTGAGCGTGAGATCCGCTCGGACATCGCGATTGCCTATGAAAAGCGTGAAGACGAGCTTGGAGAAGCAGCGATGCGCCAGCTTGAGCGCCGCGTACTCCTTTCGGTGATCGATCGGCGCTGGCGCGAGCACCTCTACGAGATGGACTACCTCAAGGAGGGAATCGGTCTTCGCGCTATGGCCCAGCGAGATCCGGTTGTTGAGTATGCGCGCGAGGGCTTCCTGATGTACAACGACATGGTCGCTGGCATCAAGGAAGACGTCGTGGGGTACCTGTTCAATCTTGATGTCAAGGTGCAGCAAGCACCCAGCAAAGGGCAGGTTCCCGAGAAGGTCGCAAAGCTCGTGCGCGAAGCTGCCGCTCAGGCAAAGGCTGTGCCGGGTGGGGCGAAAGCCGGGTCTGGGACCGCGAACCAAGCCGGCGACTCCGAGGGCATCGAGATCGCGGCGAAAGGCCTTGGCGAAGGGCCGAAGGTTGAGGACTTCTCCTACAGCTCCGCTGAGGGCGAAGCAGCCACCGAGCGGCCGCTCTCGCGTGCCGAGCGTCGCCGCAAGGAGCGCGAGGAGCGTAAACGCACGAAGAACAACTGACCTTCGCCGTCGGTTAAAGCCTGCTGACGTGCGTTAGCCGAGTTCGAGAGTTGTGATTTTCCAGCCGGAACGCTTCTTCTCCCACCTCATGCACACGAACCTGGGGCGAAGGGAGTCTCGCACGACCGAGTTCGCCTCGATCACGCTGTCGCTGACTTGACATATGTGCACACCGCCGACACTCACGCGTGGGGCGACTTTGATGCCAGCAGTGTGCCGGTAGGCGTTGACGCAGGAGACGCGTTTGGCGAAGTTTTCCTGTTCTTGCGGAACGAGAACTTTGCTTAGCGACGTGATGGGGCGATAGCCGTTGAGTACCTCAAGTGCTTGACGCGAGACTGCCTCGACGAGCCTGCGTGCCTTGATGTCGTCGTCGAATGGGGTTTCGATGCGCGGTGACGGGGAATGAGGATTGGTGAGCATGGCGTGAATCTTTCTGCGTGGTGCGGCTAGCGATCAAAGGTTGAAGTTTTGGCCGGGGAAGATTAGATCGACGTCGTCGATTTCGGGATTGAGCGCGGCGATTCTCTCGATTTCGCGAACGATAGCTCCGTTGGTGGGGCGTTCACCGTTGAGGCTGGTGAGATGGCGCTTTGCGATCGTCCATAGCGTGTCGCCCTGCTTCACTGTGTAGGTATCGCTCGAACGTGGCGCCGTTGCGGTGCGAGCGGCGGTAGGAGCCGGAGATGCGTTTTCTTGCTCGATAGCGTTTGGGGCAGCCGCTGGCGCTGGGAGGGCCTGCGAGGCGCCGCTGTACGCCATCGATTGCGAAGGTGTGGGCTCCGCGGTCGTCTCTAGGCTTGGGATGATGCCCGAGTCTGCCTCTCGTGGAGCCCAACCGAGGGTGGTGACGTCGGATAAAGGGATGCCTTCACTATTGCCGATAGCCTCCACGGGGTTGTCTCTTTCCCCCGAATCGGAGGCGTGCGGAGTGGCTGTGGCAGACGGGGGCGTTGGTGCGGCATCGGCGAGAGCCCGTGTGGGGTCGCCAAGGGAGAGGGCTGTTGCCGAGATCCCAAGTGCGACGACCGCGAGGCGCGCGGCTCGCGGAGACCAGAGGCGTAGAGCCTTGAGAGCGAATGTGCGGCGAGAGGAGTGCCTGGGCGCGGTGAGCGCGCACGAGATGAGAATCCAGGTCACGCTTAAGTGCGCGGTGAGCGCGGCGAGCCCTCCGGCGCCTAACGCGAAGACCGAGAGCGCGAATTTTCTGGTGCCTTCGCTCGAGTGAGCGCTATGCAGCGCGAAGGTGAGTGCACCGACAGCGGCGACGCTCGCGATGAGCCACGCGAGCGCCTTGGCGAAGGCGCGAGTTTTTCGAATTGCGACGGGTGCCAATGTGGAGAGCTCGGTGGACTGGAAGCTCTCTGCGCGATGGCTGTGTGCGGTCAACGTCGTGGTCACAGTGTTCCCCCTATGCGTGAGTGCGACTGCTCGCGCGCAGAAACGTCGAAGCTTTGCTGAAGCAGCGGAAAGCCTCTCGGGAGTACTGAGCACGTACGCACCATTTGATGCAGTTTGATGAACTTTGATGTTCATGAAGGATGTTATGTGCTTTTTGGTGGATGTGCAAGAGGTCACTGTGGAGAGTGCGATACCTTGTCGCCATGAGTGCCGATGACCGTCTCGAGGATCTCGATCGCTGGCTCGAGCGAGAGCGCCTTGAACGCATTCGCCAAGACGCGCAGGAGCTCGCCGAAGCAGAGCGTGCGGAGGTGGGACTCCTCGACCGAATCGCGGGGACCGCGGGGCAGGCTGTGACGATAAGTCTTTGCTCAGGTCGGGCATACGAGGGGCGCATGCGACGTGTCGGCCGCGATTGGATCGAGCTCGATGCTCTCCACCCCTCGCGCACAATGATCGTGAACGCGGCGAAAGTCGCGTGGGTGAGTGGCGCTCTTGGTCGGGTGCGACCCGGTGACGAGCGGCGACCGCGGCTAGGGCTGCGCAGTGCTGTGCAAGAAATGGCCGAAACTGGGCGTCGTGCAGTGATCGTGACGGTGGCCGGGGACCTTACCGGGGTGGTGGCGCGAGTTTTCGCAGATCACTGCGAGATCAGGGCGGTCGCAGGGGCCGACGCTTCCAGGCGGACGCAGAGCGTTATTTCCGTGCCGTTTTCCTCGCTCGAAGCTATCTGGGTCGTTTAGTTCTATCGCGTGCGCTCGGCGGTGCGGGCGCTGTTGTGCGCATGAATTTCCGCTTCGGTCTCGGCGTAGGCGCGATCGACGAACGCGCGTAACTCTGCCTCTTCAACGCGCCACTGGCCGCGCCCTCCAAGTTTGATTGCGCGCAGACTTCCGCTCCGCACAAGCGAGTAGGCCTGCGGTTTTTCGATCGCGAGGATCTCGCACACCTCATCGAGCGTGTAGAAGTGCATTGGCATGGTGCTCCTCGGTCAACTTGGCTCTCCACTATTTTTGCATGAACAGTCATCCGGATTAGCGACCCTGTGGATAAGTGTCGACGGGTTGGTGCCCCGGCAGTTGTCCACATTTGGAAAAACCGCTCGCATGCTGCCACGACTGTCGTTATGCTCGTCGTGAACTACGTGGTTCACGAACATTGGGGGGTCAATGGGGGAGCGCACGCGCTTTCGACGCATCAGAAAGAATCCATACCGCGATACCCGCTTGCTTACGGGCGCTGCACTCGTGTTAGGTAGCACTCTCGTCGGGGGCCTGGCATTCACGATGGTGTCCTCGAGCGAAGACGTTCTTGTCGCGACAACCGATATCGCCGAGGGTGACGTGCTCACACCCGAACAATTTACGGTGGCCGAGGTCCGCATGGGGGAGAGTCGTGAGCACTACGTGCACAAAGCCGCCTCGATCGCAGAGGGAAGCGTTGCCCGTGAAAGCATCGCGCGAGGAGAGCTTCTACCCCGCAGCGCCGTCGGGCAAGCGGCAGATTCATCGATGCGTCCCGTTACCATTCAGGTCGATCAGCCAGTTACGTCTTCGCTCAAAAAGGGTGCACTGGTTGACGTGTGGGCTTCCGGTGGTGAGGATGCAGCCAATTCGACGATCCTCGTGGAGGGCGCCGTCGTCCGTGGCGTTGATGAGGGCGGCGGGCTCAGTGGGCGCGGCTCGCGAGTTGAGGTCCTCATCCCCTCCGCACACGTGGCAAGCGTGCTCGATGCACTCGGAACAAAGCGCAACCTCTATGTTGTCGAAGCGCCGGGGCTTTTTGAGGATTCCGAATGATCGACATCCTCGTGTGCGCGTCGGGTGCCGACGAAGTTCAGCTGGTTTCGACCATCGCGCAGCGACTTTCCACTCGTTGCCGTGTGCTTAGGCGGTGCGTTGACCTTACGGAGCTTCTTGCTCTCACACGAGCCGAACTCGGCGATGTTCTCCTTCTCGATGTTGATGTTGCGGGGCTTTCGCGTGAAATCGTCCACGAGATCAGGCGTGGGGGAACCGGCGTCATTGCCGTGACGTCTCAGTCGAGCCGCACCGATCCTGCGACACTTGGAATCACCCTCGAAGTGCACGGCGGAATCGATGCCGATGAGCTCTACGACTTGCTCTTGCACGCGGGGCTCGAAACACAGGACCCCGATCACTCTACGTGGACCCAAGAGCCAAGCACCGACGAGGCGGCCTCTCCAATGCTGACCGTATGGGGCCCCGAAGGCGCCCCCGGGCGCTCCTTCGTCGCCGCACATCTTGCGCACGAACTGTCGCTTCTCAGAGGCGAGAGCATTCTCATCGATGCCGACACCTACGGTCCGTGCCAATCACAGATTTTCGGCGTCCTTGATGAAGTGCCCGGGCTCGTCGCCGCATGTCGAGCAAGCGATAAAGGCGCGCTCACAGCCGAGCTTGTCCTCCAGTATTCTCCGCTCGTAAGCGAAGACCTCCACCTCCTCAGCGGAATAGGCGTCCCGTCGCGTTACATCGAGGTCTACGACAATGCCCTCGAAGCGGTATGTGGAAAAGCTCGAGAGGCGACGAACACCGTCGTCGTTGATGTCGCCGCGCCACTGGACCACGAGGGCAGCGGGGGTGACTTCGGGGCTCAGCAACGCAATGGCACCACGCGAACCGCGCTTGCGTCGGCTTCACACCTGATCGCCGTTGTGGCCGCTGATCCCATTAGCGTGACGCGCTTTGTGCGTGAAGCTCCCCAGGTCATGGAGCTCGCGCGGAATCCCGTGACCGTCGTCGTCAACAAACTCGACTCAAGCGTGACGCTCGCGAGCATCGAGCGGACTCTTCGCGCGCGCCTCGATTTTGATACGTGCCTCGCCCTCCCGCTCGATGCCGCGGTAGCCTCTCGCGCGAGGTGGGACGGCGTCCTCCTGTCAGAGTCTGCACCGAAATCGAAACTTCGGCAGGCGCTCACGCGGCTCGCCACTCACGTCGACCAGAATCTTCTTCGGTAGTCTTGAGGCCTCAGCTGTTACTAGCCAAGGAGAGGCACATGCGCGTGTTCTGCCCTGTGGATGCGCTCGCGGGAGATACGAGCGTTCTCGATATGACGGTCCCGACGTTCGACCTTCCCGCAGGCGCGCGGGTGTGGGGTGTGCCGGCCTCGGCGACTAAGGGGCTCGCTGGTGATGAAGCCGAAGAGCGCGAATTCGAGGCGATGTGTGAATGCATCCTGTCCCTCGCCCACGCGCACAGAAGCGAGGGCCGGATTGCGATCGCAGCGTTTGACCTTCCCGATCGCGCACTCGAGAGCGACGCCTCGGCCGACGTTGGCGAGTGGTCGCACCTCCTTAAGAGCGAGGCGATAACGGTGCCGCTACGGGCCTATCTCATCACCCAGAATTCGGCCGCTGAGGTTGCCGACGACCCCTACGCTCCCGATGTGTTGTGGTTCGACGCGAGCGAAGCCAGCGCCGTCAGGGAGTTCCTCGAAGCCTAGCGCTCGTTTGCGAGGACGTCGTTGGCAAATGCTTCCTCGGTGTCGAAGGCATCGCCCGCTGCTTCGAGTGCGGCCTTTTCGATTGCGCCTCCCACGAGGGGAATTTTTACGCTGAGGTTTGCCTCGATGCTCATGCGCGAGCCGTCGCCGCTGCCGCTGAGAGTAAAGTCCGCCGAAAGGTCGACCGGAAGAGAGGCGACCGTCGCGCGTAGGCGCCCCGTCCGGGAGCCGCCGTCGGGAGCGTCCCAGTCATGCACGATGGTCACGTCGAGGCGCCCGGGCAGGAAACGGCTGAACTTGTCGTGGCCGATCTGCTCGCGTGGCACAGTCGCCTGGATCGTCGTGGTGAAGGCGCCGTCGGGATTGCCCTGGACATCCACGTGCGTATCGTTCACGCCGAGCCTTCGCGCACGCTCAGCTGCGTGCTCACTGCTCGCGTAGAAGCGTGCGACGCGCTCGACGCTCGCGCTGTAGTCGATGGTGTCGTGGAGTGTTTTCACTGTCGTCTCCTCACATCTGGTGTTGACCTAAGACTAGCGGCGCGCGGCGAGACGAGCGTGTGCGCGGTGCCGGACTCAAGCCGTGAGGCAGTAGGCTTGAGATATGGCTCCCACCGTGAACAACGTGCTTACCTATGACGATGAAACGCCGAGGCCCGAGGTTGAGTGGCTCCAGCTTCTCCTCGGTGATTGGCAGGTCGTCTCGGACCTGCTGGGTTCCGATCTCGTGCTGTGGGTGCCGCGCGAAGAGGGGATGTGCGCGACCGCGCATTCACGCCCGGCCAATGGCAGTACGGTGTATTTCGAGGACCCGATCTCGAGTGTCTACACGCGTGAGGATTGGCCCGAGCTACTCGCGGCCTATGACAATGCGGGAGCAGGCGTCGACGATGTCGACACATTCGTGACGGTCGAGCGCGAGTCTCGCCCCGCATTCGTGCGCTTTGCCCCCGTTCGTCGCAAGGGCGTGGTCCTCGCGATCGTGTCGATCGAATCGTTTACATCGCCCGCCGATGCGCGACTCGCCGCCGCGGAAGTGGAGCAGCATCGGCTTGGCCGAGAATTGCTGCTCATGATGGGGGAGGGGGCGTTCCCCATTAAAGGGGCGCCCGTTCCGCCCCGCCGAGGGGCTCCCCGTGTGGGTGATGGTTGGGTGTCGGTCGATAGCGAAGGCGTCGTAAAGGCCGCCTCTCCGAACGCACTTTCCGCCTTCCACCGCTGCGGGATGCAGGGAGACATGGTGGGGTCTCTCCTCGCGGAGCTCGCGACCGCCGATCTGCAATCTCGAATTCCCGTCGATGAGTCGCTTCCACTGGTGTTGACGGGGCGCGCTGCGTGGCGCGTCGACATGCAGGCAAAAGGCGGGATCCTGTCACTGCGCGCGATCCCGATCACGCGCCGGGGGCAGCGAACGGAGGCCATCATTCTCGTACGCGACGTGACCGAGGTGCGCCGTCGCGAAAAAGAGTTGATGACTAAGGATGCGACGATCCGCGAGGTTCATCATCGCGTCAAGAACAATTTGCAAACGGTCGCTGCGCTTTTGCGCTTGCAATCGAGGCGCATGAAGTCCGACGAGGCGAAGGACGCGTTACTTGAGGCGATGAGGCGCGTCTCGACGATCGCACTGGTTCACGAATCCCTCCTGCAGGGCAGCGAAGAGACCGTTTTGCTTGACGACGTGATCGATCGCTGCCTGCGCCTCGCGGTCGATGCCGCCTCGGCAACGGTGCATGACGGTGACCACGCGAGCGGCATCGGGCAGGTTACGGTCACGACTCACAAGGTTGGCAAGGCAGGGCTCGTACGCGCGGAGGAGGCGACCCCGCTGGCGCTTGTCTTGACGGAGCTCGCCACGAATGCCGTCGAACACGGACTTTCGGAAACCGGAGGAAACCTCACGATCACGAGCGAGCGGAGCGGAACCCATCTCGTGATTGACGTCGACGACGACGGCAAAGGGATGCCCAGCAGGCCCGAGGGACTCGGCACGAACATCGCGCAAACACTCGTGCAGGGGGAGCTTGGTGGCGTTCTCACCTGGGAGAATAGGCCCGACGGTGGCACGCGCGCCACGATTGATGTGTATCTCGACCCGATCTCACGCTAAGGAGTGGGGAGGGCAAGTCCAGAGTTGACGCGGCTGTACCTCGCGGCAGTAACGCCGCTGGATACGGTTCGAAAAATACGCCTGTGTGTAGTGGCCGTTAGGCGACGCGTCGCGCTCGCGCGGTGCGGCGCTTAAGCGAGCGGCGCTCATCTTCGGAAAGGCCGCCCCACACGCCGGAATCCTGGCCGGATTCGAGCGCGAACTTCAAGCAGATGTTCATGACCTCGCAGCGTTGGCACACGGCCTTGGCTTCCTGGATCTGGGTGATCGCCGGTCCCGTATTCCCGATGGGGAAGAAAAGCTCGGGATCTTCGGTGAGGCATGCAGCGCGGTGGCGCCAATCCATCGGGTCACTCTCTCTTTCCAGTGCATCGTGACCGTAGTGGGGTCACAATGGCGTGTGGCCCAGTGGGCCTCGACATCAATGCATATCGCCTCTAACACGGTGGTGTCGAAGCGATGTAGTACTCCATTGTTCCTGGCAACGTCGCTAATGGACAAGGATCTAGCGAGAAGATCCCTCGTTATCTTTTCCACACCGCCTGCATCTTGCCAGCGGCGGCCACACGGCGTACCGGGCATTAGGGTGGGGGCATGACTTCCGTTAGCGGTGCCCCCGGTTCCAAGGCGCAATCTCAACGCCCCACGCACCCGCTGCGCCGCGTGAGCGCTGCGCTTCTCGTGGTCGAGGCGCTCCTGCTTCTCGCCGCTGCGCTCTATGCCCTCGTGACGCTCCCCGCTCAGTCCCCGAAACTCTCAACGCTCGCCGTGGGACTCACCGCATGTCTAGGGATCTTCGCCCTGATGGTCGCGCTTGCCGCGCGTTCGCTCATGAAACGCGGTCGCTACGGCGTGAGCTTTGGAGTGACATGGCAGCTTTTTCAGGCGCTGATTGGGGGAAGCCTCATCCGTGGAGGTCTCCTTTGGGCTGGCTTTACTGCGCTCGCCCTCGCGATTGCGCTGTTCGTTCTTCTCATACGCCCTGAGAATCGACCCGATCGCGAGCTCTTTATCGCCGACGAAGACTAAGCCGCCGACGGATCTAGGCAGGCGTCGGATTCTGCCGATCAATGAGGTGGGCGCCCTCGTTCGTCACGTTTCCAACGTCGTTTCCCACTTGGTAGGCTTCAAGCGCTTGAGCTGGGAGCTGCCCTTCAGAGCCATTGATCCAGGTATGGGCGTCGTTCCCCGTTGCGAAAGACTCGAAACCGAGCCAAGTTTCGCGGCTCTCGGGGTTGAGGAAAACGGGCATGCGGGAATGGACTCGTTCGAGTTGTCCCTCGGCCGCTTTCGTAATGATCGTCGCTGTGAGCAGCCATTCGGCTTCTGGCCGCGCAGGATCTTTCCACCATGACACGAGGCCGGCTGCATAGAGGAGTGGGGCGTGCGGATCGTGGAGGTAGTGCGGGTTTTTCCCGTTCGGTCCCGATTGCCATTCGTAGTAGCCGTTCATGGGAACGAGAGCGCGATAGCGGCTAAGGGAGCCGCGAAAACTTGGCTTTTCTCTGAGAGTTTCTCGCCTCGCGTTAAAGGTTTTCGCGGAGAACGAGAGGTCTTTTGCGAACCGTGGGACGAGGCCCCAATGGGCGGTACGCACAGCTCTCGTGAGCGTGCCGGTATCGCGTTCGACCCCCTCGGTCACGACATAGATCGGTGTCGTGGGAGGGATGTTGTAGCGCGCCGCCAGGTGCGGATCGGCGCGATCGAGGGCGCCGATGTCATCGAGAAGCGGCTCGATCTCCTGGAAAAACGCGAAACGCCCGCACATGGCGACGCCGCAGCCTAATCCTGCGCGTCGCGCGCGCTGTCCTCGGTGGTTGAAGCCGCGGGCTCCTCACCCGATGACTCGTCGCTTTCGGAAACGGAGAAGACATCCTCGTCGCCCTTGCGAAGCGCGTCCTCACCCGCGAATGTCGCCGTGTAGTTGCCTTGGTTTTTGTAGAGGTTGCCGACGCGGATTTCGCGACCTTCCTCAACGATCTTGGCGTATTTGAGGTCGGCTTTGGTGGGCGGTTCGGCGCCTCGACTTGGAAGTTCGAAACCGTCCTCGGCGGGCATACCAGCGGCGAGCTGGCGGCCGCGCAAAACCTCGGCGTCAAACGCCGCGCCGAGAATGAGCACGATGCTCACGACCCACAGGACGAACAGGATTGCCATGACGCCACCGATGGCGCCGTAGCTCGAGTAACTCGCCGCGGTCGACATGTAGATGCTGAGGGCAACGAGCGCGAGGGCAATGCCCACGATGGCGAAAATTCCACCCGGCGAGATGAAACGGTACTTGTGCTCAAGGTTCGGTGTCGCCCAGTACAGCAGCGACACGACAGCGAACAAAAGTGCGAGCATGAACGGCCACTTCACCCACGCCCAAATCGGGATAAAGGTGTCGGTGAGGAAGGACAGAAGATCCGGCATCTGGATCGCCGAGAAAATGGGTCCAAAGAGGGAGTCGACCATGCTTTGGTTGAGCAACATGGAAATGAAGAGCAGGAGGATTCCCACGATGAGTGCGGCAGTGACCGCGAGCATCGAGAGGTTGAACTTGACGGGGCCGCGGGTCTCCTCCACCCGGTAAATTTTGTTGGAGGCTCGCGAGAATGCCTTGACGAACGCCGAAGCCGACCACAGGGCGGTCACGATACCGATGATGAGAGCGATCGTGCCTGAGGAGGTCGACCCGAGGAGAGATTTGAGTGTGGATTCGATCGGGCCGCTCAGATCGCCCGAGCCCTTCGCAATGTTCGACTTCGCTACTGCATCGGTAATCAGCCCGACGATTTCGTCTTGGAAACCGCTTAGTACGAGTGCAGCGAGCGAGAAGAGGGCCAGGAGGGATGGGGCGATGGCGAGGACGATGAAGTACGTGAGCTGAGCGGCGAGGTCCGTTCCGCCCGCTCTAGAGAATTCCGTGAGAGTGCGCTTAGCCGCGTACGTCCATTCGGTCTTCGACATCTTTGCTTCGGCCGCGGTATCGCGGGTGGAAAGGCGCGTTGCCATGCGGTCATCCTCTGGGACGGGGAACGGGACGACGCGAGTCTATACGGCCGATCTGCACGTATGCCGCACCGCACACGCACCCGCAGTCTGGATAACCCAGGAATACTTATCCACAATTGCCGAACAGCGTTTCGTGTGCCCTCAAACTCTGGTACAAAGATGACAGAAAGCCCCAGGGGGACGGGGCACGGGGAGCCTTGAGCAGGCGCCACGATTGCATAAGGGGGGGGGAACCCATGCACGACGCACTCGGCATCATCGAGGCCGAAGCTCGCCAAGCGATTCGCGAGCAGGGTCTCGATGCGACATCGTCGTCACTCGATGACCTCATCGCCACAGTCGTCAACGAGTACGACGCCAAAGCTGCCCGTGGTGAAGTCCCTGCGTTGCGTGAGCGCGAGTCGGCCGTGGGGGAAGTGGCCGCACGCATCGGAGGTTTCGGTGCCTTGCAGACGTTCCTCGACGATCCGGAGATCGAAGAAATCTGGATCAACTCGCCGAGCGAAATCTTCGTCCACCGGCACGGCGTCAGCGAATTGACCCCACTCGTGCTTTCGGCCGGCGAAGTTCGCGGGCTCGTCGAACGAATGCTTGCGCAAACGGGTCGCCGCCTTGACCTCAGTACACCATTCGTCGACGCACTTCTCCCCAGCGGTGCGCGCCTTCACGCCGTGATCCCGAATGTCACGCGCAAGCACTGGTCCGTCAACATCCGAAAGTTCATCTCAAAAGCACACTCCCTCGCAGACCTCGTCGCGTTAGGGTCCCTCACGCAGCAAGCTGCCGACTTCCTCGACGCAAGCGTAAAGGCAGGGCTCAACATCATCGTCTCCGGGAGCGTAGGCGCAGGTAAAACGACGATGGTCAGTTGCCTCGGCTCGGCCGTCTACCCGCGCGAAAGGATCGTGACGATCGAGGAAGTATTCGAGCTCAATATCTCGGCACGGGACGTCGTGGGCATGCAGTGCCGGCAGCCGAACCTCGAAGGCGTCGGCGAAATTACGATGCGTCGCCTTGTGAAGGAGGCGCTGCGTATGCGCCCCAGCCGCATAATCGTTGGCGAGGTTCGCGAGGCCGAGTCGCTCGACATGCTCATCGCGCTTAACAGTGGGCTTCCAGGGATGGCCACCATTCACTCCAACTCCGCCCGCGACACGATCGCCAAGCTGTGCACGCTCCCGTTGCTCGCGGGCGAAAATGTCAGCGGCTCGTTCGTGACGCCTACCGTCGCGAACGCAATCGATCTTGTCGTCCACCTCGATCACCTTCACGATGGCACCCGTCGAGTGCGAGAGATCGTCGCTGTTCCGGGGAGAGTCGAAGATTCCGTAGTCGAGCTCGGACACATCTTCGAGTTCCGTCGCGGCCGGCTATGCAGAGGCGACGCATACCCGCCGCACCCCGAACGGTTCGAACGAGCCGGCTTCTCGCTATCGACCCTCCTTGGAGACAAGCGATGATCCCGGGCTTTGCTGCTGGAGCTCTCTTCGGCCTCGGGCTCGTGACGATCTGGTCAGCGTTTTGGCCCCGTGAAGCGAGGAGACCGGTTCGGGTGGGCTCGCGTACCCGTATTGAGCAGCGAATCCGCGACGATTTCGCCCGGATCGGGCTTTCGAACGCACGCCCGCATCACCTTCTTATTGCGTCGGTGCTCACCGGTGGCGTGGCTTTCATCCTCAGTTTAGGGCTCAGCACCGCGATGATCCCGAGCGTCGCTGCAGGGGTCGGCGGAAGCCTTTTCCCCGCATGGGCGCTGCGAGCACTGGCGAGGCGACGGCAAGAAAACCTCCGCGAAGTATGGCCGGAGGTAATCGACCTCGTGGGATCGGCTGTCCGCGCGGGGCTCTCGCTGCCCGAATCTCTTGCCCAACTCGCCGATCGCGGGCCCGAGCAACTGCGTTCGTCATTCGGTGAATTTGCGAGGGAATACCACGCCACCGGCGATTTCTCCTACAGCCTCGATCGACTCAAGGCGCGATTGAGTGACCCTGTTGCGGATCGCATCATCGAGGCACTGCGCATTACGCGAGACGTGGGCGGAACCGATCTCGGTACGCTTCTCCGCACCCTGTCATCGTTCCTTCGTGAAGATGCGCGCGTGCGCTCCGAGCTCGAAGCGAGGCAGAGCTGGACGGTCAACGGGGCGAAGCTCGCCCTAATCGCCCCGTGGGTGGTGCTCGGGCTCATGATTCTGCGTCCCGAAGCCGCAGAGGCCTACGACTCCACCGCCGGCGGCATGCTCATCATCGCTGGTGCGCTCGTGTCGTTCTTCGCTTATCGCCTCATGCTCGCGCTCGCGCGCTTGCCGCAAGACGAGAGGGTGCTGCGCAAATGATCATCCGCGACAATACCCTCACGATCGTCATTTTGGGGTGCACCCTCGGCGCACTTTTCGGCCTTGGCCTCGCTCTCGTGATCCTCGAGAATCCGTGGCGGCGACCTCGGTCAGTTGAAGCTCGCGTCAGTCCTTACATTAAACGGGGCAGCGCACGTGGAGCACTCGGTTTTCTCGAGAACAGTGCACGGGTGTATCCCGTGATTGACGCTAGCGTGGGCCCGTTTCTCGAGAGCGTGCGCGCCTTTGCCGCGCGGGCGCTCGGGAGCCAACGTGAAATCGAGAAGCGTCTTGCGCTCGCGGGCGGCCGGATCACCTATCGCGATTTCAGAATTCAGCAGTTTACCTGGGCGATAGTGGCGTTCGTGGCGAGCGCTGCCCTCGGGATGGGGCTGTTCGCGCTCGAGCGAGCGCCGCTCATTGCGCTCCTCGCACTTGTCGTGATCGCAAGCGTGACCGCACCGCTCGTGCGCGACTACCTCCTCACGAGCGCGATTTCGTCGCGGAAGCAGGCAATGGCGCGCGAATTCCCCACTATTGCCGATCTACTGGCCCTCGCGATTTCAGCAGGGGAAGGGCCAATCGCGGCAATGGAGAGAGTCGCGCGCACCTCTCAGGGAGAGCTTTCGCGGGAACTGGCGATTGCAGTCTCCGAGATCCGCGCGGGAGCGAGTCTCGAGGACGCACTTATCAGTCTTGGGACCCGCTCCCCGCTCGACTCCCTCTCGAGGTTCGCGGAAACCATTGCCGTCGCCCTCGAACGAGGCACCCCACTCGCAGATGTCATGCGCGCGCAAGCGCAAGATGCCCGCGAGCTTTCGAAGCGGACCTTGATGGAGAGCGCAGGGCGGCGCGAGGTGTACATGCTTCTGCCCGTCGTCTTCCTCCTCATGCCGCTCGTCATTGTGTTTGCGGTCTTCCCCGGCATCACCGCACTCCAGGTGGGGCTATGACAAGCATGGCCCCGCATTTTGCAATTTTGGTATCCCACCTCATTCCGAAGGAGAACCCCGTGTCCATTAACCGCTCAACCTTGATTGACAATGCCACCGCCCGGACCCCGCTGCGTGAGCGCATCTCCCGTGCGGGCGTTCGAGCTTTCTTCGCGGCGCGCGAGCGCCTGGCCAGTGAACGCGGAGACGTTCCCGGGTGGGTCCTCATCACCCTCATGACGGCCGGCATCGTCGTAGCTCTATGGGCCGTGGCCTCCGATGCCCTCGTGGGCTTGTTCAACCAGGCCATGAGCCAATTCACCGAGTAGCGTGCGCATGCGTATACGCCGATTGCATCGGCGCCTGCGCGAAGAACGAGGCAACGCGGTCGTGGAGTTCCCCCTCATCGCGGCACTCGTGGTAGCGCTTGGCCTGAGCCTCCTCCAGCTTGCCCTCTTCCTTCACGTGCGCAATGGACTCACGGACATCGCCGTACAGTCGGCGTACCACGGGGCGTTGCTCGGCAACGATCCGAGCGACGGCCTCGCACGGGCCTCAGAACTAGCCTCTGCTCGGTTTCAACAACTCGGTGACGTGGACGTCGAAGCGCGCGAGCATGCGGGTGTGATTGAGATAGAAATCCACGCGGCCCTGCCGCTCATCGGATTTTTCGGACCGAGCAACGCATTGCACGTCGTGGGACATGCGGTGGATGAGGATGCTCTCTAGGCTGGGCGCCGTCGCGAAGGGAACGTCGCGTCGGTTGAGGGATGCATCGGGGAACGCGGTCGTCGAGTTCACTGGACTATCCGTCATCCTCCTCATTCCACTCGTATATCTCCTGCTCACGTGTGCCTCCGTGCAGTCCGCCTCATTCGCCGCCGACACCCTCGCGCGGCAGATCGCACGGGTGTATTCGGTCCATGATCTTGCCGAGGGGCGCGAGGAACGCATCGCGGGCATCGTGGCCGAGGTAGAGCGCGACTACGGTGTCGAGGTAGAGGCCCGGGACATCGAAGTGTCGTGCGAGTCGGCGTCATGTCCGGTTGCCGGAGAGGTCGTTTCGGTGGAGGTGAGCCTCGCGGCGCCTATTCCCGGGCTCGGAGTGATCGGTCTGGACTCCTCAATCGTCGACGTGAAAGGCCGACACGCGTTGATTGCTGAAGGAGGCACGTCATGATCCGAAAGCGTCGCCTGGCGCGATGCAGAGGGGAGCGCGGCAACGCCAGCGTCTTGACGATAGGCGTCAGCGTCGTGGTTTTGATGGTGATTGCGTTCGGCATTGCCGTGACCGGTGTCGAGATCGACCGCAATCGCGTTCAGTTCGTGGCGGATGGCGCGGCCCTTTACGCAGCGGGGGGAGCGAGCGAAAACAGGCTCTACGATGACGCGGGTGACCCACGTATTCCCACCGAGGCCGAAGCGCGCGAGCGTGCCTCTGCCTATCTCGCGCAGTACCCGCACCAGTTTTCTCGCGTGAGCGATATGGACATTACAGCGCTTGCCCTCTCGCCGAATGGTGAGGTGAGGCTGTCCCTCGAAGCGCGTGTGCACCCGCCGCTCGTGGGGTGGATTTCTCGTGCGCTCGACTCTCCCATCGTTGTGCGCGTGGACTCATCGGCGCATGCGCACTAGTGCGGACCGCCGATGCTGGTGTGTAGCGGACCGCATTGTCCCGGGCGCGAGCGTCGCGTCCCTGTCGTGCGGTGAGTGCGTAGCGTAGAGTGGATGTTTGTGAGTTCTGATTTTTCTGCCGAGATTCCCCACCTGCGTTCCACCCTCGAATCGATCGAGAAGGTCACCGATCTTGATGCGCTGACCGCCAGGATCGCCGACCTCGAGAAGCAGGCGGCCGCCCCCGATCTGTGGGATGACCCGGAGGCGGCTCAGAAAGTCACGTCCGATCTCTCGCATGCGCAGGCGGAGAAGCGCCGCGTCAGCGAACTGTCGAGTCGCATCGACGACCTCGAGGTTATGGTCGAGCTTGGCGAGGAAGAAGGCGATGCCCAGTTTGCCGAGGACGCTGAAAAGGAACTTTCCGCGATTCGTAAAGCGCTTGACGAGCTCGAGGTTCGCACGATGCTGAGCGGTGAATACGATCAGCGCAACGCGGTCGTGACGATTCGCGCGGGCGCCGGTGGTGTCGATGCCGCGGACTTCGCCGAGATGCTGCTGCGCATGTACTTGCGGTGGGCTGAACACAAGGGGTACCCCACCAAAGTCATGGACACCTCGTATGCGGAGGAGGCCGGTCTCAAGTCCGTCACCTTTGAAGTGAGTGCGCCATACGCGTATGGAACGCTCAGCGTCGAGGGCGGGACGCACCGCCTCGTCCGTATTTCCCCGTTCGACAACCAAGGGCGCCGTCAAACCTCGTTCGCCGCAGTCGAGGTGATCCCGCTCATCGAAACGACCGACAGCATCGAGATCCCCGAGAATGAACTCAAGATCGACGTGTTCCGTTCGTCGGGTCCGGGTGGCCAGAGCGTGAACACGACCGATTCGGCCGTGCGCATGACTCACATCCCCACGGGCATTGTCGTTTCGATGCAGGACGAGAAGTCGCAGATCCAGAACCGTGCCGCGGCTCTGCGCGTGCTTCAGTCGCGACTCCTGCTCCTGAAGAAGCAAGAGGAAGACGCCAAGCGTAAGGAGCTCGCCGGCGATATCAAGGCGAGCTGGGGCGACCAGATGCGCTCCTATGTCCTGAACCCGTACCAGATGGTGAAGGATTTGCGCACGGAGTACTCGGAAGGCAATCCCACCTCGGTGTTTGATGGCAATATCGATGGCTTTATCGAGGCCGGTATCCGCTGGCGCGTCGAACAGGCACGCACGGAGGACTAACTCGCCGGGGTAGAGCTCAGCCCGTACCCGCACGGGGCCGACGCTTGCTGAGCTCACATGGGTGCGAGGCTCAGTGCGCAGTCTCTAGCACCTCTTGACGAATTCTTGAGGAAAACGTGACCCGTGTGACCGGCTTGAATCCAAAGATTTTAGGTGGGGCGTGGTTAGGGTTGACGGGTACTGACCCTCGTAGTGCCCGCGGACATCTCGAGGGGAGCTGTCGACCCGCCCAGATGGGATGAGCCTGTGATTCGTTTCGAACACGTGACGAAAACATATCAGCGTAAGAGCGCGCCCGCCCTCACTGATCTGTCGATCGAGTTTGAGCGTGGCGAATTCGCTTTTCTCGTTGGGGCTTCAGGCTCGGGAAAATCGACAATGCTCAGGCTCATTTTGAAGGAAACTAATCCGACCTCTGGTTCCATTTTTGTGGCGGGCAAGGACCTTTCGCGTCTGTCGAGCTGGAAAGTTCCCCGGCTCCGCCGTGAAATCGGGATGGTGTTCCAGGACTTCCGTTTGCTGCCCTCGAAGACGGCGTTCCAGAATGTGGAGTTTGCGCTCCAGGTCATTGGGACTCCGGGCAGAGTGGTGAAAAAGCTCGTGCCCGAGGTTCTCGACATGGTGGGCTTGGCAGACAAAGGAAAACGGCTTCCGCATGAGCTGTCTGGTGGCGAGCAGCAGCGTGTTGCCATTGCGCGTGCGTACGTGAATCGGCCCACGATCCTTCTTGCCGATGAGCCAACGGGCAACCTCGATCCGGAAACGGCCAAGGGGATTATGGATCTTCTCGCAGACATCAACGATCGCGGAACGACCGTTCTCATGGCTACTCACGACGAGAAAGCAGTGAATCGCTTGAACAAGCGCGTCGTCGAGCTCGTCGATGGACACGTTGTGCGCGATGAGACGCGCGGCCACTATCGAGGATCCTCAGATGAGAGCGTGATCTCGGGTGCGGTACCCGATGGTGAGGTAGTGGGTCAGTGGCAGCCGTCGGACTCTGCGACCGGAGGAAGTGTGCGCGCGTCCGACGTAGCTTTCGAGCAGTTTGACGAAACCGCGAGCGGTGACGAGCGCGTGGGAGACTTCGATCGTGCCTTCGAGGATTCGGATTCGGGCGAGGAGGATGAACTCGCATGAGGCTTCGCTACATCCTTAAAGAAAGCTTCGGAGGGCTTCGTCGCAACATGGCGATGGTGATTTCCGTCGTGATTGTGACCGCGGTTTCGCTCACGTTCGTGGGGGCGGGGCTTCTCATGCAGAAGCAGATTGTCGCGCTTCAAGACATCCTCGTGAAGAACTCGCAAATTAGCGTCTATATGTGTTCTCCGCATTCGACGGCGACATCATGTGCCGGCGGCGCTGCGACGGACGCACAGATTGCCGAGGTCCGTGAGGCGCTCAAGGGCGATATTTTGGGCCCGTATATCGCGTCCGTGGATGAGCGCTCCCAAGAGGAAGCTCTCGAGGTATACCGCGACCAGTTTGGCGGTGAGAGCTTTGCGCAGGATTTCACTGCCGAAGATATGCCGGTGAGTTTCCACATCACGCTTGTGGAGGCGGAGCGCTCAAGCGCTGTCGTGGATTTCTTCCAGGGGAGGGAGGGCGTCGATGAGGTGTCCGATCTTCTCGCGGTATATGCACCGTTTATTTCGATCTTGAATCAATCAACTGTCTTTGCGATCTCTCTCGCTGTCGTCATGCTGGTAGCGGCGGTGCTCCTCGTTGCGACGACGATCCGTATGTCGGTGGCGAATAGAAGGCGTGAGATTGCGATTATGCGCCTTGTAGGCGCGAGCAATATCTTTATTCGCTTGCCATTCCTTCTGGAGGGCGCTGTTGCCGCACTGATCGGCGGAGCGCTGGCTACCGGTGTACTTTCGCTCGCTATTAAATATCTTGTGGAGGGCTGGCTCGCTCCGACTCTCGGTGCTGATCTCATCCACATGACGATGTCGGACCTTTTGTGGGTAGGGCCTATTTTGCTCGCGCTCGGTGCTATTCTCGCGATAGGCTCGTCCGTCGTTTCGCTCAACCGCTATTTGAAGGTGTAGGCAGGTTCTGGATATGTCGAATGGTGAGGGGAAAATGAATTTTCTTTCTCGACGCGCACTCGTGAAAGGTGCGTCGTTCGCTGCCGTTCTCGGCCTAGCCTCGTCGGGCATTTTTTCGCACGACTATGTGCTCGCTGACGATATCGACGACAAGAAGAAACAAAAGAAGAGCGTCGACGAAAAGCTTGCAGCGTTGCGCGAGGATCTCAACGAGGTTGACACGGAGCTTGCCGACGCGTACCTCGCCCTTGCCGAAACTGAGGCGAGGATTCCCGATGCGCAGGCACGCCTCGACTCCGCGCGCTCCGCGCTCGAGGCGGCGAAAGCTGAGGACGCCCGACAGGCGAAGCGGCTCGAGGCCGCGCAAGCCGAGGAGAGTGAAATCCGGCAGGCCGTCGAAAGTGGCCAGCAAAAGATTTCGCAGTCGAACGAGGACGTCTCACGGGCCTCTATCGAGGCGTATAAAGGCACGGGTGCTCCCAATCCCGCGTCGATTTTCTTGAATTCGGAGGATCCGCAGGACGCGGTCGATCGAACGATGAACTACCGCCTCACGCTTCAAGCGCAAGGCGCGAAGCTCACGGATCTTCGCGGTCAGCAAGCCACGAATGTGAACTCCGCGGACCGGCTTGAGGCGATCCGTGCCGAGATCGAGGACCTCAAGAAGAAGTCAGCGGCTGCGGTCGCCGAGCGCCGCCAGGCTGAGAGCGAAGCGGCGCAGGCAAAGAAAGACCTCGATGGTCTTTACGCTTCGCAGAAATCTCAGGCGGCGAACCTCGAAACGCTCAAGGACAAGTATCGAGCGTCGGAATCGGCGCTCGAATCTGAGTCGAGCACTCTCGAAACAGACATTCAGCAGCTCATCGAAAAAGAGCGTCAGGAAGCGCTTGCGCGCCAACGCGAGCAGGAGCGGAAGGCTCGGGAGGCGCGCGAGGCTCGCGAGGCGGAAAAGCGCCGGGCAAAGCGCGAGCGGCGAAAGCCCCGCAGAATCCCCGAGCCGAAGCCTGAGAGCGGCGGTGGCGCATCGTCGGGTGGCTTCCGCGATCCCGTTTCGGCGCGCCGCAGCTCAATGTTTGGCTATAGGTTCCACCCCGTGTACCACACGCGCAAGCTCCACAAGGGTATGGATTATGCGGCGGCATGCGGGACTCCCGTGGGGGCGATGGCTGCGGGCAAGGTTCTTGCGACGACTCACAACAGCGGCGCCGGGAACAAAGTCATCGTGAGCCATGGCCTGTATAACGGTCAGATCCTCACGACCTCGTATCACCACCTTCAGGGGTTCGCGGTCTCTGCCGGCCAGCGGATCGAGGCCGGGCAGACCGTGGGCTACGTTGGTTCCACGGGAGCCTCGACTGGCTGTCACCTACATTTCGAGACGCACCTTGACGGCACGGCGCTCGACCCCCGCAAATTTGTGGGATACTAGGCGGTCAATGTGTCAGCAGCTGTGGAGGGATGAACGTGGCCACGAAGGCTGGAAAGAAGCAGGCGCCCGTAGCGCCGGAGCGAAAAAAGCAGCTTATCGCCTCGAATAAAAAGGCGCGCCACGACTACCACATCGATGCGACGTGGGAGGCCGGCGTGGTCCTCCAGGGCACCGAGGTGAAGTCGCTGCGCGAGCGCGGTGCGTCTCTCGTTGATGGCTACTGCTATATCGACAACGGCGAAGTGTGGATGGATGCCGTGCACATCGCTCCGTATGTACGGGGTACGTGGACGAATCACGCGGCGCGCCGCAAACGTAAGCTCCTGTTGCACAAACGCGAGATCCTGAAACTCATGAATAAGACTCGCGAAAAGGGGTACACGATCATCCCCCTATCGATCTACTTTCTCGGCTCGCACGCCAAGGTCGAGATCGCGCTTGCTCGCGGCAAGAAAGAGTGGGATAAGCGCCAAACCCTGCGCGAAAAGCAGGATGCTCGCGAGGCTCAACGCGCGATGAGGCGGCGGGAGATGCTCAGCTAGCGTCGGAACCGCCCGCACGCCAGGTTCCGCGGTGGCGAAGGGGCCGACGCTTGCCCTCGGGAATAGAGCCCTTGGCGGTAGGCGTTGAAAGCTGTATACTGAACTGCTGTGCCGGAAGGTGCAACAGATTTTTGATAATCGAATAGGGTGTGCGAATCAGGCACGCATCCCACCCGCAGTTGCGGGTGCAGATTATCTGGCACGTTCCGTTTACGGGCGTTGCCACCCGATACGGGGTCGATCGGTTTCGACGGTAGTTGTCCAGCCAGGGGAAGCGGGCCGAGGATCCAGGGTTATCTCGCTAACGCTCCCTGGAAAACAATAAGTGCCGAACCTAAGCGCACTGACTTCGCTCTCGCTGCCTGATCAGCGACAGCAGTCTGGACCGTCAGGGATTGCCTTCGATCTGACCTGTCCATCATCTAGAGGGCCACTGCTACCAACCCTGGTCACCGGGGTTGGGTGAACACCTTAGAGTGACTGAGCCCGTCAGCGACGTGTCCGTGTGAGCGCTGGGGCTGAGAAAACGATTTCGCGGACTGCGCCCGGAGAAGCCCTGGCTTCGCACTATCGGACGCGGGTTCGATTCCCGCCGGCTCCACGATGAGGGCGCCCACTATGCAAAGTGGGCGCCCTTTTTGTTGCTTTGTGGATTGGGCAAGCCGGTTCTGGCCTGCGTTGATATGGTGGAGCCAGTGGTGTGTATGACTACAACACCTTTAGATTTGTCCATTGGGTGAAAAGGCATGCATATGAGCAACTCCGCGGATCTCGCTATTGCAGATAGATGGGACGCCGAGGACTTGGGCTGCGGCGAGCTTGTCATGAAGCTTCGCTCGCGAATGCTCGCCCTGAATCCGGGAGAAATCTTCGAGCTGATCGCCACCGACGAAGGCGCGATCATCGACATCCCCGCCTGGTGCAGTCTCACCGGGCACACTCTTGCCGTGGCACAGCCGCCGCGGTTTTTGATCCGACGAAAGGATTCCTGACATGTCCAAGATCTGTGTGAGCATCACCCACGCCAAAGACGATGTTGACAAGGCGACCGTGGGTTTCGTTATCGCCAATGCCTCGATCGCCTCCGATCAGGAAACCGTCGTGTTCCTCTCCTCCGAGGGGGCGCGGCTCGCTGAAGAAGGCTACGCCGATGACCTTCACGAGGAGGGCTTCGCGCCGCTCAAGGAACTGATCACCAACTACGCCGAAGCTGGCGGCACGATCTGGGTGTGCTCGCCGTGCTACAAGAAGCGTGGACTGGACGAAGGCAAGCTCATCAACGGCGCGACGATCGTCGGCGGCGCGAAGCTCGTCGAGTACATGTCTCAGGGCGCTAGCTGCGTGAGCTACTGACGGCTGCTACTCGAATACCGCCATGACGAACGCTCAAGAGTTCACCCCGGCCACCTTCAAAGACGGCTTGAAAGGCCACACCAGTTTTGACGGTGGAGATCTGGATTGTGGCAACGGACTGCTGTTGCTGATCCGCAAACATCTGGATCCCCTGGATCCGGGAAAGTTCCTGGAGATCGCCTCCGTGGATTCCACGGTAGAGGTCGACTTGCCTAGCTGGTGCAGTATGACCGGGAATGACCTGGTCGATACGACGACCACGACCGTGCAGTTTCAGGGGCGCGAACTCACCCAGTGGCGGTTCTTGGTGTGCAAGGGTGCCTACGACGGCGCAGCGAGCATGCCTCAGCAGGAGAACACCCCCGAGGCACTCGTGCCCGCGGCAGGCAAAGGAAAGAAACCCCGTAAGCGCCCGCAAATGGCGATTACGCAGGAAGTGGTCACGCCACATATTCCTGCCGAGCTTCCCGAGCCTGCTGCGGCGCCCGCGCTCGAGCCCCTGGCCGTGCACACTATGGGCAGCTGGCCGCGGCCGTCGTGGCTGATTCGCGCATTGCATGAGCATCTGGAAGGCCGGCTCTCCCAGGAGGAGTTTGACGCTACCGCTGATGACGCCGTGCAGCTTGTCGTGGCAGCGCAAGAACGCGCCGACGTCGACGTCGTCACCGACGGTGAAATGCGCCGCGATAACTATTCCAGCTTCGTTGGGGGTCTGCTGCAGAACTGTCAGCTCATCCCCATCACGGATCTGTTGCCGTACGTTGATGATCCGGTGCAGTTTGAACGTGAGCTGCGCGCCCTCGATGTGCCGGCAGGGGAGGTTCGCCACCCGGCGGTATTCGGGCCGCTCGGCCGTGACAGATCCCTTGCTGTGCATGAAGCCCAATACCTGAAGACCATCACCGATCGCGCGGTGAAGGTGGATCTTCCCGGCCCTTACCTCCTCACTCGCACCATGTGGATGGAGTGCGTTTCCGATCGCGCCTACCCCGATCGGGAAACCCTCGCCACCGACGTGGTCCGGATTCTGCGGGAGGAAATCGCCGAGCTTCTCGCCGCAGGCGTTGCGTTGGTGGAAATTGACGAGCCCGTGCTTAGCGAAGTGGTCTACGGCAACGAAGGTGGCGGCGGTCGTACATTCATGTGCGGGGCGCTCGGTGAGCGTAAAGCAGTGCAGCCGGAGCTGGAATTTGCGCGGGATCTGATTGCGCAGGTAGCGGAGGGCTTTCCTGCCGATCGCCTGGGTATTCACGTGTGCCGTGGCAACTGGACCCCCGATGAGTCCAAGGCACTTTCCGGAGACTACGCGCCTTTGCTCCCGCTCCTGTCATCCGTGCCGATCGGCAACGTCATTGTGGAAACATGCACGCCGCGCGCCGGGGACTGGGAGCATCTGACGGGCCTGCGCGAAGACCAGCGCATCGGTATCGGCATCTTCAACCAGAAGGCACCGCAGGATGAAACCTTCGAAGCTGTGCTCGAGCGCGGGCGTACCGCAGTGAAGATGTTCGGCAAGAATCGAGTGCTCCTGAATACCGACTGCGGCTTCGCGACGTTTGCCGATAATCCAATCGTGGCGGGGAAGCAGGCTGAAGCGGCAATGGCGATGCTCGTCAAGGTGCGCGACGCCCTGCGGTAGAGCGTTCCGGCGCCTTCGTGTCTTCCCTCGTTAGCGCTCGGGCCGTGTAGCGGGGGCGTTTGATAGCCACGTCGCGCGCATTGCCTCGGCGAGCGGACGCAGGTCGTTGCGCATGATGCGCTGCGTGTTGGCGCTCGGAGAGATGCCGAGGCGCGCCGCGGTATCGCCGTTTGATTCGCCCTCGAGGATTCCGCGTAAGCTTCCGCAGGCGCCCCCCTTGAGCGCGCTCACGTGTGCGTCGATCAAGTGGCATAGCGCTTCGGGCGGGGGCGTGTCGTGGCCTTGCGGGGCTTGTGTTCCGACGGTTGCCCGGCGACCGTCGGACTTTGTATTTTCCGAGGTTGCTGCACTGAGCCCGGTGCGTATACCTGAGAACCCGGAGGTTTGGGCGAGTTCTTCTGTGCGCTCAAGGGCCTCGCGCGCGGCCCACCAGGCGGAGCCGTCCTGGATGCCGGCGCCTTCGTCGATGATGCGGATCTCGCCGGCTCCGATTCCGAATCGAATGTCGATGTCATGCTCGCGAAGGTGGAGCCTGAGGATGTGGGTGGCGCGAAGGGCGTCGCCGTGGGTGGCGAACACGCCTTGGATTTCGTCGCCGACGGTAGGGTGGAGGCGTTCGTGTGATGGTGTCTGAATCGCGTTGAGCGCACTGGTGAGGTGTTCGTGGAGCGCGGTGCGGTTGTGATCGCGAGAGTTGACGATGTCGCCGATGACAGCGACGGCGTAAGCCTGATCCTTCACTGGTGCCATATGCAGAGAATAGCTTAATTCGTCCCAAATGTAGGAAATGCCTAAACGGGTGGTGTTGTGACGGTTGTGTGGAGCGCGCTTGCGCTAACTGTGTGTGGCTGTGGAGCCGTGGCGGGCAATGAGGTTATTCGCGCGCTTTTGCGGCGCATTGATGAAGGCGGGGCTCGTGCCGCCGCCGTGCAGGGCACCCTCATGGGGGCGCAAAAGGAATTGCCGGGAGGGCGATGGATCGGCATTCTCGAGCGAATCGCTGTCTACGTCTCGATCGTTGCGGGTTTCCCGACGGGTATCGCTGTCGCGCTTGCCGTGAAGGGGCTCGGTCGGTATCCGGAGCTGCGTGCGGAGAAGGAAGGGTGCGAGGCGGCTCGCGTGGGGGAGTTGTTCATTATTGGGACCTTTGCCTCGGTGCTGTGGGCGGCCGCGTGGGCGGGAATTGCCGTGGGGGTGTGTACGCTCCTCGCGGGTGTTGCGTGATTGCGAGAGTGGGAACGGTTCGCAATAAATAGTCATATTGCAATATGCTCATGGATGTGGTGTGATTGTCGTATGGAAGACAGCATGCAGATTGAGCACGCCGCACGAGTATTCAAGGCGCTTGGCAACACCTCGCGTCTCGAGATCGTGCTGCACCTCGCTGAACGCGGGTGCACAGTCAAGGAGCTCGTAGATCTCACGGGTCTCTCGCAACCGCTCGTCTCCCAGCACCTCGGGAAACTCCGCGAGGTGCACGTGGTGAAGGGGGAGCGTGAGGGAAGAGCGACGAGGTATTCGATCGCCGATGCCCATGTCACCCACGTCATCCACGACGCACTGGCGCACGCACAAGAAGGAGAACGCCATGACTGACCACAAAGCCGAACACACCCCCACGGAGCACGCGCACGGCGAAGGCTGCGGCCACGAAGCAGTCCAGCACGGTGATCACGTGGACTACAAGCACGACGGCCACCTGCATGCAGAGCACGGCGACCACTACGACGAGCACCAGTCGCAGGCTGAGCACACCGTCGCCGATCACCAGCACGGCGAGGATTGCGGACACGAGGCTGTCGAGCACGACGACCACGTTGACTACATCCACGACGGCCACCGCCACGCGGAGCACGGCGACCACTACGACGAACACTGAGCAAACGTCGGGACAGTACGGTCGGGGGCCTAGGCCTCAACCGGTGTTCTGATACGAGAAAGGCCCGGCACGGATTGAACTGCTCCCCATTAGTTGGACTGAGAAATCAGTTACTGACTAGTGGGGAGTAGTTTTCGTTGAGAGCACGGAGTTCGCTGAGTGAGCATCAGCGCGAGCAGTTGGTTGGACTGTTTGAGCAAGGCATGGGCTATAGAGCCGCTGCCATTGCTCTTGGTCAGACGCGCGTGGAGGTTGCTACCTCGATTTGCGGGTGGCGTACCAGGCGCCGATGATCACCAGGACCTGCGCTGGGATGCGGAGTGCGACGACGGAGGTCGGGATGCCGAGCTTCTCCGTCACTTCGGGGTTGCGGAGCTGATCGATCGCAGCGGGAAGAGTTCCGGCGAGCATGATGGTCGCGGCCCAACGAGCGATGGGATTGAGGGGCGGGATGAGGAAGCTCGCCCCGATCCCTGTGAGGGCGACGGTCGCGGCGCCCTGCACCCGGTCGCCATGTTCAGCGATCTGTTCCGGGACGAGGGCGGTGAAGAATTCGCGGTGAGTGGCTTGGATGATGCCGGCTCCGATGAACAGGGTCCCGAGGCCGGTGCGTAGAACGGTCTGCTTCTTCGACATGGTGTTCTCCTAGTTGTGCTGGTGGGCCTGGCCCCTGGAAAGTAGACACGTCGGGGGCTAACTATGCTGCTTGGGTCAGTGTAGCTGAATTAAGCGCTTCGAAATCAACGGGGGCTAGGAAGTCAACGGGGGCTAGAAGGTTGCACCAGGAGTGCCGCCTGCGCGTGTTGTAGCGCATGCACCACCGGAAGATTTCCTGGGAGCGAACCAACCCCCGGATAGCACATGAGGATGCCGTTCTGATGGATTGGACCAGAATCGGGCGTGTATAAGGTGCGAAACCTTATACACGCCCGATTTATACCGTTTGATCAGTAAGAACCCCGAAAATCAGACACACATTTTGCTACTTACCCCCCCCCTTGAAGCCCTAACCGCCTAGAGTTAAACCAGTCCAACTTTCGGGGGCCAGTTCAGATGCCGGGCCTTTCGCTATTGGGAGTGGTCGGAGGTCAAACCCCCGTGGCCCCCGTGCAATTCAGGGCAATGGGGGAGAGAGCTTGGGTCAAACCCCCACAACCCCTATGCAATTCAGGGCGATGGGAAACTCAGTTTTCGGCGTCGCGAGCCGCGACAAATGCCTGGACGGCGCGATCGATATCCTCGCTCGTGTGGGCCGCCGAGAGCTGTACGCGGATACGTGCCTTCTCCTTCGGCACGACCGGGTAGCTGAACGCCGTGACATACACGCCGTGCTCGAGCATGCGGTCCGCGATGCGGCCCGCGAGGGCGGCGTCGCCGAACATCACGGGGACGATGGCGTGTTCGCCCTCGAGCAGCTCAAACCCGGCTTCGGTCATAGCGCTGCGGAAATGCTCCGCATTCTCGAACAGCTTCGTGCGAAGCTCACCCGAATTCTTCACGAGGTCGAGAGCGGTAATGGTCGCTTCGACGATCGCCGGCGCGAGTGAGTTCGAGAAGAGGTAGGGGCGGGCGCGCTGACGCAGAACATCGATGATCTCCTGATGCGCCGACACGTACCCACCGCTTGCGCCGCCGAGGGCCTTACCGAACGTGCCCGTGTAGATATCGACGCGATCCGAAACTCCGAAGTGCTCGGGGGTGCCCGCCCCCGTCTCGCCCATGAAGCCCACGGCGTGCGAGTCGTCCACGAGCACGAGCGCGCCGAACTCATCGGCGAGGTCGCAGATCTTGTCGAGCGGAGCGAGGTAGCCGTCCATGGAGAAGACGCCGTCGGTCACGATGACGGTGCGGCGGGCGCCCTTCGCGGCCTCGAGCTGGGTGCGAAGATCGTCCATGTCGGCGTTCTTGTAGCGGTACCGCGCGGCCTTCGACAGGCGGATGCCATCGATGAGGCTCGCGTGGTTGAGCTCATCGGAAATGATGGCGTCTTCTTTCGTAAAGAGTGACTCGAAAACGCCACCGTTCGCATCGAAGCACGAGGAAAACAGGATCGTGTCATCGGTTCCGAGGAACTCGCTCAGCTTCTGTTCGAGGACCAGGTGGCGATCCTGGGTGCCGCAGATGAAGCGCACGCTCGCCATGCCGAATCCGCGCTCGTCCAGGGCGCGCTTTGCGGCGGCGATGAGCTCGGGGTGATCGGCGAGACCGAGGTAGTTGTTCGCGCAGAAGTTCAGGACGTCGCGGCCTTCTGCATCGCGCGCGGAAGCAGCCGAGACCGCATTCGACTGCGGGGTGAGAATCGGGCGCTCATTCTTGTACGTTCCGGCCTCGCGAATGGCGTTGAGTTCCGCGGTCAGCTCGTCTTTCATGCTCGTGTACATCGATACTCCTTAAATGTTTTCCCAGTCGAGAACGATCTTGCCAGCTTCGCCTGAGCGCGCGAGCGCGTAGGCATCCGCCCACTTTTCAGCGGGCAGCACGTCGGTTACGGTCGACAGCACGCGCTCGCGAAGAATCTTCGAGGTGCGCACCATAGCGTTCATGGCGTTCCACGTTTCGAACATTTCGCGTCCGTAGATGCCCTGGAGGGTGAGCATGCGCGTCACGACGGTCGTCCAGTTGATCTCGAACTGCTTCGAGGGCAGGCCAAGCATGGAGATTTTGCCGCCGTGGTTCATATTGTCGATCATGTCTTGGAGGGCGCTTGCCTGCCCGGAGATCTCAAGGCCGACATCGAAGCCCTCGCGCATGCCGAGAGACGCCTGCGTGTCGCGAATACTCGTGTTCGAGACGTCAATCTGGGCATCCGTGCCCATGTCCTTTGCCATCGCGAGGCGGTGCTCCTTGACGTCGGTGATCGCGATGTAGCGTGCACCGGCGTGGCGAGCAACGGCGGCGCACATGAGCCCGATCGGGCCAGCGCCGGTGATGAGAACATCCTCGCCAACGAGTGGGAATTTAAGCGTCGTGTGCACGGCATTGCCGAGCGGATCGAAAATCGCGCCGAGCTCGGGCGTGATGACCTTTTCGCCACCATCGTTGTGATGAACCCACACGTTTTGCTGCGGGATGACGACGTACTCGGCAAACGCGCCATCGCGCTGCACACCGATCGAGCGCGTGCGAATGCACATGTGGCGGCGTCCCGCGCGGCAGTTGCGGCAAATGTCGCACACGACGTGGCCCTCGCCCGAGATGCGATCGCCAACGCGCACGTCCACGACGTCGTCACCGATCTCGGTGACCTCTCCGTAGAACTCGTGGCCCGGCGTGAACGGGACCGAATCGCACATGTCCTGTGCGGAAGCATCCCACTCGAGGATGTGCAGGTCGGTGCCGCAGATACCGGCGCGCATGACACGCACTTTGACATCGTTGGGGCCGACCTGCGGCTCCGGGATGTCAACGATCTCGAGTCCCTTTTGTGGGGCGGACTTGCGAAGGGCTTTCATAAGAACCTCTCTGTTCGGTAGGGATGCGCCTCAATGGTAGGGGTGTCGTGCTGAACGAGACTCGGATGCGGACGCACCTGCCGCATGTGAGGGATGCTTGTGTCCACTCCCACGGACGAATGCGGCGATCCGGCGACTACGATGGAGGCGATATGACCTCCAGCAACGAGAATACTGGCGCGCGCCCCGGTACGGCGAAGCCGCGTCTTGCGATCACTTACCCCGCTGACCTTCCCGTCTCTCAGCGGCGTGAGGAAATCCAGCGAGCGATTCGCGACAACCAAATCGTGATCGTCGCTGGCGAGACAGGCTCGGGCAAAACCACGCAGCTTCCGAAAATGCTCCTCGAACTCGGCTACGGTGGCCGCGGGCGCATGATCGGTCACACGCAGCCCCGAAGGATCGCCGCCCGAAGCGTCGCGAGTCGCATCGCGGAGGAATTGGGCGAGAGGCTTGGCGAGGGAAGCGTCGGATACCAGGTGAGGTTTACGAAAAACACCGCCACATCCACGCGTCTCAAGGTCATGACCGACGGCATCCTCCTCTCGGAGATTCACGGCGACAGGCTGCTGAAGAAATACGACGCCATCATCATCGACGAGGCTCACGAGCGCAGTCTCACGATCGACATGCTGCTCGGCTACCTCAAGCGCATCGCCCGCCGTAGGCCCGAGCTGAAAATCATCATTACCTCGGCGACAATCGATCCCGAGCGCTTCGCCGAATTCTTCGGAAAGAAGGATCGCGCGGGTGACCTGCACCCCGCCCCCATCATCGAGGTGTCGGGCCGCACCTACCCCGTTGAGGTGCGCTACCGGCCGCTCGTCCTCGAGCCCGAGATCGGTGAGGTGGACGAACTCGCAGACATCCGCAGCGAGGAGCGCGACCTCACCGAGGCGATCGTCGATGCGTGCGATGAACTGATCGCCGAGGGGCCCGGCGACATCCTTGTGTTTCTCCCGGGTGAGCGTGAGATCCGCGAGGTGGGAGAGGAGCTCCAAACGCACGTGAAGAAACGAGTGGGGGCGGCGAGTCGAATAGACGTTCTGCCTCTCTTTGGCCGCCTCTCAGAGCAGGACCAGCAGAAGATCTTCAGCCCGCCGAAAGACGGCCGCCGTCGGATCGTTCTCGCGACGAATGTCGCGGAAACCTCCCTCACCGTTCCGGGCATTAAATACGTCGTCGACTCGGGCCTCGCGCGCATTTCACGTTACTCGCAGCGCACGAAAGTGCAGCGCCTCCCGATCGAGCCGATCAGTCAGGCGAGCGCGAAGCAGCGTTCGGGGCGATCCGGGCGCACGAGCCCCGGCATAGCGATTCGCCTCTATTCCGAGCAAGATTTCGACACGCGGCCCGAGTTCACCGAACCAGAAATTCTTCGTACAGCCCTTGCGAGCGTCGTCCTGCAGATGACCGCTCTTGGGCTCGGCGACATCGAGAGCTTCGAGTTCGTCGAAGCCCCCGATAAGCGCGCGGTGCGTGATGGCGTGCGCCTCCTCGAGGAACTCGGTGCGATCCGCAGCGAGAAAAATGCCCCCGGTGGACGAGCGCTCACGGCGATCGGCGAGCAGATCTCGCGTTTTCCACTCGACCCGCGTATGGCGCGTATGCTCCTCGAAGCCGATAAGCGCGGTGCACTCCGCGAAGTCCTCGTGATCGTCGCCGCACTCTCGATTCAGGATCCGCGCGAGCGTCCCCTCGAGAAGAAAACGCAGGCGGATCAGCTGCACGCGCGTTTCACTCACGATACGAGTGACTTCCTCACCTACCTCAACCTCTGGCGGCACTTGAGCGAGCGCCGCAAGGCGCTCTCCAACTCGGCATTCAAGCGCGAAGTCAAGAGCGAGTACCTGCACTACGTGCGTATCCGTGAATGGTGGGACCTCCACGCGCAGCTCAAAGACATGTGCCGCGACGTGGGGCTGCGGCCGTCGGATAACCCGGCGAGCGACGCGACCATCCACCAAAGCCTGCTGGCCGGGCTTCTGAGCCACGTGGGGCTCTACGACGAGCGCACGCGCGACTACCAGGGCGCGCGCAATTCTCGGTTCGTGATCTGGCCCGGAAGCACGATCGCGAGAAAACGCCACGATTACGTCATGGCCGCGGAACTCGTGGAAACATCACGCCTGTTCGCCCGCACGGCCGCGAAGATCGATCCCGCGTGGATTGAGGACGTCGGCCCTCACGTCATGAAGCGCAGCTACTCCGAGCCGCATTGGAGCTCGAAGAAGGCAAGCGCGATGGCGTACGAAAAAGCGACCCTGTTTGGCGTCCCGATTTTCGCGCGCCGCCCCGTCGCCTACGGCCGCATCGATCCCGAACTTTCGCGCGAGATTTTCATTCAGCATGCCCTCATCGAGGGGCAGTGGAACACCCGCCACCACTTCTTTCGCGACAATGTGCGACTCATAGAGGAACTCGAAGAGCTTGAAAACAAGGCGCGGCGCAGGGACCTCATCGCGGGCGACGCCGCCCTGTTCGAGTTTTATGACGCGCGTATCCCCGCGAAGGTGACGAGCGGGCGGCACTTCGATGCGTGGTGGAAGAAGCAGCGTCACGAGACTCCCGAGCTCTTGCATCTCACTCGTGAAATCTTGCTCGAGGGCGACGCGGAGGACCACGCCGCAGGTTTCCCCGACACATGGGTGCAGGGGGACATCACGCTCGCGCTTCGCTATGCATTCGAGCCTTCGGCTCGAGGTGCCTGCGACGGTGACCAGCCGAAATCGACGGCCCACTTCAAGGATGGTGTCACGGCCCTCGTTCCCCTCGCCGTGCTCGGCAGACTCGAGCCGAAGGGCTTTGATTGGCTCGTGCCTGGCATGCGCGAAGAGAAAATTGCCGAGCTCATTCGGACCCTCCCGAAGCCAATTCGCCGCCACCTCATCCCCGCGCCGGACAAGGCACGCGCCGTCGCCCAGATCCTGCGCGACGACGACCCGAATACGGGCGAGCGCTTCGTCGAAGCTGTTGCCGACGAACTCGTGGCACTTCCCGGTGTCCCCGACGACCTGCCGCTCTACGGCGATGAATTTGATGCGAGCAAACTTCCCGCGCACCTTCGCATGCATTTCTCGGTGCGCGATGATCGCGGGCGCGAGATCGGCTCGGGCGATGACCTTCTCGCACTCAAGAAGGCACACCGCGCACGTGTCGAATCAAGCGCGGCCCGGCAAGCCGAGTCCTTTGGCGACCGCGATCTCGACGGATTTCCTGACTTCGAGATTCCCCGCACGAAACGCAACCGGCAAGGTGGGCTCAATGTTGTCGTGTATCCCGCGCTCAAACTCCGCGAGGATAGCGGCGGTGTGAGTGTCGACCTCACCGCGATGCCGACTGCCCTCGATCAGCGCCGCGAGCACGTCCGTGCCGTGACGCACCTCGTGACCGAAGCCCTCGGGTCGAAGTCGGCGCAGGTGCTCGGCTCGCTCCCGAATCCCACGAAGCTCGCGATTTCTCAATCCAGTTACGGGAGCGCAAAGGCGCTTTTGAGCGATGCGGCGCTCGCCGCGAGCGCCGAGTTGATTTCCCGAACGGAAAACGGTGGTCTTGTGTGGACGAAGGCTGAATTCGACGCGCTCGTCGAGGCCGTGCGTGCCGAGCACGCAGGCCTTTCACGCACGCTCGTGCTCGCCGCCGTCGACGCTCTCGCTCTTCACGCGAAGCTTCAGCGGGCTATTTCCAAAGTGTCGAGCCTCTCGGTGCTGCAGCAGCTCACCCAGATCCGCGAGCACGCCGACTCACTCACCTCCGGGAGGTTCATTTCGCGCACGCCTGCGCACATCGTTCCCGAGATTCCTCGCTACCTGAAGGCAGACATCCACAGGATCGAGAAAATGCAGGACAACCCTGCGCGCGATGCCCAACTTGCGTGGCAGATCGAGGATCTTGTCGGCATGTTCGAGAAAGCGAAATCGAAACTCTCGACCGAGGCGCTCGAAAGCGATGAGGCGCGCGAGATTCCCTGGATGCTCGAAGAGCTGCGAGTCTCGTTCTTTGCGCAGCAACTTGGAACGCGGTACACGGTTTCGGAAAAGAGAGTGCGCCGCGCGATTGCGGATCTTCGCTAAGTCCCGGCGGAAAGGTCGCGGCCGTGGAAGGATGAAATCATGGCTACGCACACACCTGACAGCACCGAACCCACGCGTCTTGAGACCGGAACCGAAGCCGTCGAACGTCGCATTTTTGAGGCCCACGAAGGCGGAAAGCTCACAGTCGAGCCCACCGCTCCGATCGACAACGCTGACGACCTCGCGATCGTCTACACGCCGGGCGTGGCCCGCGTCGTCGAGGAAATCGCGGAAAAGCCCGAGAAAGCCTGCGAGTACACGATCAAGAAGAACACCGTCGCGGTCGTGACCGACGGCTCCGCCATCCTAGGGCTCGGCGATCGAGGCCCCCTCGCCGCGCTACCCGTGATGGAAGGAAAGGCGGCGCTCTTTTCACGTTTCGCGGACGTGGATGCCTTCCCGATCTGCCTCGATGCGCACGAGGTTGAGGACATCGTCGCGCACGTCAAGGCGATCGCACCCGCTTTCGCGGGAATCAACCTCGAAGACATCTCCGCGCCGCGCTGTTTCGAGATCGAAGACCGACTGCGTGCCGAGCTCGACATTCCTGTGTTCCACGACGACCAGCACGGTACCGCCGTGTGCGTTCTTGCGGCGCTCACGAACGCGCTCACGATCGTGGAAAAGCCGATTGAAGAGGTCCGCATCGCGATGTCGGGTGCGGGCGCTGCGGGCACGGCAATCCTGCGGCTTCTCCTTGCGGCGGGCGCGCGCGATGTGATCGTCACAAACTCGAAGGGCATCGTTCGAGAGGGTCGCGAGGCCGGAGATCGTCTCGAGTGGATCGCTCGCCACACGAACCCTCGCAAAGTGGAGGGTGGGCTGCGCGAGGCCGTTGAGGGAGCCGATGTGTTTATCGGTGTGAGCGTCCCGAACATTCTCGATGAGTCGATGCTGAGGAGCATGAACGAGCGCGCGATCGTCTTCGCGCTCTCGAACCCCGTGCCCGAGGTCGACCCTGAGATCGCCTGGAAGCACGCCGCCGTCGTAGCGACGGGACGCAGTGATTTTGCGAATCAGATCAACAATGTCCTTGCGTTCCCCGGTGTGTTCCGCGGGCTTATCGACGCCCACGCGTGCGAGGTCACCGACGAGGCACTTCTCGCGGCGGCCCAGGCGATCGCCTCCGTTGTCAGCAACGACGAGCTTTCAGCGCGCCACATTGTGCCGAGCGTGTTTGACGAGCGCGTCACGCCCGCGGTTGCGCGCGCCGTGGCCCGCGCGGGGGAGCCCCGCTAGGATCGAGGCATGAGTACGACACGCATTCGCTTCACGGCCTCGATCTCGGACCCGAACTCCCCGGACCACGGTGCCCCGCAGGCACCCGCTGCCCCCGGCGCTGCGCCGAGCTCGACAGCGGTGCTCGAACGTGAGGAACAGACGGAGGACGCCGATCCAGGCGATCACGATCGCTTCGCTCACTACGTGCAGAAGGAAAAGATCGCGAAGGCCGCGCTAAACAACTCGCCGGTGATCGCGCTGTGCGGCAAAGTGTGGGTTCCTGGCCGCGACCCGAAGAAGTACCCCGTGTGCCCGCAGTGCAAAGAGATCTACGACGGCATTGGTGACGGAAGCAACTCGGGCGACGGCGAGGATAAAGGCCGAGGTAAAGGCGGCTTTGGCGGCTTTCGGGGGCTTTTCGGCTCGGGTCGCTGAGATGCTCTAGCCGCTGCCGGGTTTATCGTGGATGGCGCTTATGAATGCCCACGATTCTTCCGCTTCGCCCGACCTGTTCTCGAGCTATCTGGAGTCGACGCGCACCAGCGAGCAACACGCGCCGGCTGTGCACACCCAGTCGACCCCCCGCAAGCCCTCGTCGTTTGCGGCGCAGCAGATGCCGCCCGCATTCCCCGAGCGCGCAGCGTGGGGCACGGCGCCGAAGCTCCGTGCGTGGCAGGCCGAAGCCCTGAACCTTTACCAAGAGCGCCAGCCGCGCGACTTCATGACCGTGGCGACCCCGGGCGCCGGCAAAACAACCTTTGCTTTGCAGATCGCCGCGGGCCTGCTCAAGGAAGGGGTGGTGCGCCGCGTCACCGTGGTTGCCCCGACCGAGCACCTGAAGACCCAGTGGGCGGATTCCGCGCTACGCGTGGGCATTCAGATCGACCCGAACTTCTCTAATTCCCAGGGTCGGCACGGCGATCACTATCAAGGCGTTGCCCTCACTTACGCGCAAGTGGGGGCGAACCCGAGGTTGCACCGAGCGAGAACCGAGGCGGCTCCGACCCTCGTCATCCTTGATGAGATCCACCATGCGGGCGACGCGCTCACGTGGGGCGATGGTGTCCGCGAGGCCTTTGACCCCGCGAAACGTCGCCTCGCACTCACGGGTACCCCGTTCCGCTCGGACGATGCCCACATCCCCTTTGTGCGCTACGAACCTGACGCCGAGGGGTTCATGCGCTCAAAGGCCGACTACACGTACGGCTACCGTCAGGCTTTGCAGGACCACGTGGTGCGGCCCGTGTTGTTCATGACGTATTCGGGGCGAATGCACTGGCGGACGAAGAGCGGGGACGAGGTTTCGGCGCAGCTTGGCGGCCTCGAAACGAAAGACATCATGCAGCAGGCGTGGCGCACGGCGCTCGATCCGAAGGGCGAGTGGATCCCCACTGTTCTTGCGGCCGCCGATCAACGCCTCACCGAGGTTCGTCGCGGCGTGAGCGACGCGGGCGGTCTCGTGATTGCGACGGATCAGTCCACTGCGCGCGCGTACGCGAAAATTCTCGAGCGCATCACGGGTGAGAAACCCACTCTCGTCCTCTCGGATGACGCGACCGCGGGCCGCAAGATCGAAGAGTTCAGCACCTCGCAGGATCGCTGGATGGTCGCGGTGCGTATGGTGTCCGAGGGAGTCGACGTTCCGCGCCTTTCCGTGGGCGTGTATGCAACGTCGACTTCGACCCCGATGTTCTTTGCGCAGGCGGTGGGCCGCTTCGTGCGCTCTCGCACGCGTGGTGAAACGGCGAGCGTGTTTCTTCCCTCGGTTCCCGTTCTTCTCGGCCTCGCGAACGAGATGGAGGTCGAGCGCGACCACGTCCTCGATATGCGCGAAAAAGACCAGCTTGACCCGGAGACAGGCCTCGATGAGGAGGCGCTGCGCGAGGCCAATCGCGAGGAGAAGGCGAGTAGTGAGCTTGAGGGCAGCTACGAGGCCCTCGAATCAGATGCCCACTTTGACCGCGTCCTCTTCGACGGTGGCGAGTACGGGACCCTCGCGATGGCGGGGAGCGAGGAAGAGCAGGCGTTTTTGGGAATCCCAGGCCTGCTTGAGCCAGAGCAAGTGACGACGCTCTTGCGCGAGCGTCAAAAGAGCCAGCAACGGCGTTCGTCAGCGCGCTCGAGCGCGCCCGCGGCAGCAACGCACCGCGACGTGACGGCGCTTCGCAAGGAGCTCAGCTCGCTCGTATCGGGCTGGGCGCGCCGCACCGGAACCCCGCACGGTCAGGTGCACAACGAACTGCGCCGCCGCTCGGGTGGCCCTGCGGTTCCGCAGGCGAGCGCGGAGCAGATTCAAAAGAGGATCGACATTCTTCGCGGCTGGTTCGTGGGCAAGAAGTAGCCCGACGCTTGCCGGGAACTATCGCTTCCCGGCGTTTCGCAGGTAGGCAAGCTCCTCGAGGGAGTGGACGACCGGCAGCGCGACATCGCCGTCCTGCCCCGTGCGGATATGCGGATCGGCGAGTGCAAGTTCGTCGAGAGCACGCTCGTGCACACTGCGTGCGGCTTTGATACGCTCCCATTGGCTGCGTGAGTCGAGAACGTTGCCGCGCTCGACGAGGCGTGTGAGAAGAGGCCGGGAGCCCGGGGCTTGCGATGGCTGATCGCCCTGGTTATCGGCGAGGACGAGCTCGGCGCATGCCTCACCTTCGGCGCCGCACACACGATAGGCGCGTTTGCTTCCCCCGACGGTGGCCTTTTGCGCGGACTTCTTCGCGACGGCCTCCATCTCGCCGGATAAGTTCTCGCGTTCGACGAGTTTGAAAACGAAGCCCTGCGCGGGGTGATCGCCGCCGGTCACGAGGCGAGTGCCGATCCCGTAGCTGTCGACGGGGCTGTCGCGAAGTGCAAATACGCGGTATTCGTCGAGGTCGCTTGTCGCGGTGATTGAGGTGCGCGTCGCGCCGAGCGCATCGAGCTGGGCACGCACCTCGCGGGCCGTTTCGCCGAGGGCGCCGGAGTCGATGCGCACCGCGCCGAGGTCGGGGCCCGCGATGGCTACCGCGGACTCGATCGCCGCGGAGATATCGAATGTGTCCACGAGCAGGCTCGTGTGCGCACCTAGCGAGTTTACTTGAGCCTGGAAGGCTTCCGCTTCGGTATCGAACACGAGAGTGAAGGCATGGGCGGAGGTGCCCACGACGGGAATCCCGTAGGTTCGACCGGCCTCGAGGTTCGAGGTTGACGAAAATCCCACGATGGCCGCGGCCCGCGAGGCGGCGACGGCGGCATCCTCATGCACGCGCCGCGAACCCATCTCGATGCACGGGCGCCCCGCCGCAGCCTGGATCATGCGCGAGCCCACGGACGCAATCGCCGAGTCGTGATTGAGGATGGAGAGCACGAGAGTTTCGAGAAGCACGCACTGCTCGAAGGTGCCTTCGACGCGCACGACGGGGGAGCTCGGGAAAAAGAGCTCGCCTTCCGCATACGCATCGATGCTGCCCTCAAACCGGTAGTCCGCGAGATAGGCGAGCACGTCCTCGGTGAACTGCCCCGTCGACCGCAGAAAATCGAGATCCTCAGCCTCGAAGCGAAACGATTCGAGCGCATCGAGAATACGGCCAATCCCTGCGAACACGCCGTAGCGTCGCCCCTCGGGAAGCGAGCGGGTGAACACCTCGAACACGCATTGGCGATCCGCGACACCGGCATCACGCGCGGCTTGGATCATGGTGAGTTCGTACAAATCGGTCTTTAGTGAGGTCGTTGGCACAGAGCAAGCCTAAACGAGGAAGCCGGGTAGTCTTAGTGTTCATACCCGTAGTGGAGCCCGAAGTTGAGAGGCGAGGGAGGAAACGCCGTGCGCGAAGACCGCCAGAGCGAGTCCCTGGCAAGCGTCGGAACTGAAACCGACCGAAAGTGGAACACCGTTGTGCTAAACGACGCCGTGAACGAGCAAACGTACGTGACCTACGTGTTTCGCACTCACTTCGGGTACGCCCGCTCCAAGGCCCACGCGCTCATGATGCAGGTCCATACGCAGGGGCGTGCGATCGTGTCGTGCGACGGGCGAGAGACCGCTGAATCTCACGTGGGTGCGATGCACGAATTCGGCCTCCTCGCGATCCTCGAGGAGGCGTAGTGGCGCATTCGTTCATCGCGCGGGCCGACGGTCGACTGATGTGCAGGCTCGAAGCGGAAGAGCGCGCCGTACTCGCGCAAGTAGCGGGCGAAATTACCGACCTCATTCGCGCCGATCTTGAAATCGGCGAGAGTGATGAGACCGGGCAACGCCCGAGCGAGGTGATGTCAGAGGACCCGCTCGCGAGGCTCGAGGCTGAAACTTCGCGCGCGCGGACGGAGGCCCCGCGCGACAGCGCAACTCAACGGCTTTTTCCGCCCGCGAGCGAGAACGATGAAGAGGCGGGCGAGTACCGGCGCCTCACGCAAGGCAACCTCGCCGATGCCCATATCGCGAACTTGAGCGTGCTTCGCGCGAGCCTGGAAGTTGCCGGCGACATCGGGGGCGAAGGGCCGCACGATGAGATCGTGATCGAGCGCTCCGATGCGGTCTCATGGCTCAAGGCGCTCAATGTTATTCGCCTCGTTCTCGCGGACCGCATGGGGATCGAGAACGACGGTGACTTCGAAGCGCTCCAGCTTTTGTGTTCGAACGACCTCGAACAGGTTGAGGCCGAGCCGGGAGTTGCCGGTTTGGAGTTCCTCGCGACACTGTATGAGTTCGCCTCGTGGCTCCAGGCGACGTTGATCGGGGCCCTGAACGCTCGCTCCTAGATGCCTGTGAGATCCCTTGCACGGGTGGGCCGAAGCACTCTCGGTCAGCGCGCAGATCGATAGATTGAAAGCGTGAACGATTCACCCATCGGGATTTTTGATAGCGGGATCGGCGGGCTCACTGTCGCACGCGCGATCATCGATCAGTTGCCGAATGAAGAGCTTTTCTACATCGGCGACACGGCCCACACGCCCTATGGCGACAAACCGCTCGCGAAGGTGCGGGAATACGCTCTCGGGGTCATGGACGAACTCGTCGAGCACGACGTCAAGATGCTCGTGATCGCATGCAATACGGCAACCGCGGCGGTTCTCGCCGACGCGCGCGAGCGCTACAGCGTTCCCGTTCTCGAAGTCATCAAACCGGCCGTGCGCCGCGCCGTGTCCGTGACCCACAACAAGCGGATCGGCGTGATCGGTACGCGCGCGACCGTGAAGTCGGGGGCCTACCAGGATGCCTTTTCAGCGGCGCTTGACGTCCATGTGGAGGCCGCAGCCTGCCCCCGCTTCGTCGAGTTCCTCGAGAGCGGGACCGATTCGGGCGAGGAGGTCCTCGCTGCCGCGGAGGAGTACCTCGCGCCCCTCAAAGCAGCGGGCGTGGACACGCTCGTGCTTGGCTGCACGCACTATCCGCTGCTCGCCGGCGTCATCAGCTACGTGATGGGGCCGGACGTCACGCTCGTGTCGTCCTCGGAAGAAACCGCAATCGACGTGTACCGCACACTTCAGGGTGAAAACCTCATGCGCACGGCGGCCACCGCGCCGAGCCACATCTTCGCTGAGACGGCGCCGCGCGTGGGCCGCACGAGCAACTTCGCGCGCCTCTCGCAGCGCTTCCTCGGCCCCGCGATTACCCACACGACCTCCATCCCCGCCCGTGAGGAGAATGCATGAGCATCGAATTGACAGTGGTGGGCTGCTCCGGCAGCTATGAGGGTCCGGGCGAGCCGGCCTCGTGCTACCTCGTGACCGTGCCCGGTAAACGCGGTAAGCCGTTTCGCATCCTCATCGATTGCGGCAATGGTGCCCTCTCTAACCTTCACAAGGTCATCGACCCGTCTCACATCGACATCATTCTCATCTCGCACCTGCATGCGGATCACTTCCTCGACCTCGCGGGACTCGAGGTCTACCTCGCCTATCACCCGCTCGTCAACTGTCCGACGGTCCGCGTTTTCGCGCCCGAAGGCATCGACGAACGTTTGAGCGCCGCGACCGGCAATCCCGACCCCATCCCGCCCGGCGCAATCCGCGCCCCCTACGAGTTCATTGCGCTATCGGAGGGGGACAGTATCGAAGCGGGGCGTGCGATCATCACGGCAGTGCCCGTGGAGCACCCCGTTCCCGCATTCGGCTTCCGTATCGCCGTGGGCGACACCGTACTCGCTTACACGGGCGATACCGACGTGTGTGAGGGCGCCTCGGCTCTCGCAAGTGGCGTTGACCTTCTCTTGTGCGAGGCCGGGTACGTTGAGGGGCGCGACGACCACTTCCAGGGCATCCACTTGACGGGCAAGCGTGCGGGAATTCTGGCGCGCGAAGCCGGGGTGAAGAAGCTTGTGCTGACCCACATCCCGCCGTGGACCGATCGCAAAGTCCCGCTCGAAGAGGCGAGGGCCGAGTTCGACGGTCCTCTCGAACTCGCCGAGTCACTTCGCACCTACACGCTTTAATTCCCAGCTCGCGACCAACGAGGAGAAAGCCATGACCGAGCAGATCACCCGAGTCGACGGACGCACCGTCGATCAGCTCCGCGACGTGAGGATCACGCGCGGTTGGCTTGACCACGCCGAAGGCAGCTGCCTGATCGAATTTGGACGCACGCGCGTGCTATGCGCGGCGAGCTTCACGGAGGGTGTGCCGCGCTGGAAGAAGGGCAGCGGCACGGGCTGGGTTACGGCGGAATACGCCATGCTTCCGCGCGCGACCGGGAGCCGCTCGGATCGCGAGAGCGTCAAGGGCAAGATCGGTGGGCGCACCCACGAAATCTCGCGACTCATCGGCCGCTCGCTTCGAAGCGTCGTCGATATGAAGGCGCTTGGCGAGAACACGATCCAGCTCGATTGCGATGTTCTGCAAGCCGACGGTGGAACGCGCACCGCAGCAATCACGGGCGCGTATGTCGCCCTCGTCGACGCGATCACGTGGGGCAAACGCCATGCCTCGATCCCGGTGCTCGCCGATGTCCTGCGCGACTCCGTGTCGGCGGTGAGCGTCGGCATCATCGACGGCATCCCGATGCTTGACCTCGAGTACCGCGAGGACGTCAAGGCTGAAACCGACATGAACGTCGTCATGACCGGTTCGGGCGAGTTCGTTGAGGTACAGGGAACAGCCGAGGGAGCACCCTTCAGCTACGACGAGCTGAACCAACTCCTTGGCCTTGCTTCCCAGGGCTGTGAACAGTTGATCCAGATGCAGCTCGCGGCCTTTGAGGAACGCCAGTGAGTACCGACGCGAAGATCGTTCTCGCGAGCCACAACGCCAAGAAGCTCAAGGAACTGCGCGAGGTACTCGCGGGGGCGATCGACGGCTTCGACCCGGCTCTTGTCGTCTCCAGTGCCGAATTGGGTCTCACCGACCCGGTTGAGGATGGCGTGAGCTTCGAGGAGAACGCTCTGATCAAGGCACGTTCGGCGGCGCGAGAGAGCGGCCTCATCGCGATCGCCGATGACTCGGGTCTTGCCGTTGATATTCTCGGCGGAAGCCCGGGGATCTTCAGTGCCCGCTGGTCGGGCCGCCACGGCGATGACGCCGCCAACAACGCCCTCCTTCTCGCTCAGCTCGCCGATATCGCGCCGGCCCACCGCGGGGCGCAGTTTGTGTGTGCGGCCGCGGCGGTCATTCCCCATTCCGACGGTGGCAGCGCTCGAGAGGTGGTCGAGCTCGGCACGATGAGAGGGGCCCTCCTTCGTGAGCCGCGCGGTGAGGGAGGTTTTGGCTACGATCCGCTTTTCGTCCCTGAGGGGTACGAGAAGACGTCGGCTGAACTCACTGCCGAGGAGAAAAACGCGATCAGCCACCGCGGCAAGGCGTTTCGCGCGTTGGCCGGGCGACTCGCGAACCTGATCTGATTCCCGCGGGGCGCTTGCGTGCCTGAGACGCTAGGCGTGTGCTGCTAGTTGATGCCCCCGGCTGCAAGGGCGCGGCGCACGAGAATCGCATGCGACTGCTCAAGCTCGTTCATGACGGCTGACTCAAGGATCGTCGCCGCATCGAACCACCCGAGATCCAGTGCATCTTCTTGCGGGGCGCAGTCGCCCTCGACGGGAACGATGTACGCGAGTGAAACCGCGTGCTGGCGCGGGTCCACGAACGGCGACTGGCCCGGGGTGGGGAAGTATTCCGCAACGGTAAAAGGCACCATCGACGTGGGGACCTTCGGAAGCGCCACGGTACCGAGATCCTTCTCGACGTGGCGAATGATGGCCTCGCGAAGGCTCTCGTGCACGAGGACGCGGCCAGAGACGAGGGAGCGAATGATGCGCCCGGAACCGTCGGCGCGAAGAAGCAGACCGATGTCCTTGATCGCCCCGTAGGGGTCGAGTCGAACGGGGACGACATCGATGTAGAGGATCGGGAGCTTACGACGGAGCTCACGGATCTCGTCGTCGTCAAACCAGTTGGATTCGGTTCCCACTGCGGTGCGCGTCATCGTGACTCCTCGGCGGTGTGGCTCGGTGCTTTTTCGGTTGTCGGGCGGTACTCCTCGAGTGCGGAGCGTTCGGCGAGCGGGAGGGTGGCCGGGTCAATGCCGCTTGGCGCGTCCCAGGCGGGATCGAAGCGGGGGAGCGCACCCTCCTCGTGTGCCCATTCGAATGGTTCGCGTAGCGAATAGCCCGCGATCATAGGGACTCGCCAGAGCGTGGGGGAGACCTCGAGGAGCGTGAGCGAGGTGTTAGGGAGCGAGGTGAAGTCGCGCTGTGCGACGGCACTGGCCAGGTATCGAATGAGAGTCCCGTGCGCGACCACGAGAATCCGTCCATCGGGGTGCTGCGCCGATACGTCGCGCACCGCTGCGCATACGCGCTCGAGGACGGCATCGACGCTTTCCCGGTCGGGAAAATCACGCTCTGGATAGGCCGCGTAGGCCTCGGCGCTGGGTTTGCCTTCCGCCCAGCCAAAATCGACTTCGCGGAACCCCTCGTGGACGCCGATCAACGGAAGGCTGTGGTCGGTCGCGATCACTTCGGCGGTGAGGCGGGCACGAATGAGAGGTGAGCTCATGACGCCGTCCCAGGCGAACTCCGGGGTGGAATCGAGAGCGCGATGGGCCTGCTCAACCCCGGTCGCGTTGAGGGGAACATCGCTTGCCCCCTGGAAGATGTGCGCGAGGTTCCAGTCCGTCTGGCCGTGACGGACGAGGCCAATCAGGGTCATCGCTTCCTCCTCAACGCTGGCGCGTTGTCGAGATGAGAGGGAGTACGCACGGGGGGACTTGAACCCCCACGCCCGAGGGCACTGGAACCTAAATCCAGCGCGTCTACCAATTCCGCCACGTGCGCATACCCGCCTAGCCTACCCGGCCAAGGGGTCGCGGTGAAAGTCCAGCCGACGACCGGTAGACTCGAGCGGTACGACCACGCGACCATACATCCCGGGAGGAACTCGTGGGAAAGAAGAAGGAAAGCCTCGAGGAGATGAAGGGCGAGGCCCTGCGCCGCCAGGACAATCTCGCCGCTGACATCGACGAGCTGCTCGACCGCATCAACCCCGTCAACGCCATCCAGCGCTGGAAGAACGAAGCTTCGGATACCGCGAAGTCTTTTTTCGTCGCCGATAGCGGCGCCGTGAAGCCCGCACCGGTCGCGGGCCTCATCGGTGGTGCTCTCGGCCTCCTCGCGATCACCGCTGGCGCGATTGTCCTCGTGACGCGCACGCCGAAGGACGGCGACTACTTCGACCGGGACTACCGTCAGAAGTGAGTGACACACCCGCGCTTCCGCTCCGGATGCTTCACGACCGCCTCCTGGTCGAGCCGGATCCCGAGGGCGAGCGCCGCAGCAAGTCCGGGATTCTGATCCCGGCAACCGTAAGCGTGTCGACTCGCCTGTCATGGGCGAACGTCGTCGCCGCCGGTAGCAACGTGCGCCAGGTGCGCGTAGGCGATCGCGTGCTCTTTGATCCGGGTGACCGTGCCGAGGTCGAACTCGACGCGAAGGTATACGTGCTCCTTCGCGAACGCGACGTACACGCCGTGTACGAAGATGCGCACGAAGGCGACGTTACCGGCCTCTATCTCTGAACCTCTTGCTCCTCCGATTGGAAGGAATCATTCATGACCACCACAAAAACCGCCGTCATCACAGGGTCGTCGCGAGGCGTGGGTGCTGACACCGCGAAGATTCTCGCCGCGGAAGGTTACAACGTCGTCGTCAACTATCGTCAAAAGGCGCCGCGGGCGAACAAGGTCGTGAAAGAAATCGAAGAGGCCGGCGGTCGCGCCGTAGCCGTGGGCGCCGACCTCACGAACGAAGAGGATCTCGACCGCCTCATGCAAACGGCGATCGACGAGTTTGGTTCGCTCGATCTGCTCGTTCTCAACGCCTCGGGCGGTATGGAGAAGGATCTCGGCGACAACTACGCGCTTCGCCTCAACCGCGACGCACAATCGAACGCACTCACCGCTGCGCTCTCGCGCATGAATCCCGGCGGTCGCGTCATCTTCGTGACGAGCCACCAGGCGCACTTCATCAACGAGGTTGACACCATGGACGCGTACGATGCGGTCGCGAAGTCGAAGCGCGCGGGCGAGGATGAGCTGACGTCGCGCATCCCCGAGATGAGCGAAAAAGGCGTGAGCTTCGTTGTCGTTTCGGGCGACATGATCGAGGGAACGGTCACGGCAACCCTCCTCAACCGCATGGAGCCGGGTGCGCTCGAGGCACGTCGCGAGGCAGCCGGGAAGTTGTACTCGGTGCGCGAGTTTGCAGAAGAGATCGCGAAGCTCGCGACGGCCGACCTGCCCACGGGGCACATTGAGCTCGTGGGCGGCGCACAGGACTTCCTCGCGCAGGTGGACGCGAAGTAAGCATTATGACAGTGGGCCCCGCGCGCACGAGGAAAGAGCCATAAATGGAACTCATCGTCCTCGCGCTCGTGGGGCTCACCGTCCTCGTTGCCTCCGCACTTTTCTCGCGCCGCACCGGCATCGCGGCGCCGCTCCTCCTTCTCGTGCTCGGGATCGTCGCGAGCTTCACGCCGTGGATTCCCGACGTTGAACTCACGAACGAGATGGTTCTTCTCGGCGTGCTTCCGCCGATTCTTTTCGCCTCGGGTCGCAACGTGCCCGTGATTGAGCTTCGACGAAATCTCAAGCCGATTGCGTGGCTCAGTATCGTCATGGTCATAGTGCCGGCCGTCCTCGTGGGCGTGATCGTGCACCTGCTTTTTTGCGAGATCTCCCTTCCACTCGCCATCGCACTCGGGGCCGCGGTATCGCCGATCGATGCGGTCGCGGCGACGAGCATCGGCCGGCGCCTCGGCCTTCCCGATCGCCTCATGACTTTGCTCGAGGGGGAGAGCCTTTTCAACGACGCGGCCGCTCTCGTGACGATGCGGATGGCGGTCGCGACCCTCGCGACTGGGTTCTCGCTCGTTGAAGCGAGCCTCGGCTTCCTGTGGGCCGTCGCAGGCGGGCTGGCGATCGGGTATGTGACCGGTCGGGTCATCAATTGGGCTCGTGGCCGCCTCAACGACCCGGTGCTTGTCACCATCGTGACTCTCGCGAGCCCGTGGGCGTCGTATGTTCCCGCGGAGCAGGTGCATGCGTCCGGCGTGATCGCGGTCGTCGTCACCGCGGTAGTGATGTCCCATCTTGCGCCGCGGTCCCTCAACGCGGAGGAACGTGCGATGGTCCGCTCGACCTGGGCAACCACGAGCTACGTGCTCGAGCACGCGGTGTTCCTTCTCATGGGCATGCAAGTGGCGCGGCTCGTGAACGACTCGCGCGTGAGTGGAAGCCTGGGGCGCGTGTGGCTCATGGCGCTCGTTGTGCTCGCCGTGTTGATCGTGCTGCGTGCGTGTGGCGTCGCGGTTGTCGTGTGGATGTCGAATCACCGCGAGGCCCGTGCCCGCGCGCTCGGGCACACGCTCAAGGGCGGCCTCACCGAGAAGGGCGAGCAGCGTGCGCGTAACCGCTTCGGTTCGAACTGGGAATCGGAAAGCTCGCGATGGCTCAATCGCACCCGTGCCGACATTGATTACGCGCTCACCGAGCAGATTTCGCCGAAGGGCGGAATCGTGCTGGCATGGGCGGGGATGCGAGGAGTCGTGACCCTCGCGGCGATCCAAACCCTTCCATATGTTGCGGGAGGTCAGCTCGTCGAGTATCGCGGCGCGGTCATACTTGTCGCCTTCCTCGTGGCCGTGGGGTCGCTGCTGCTCTTCGGGGGGACGCTCCCGTTCGTTATTCGCGCAACGGGTCTTGCGGCACCCGGCATTGATGAGCGGCGGCACGAGGAAAAGATGCTCGTGAGGAGCATGCTGGAGACGGTCAACCGTGAGCTCGGCCCCCTCGCCGAGCAGACGATCGACGGCCAGCCGGTTCCGCCGCACGTCATCACGAAGCTTGAAAGGCGCATGGCGGCGCTCAACAACCGCACGAACACGGAAGCTCTGCGGCTCGAGAGGGATACGCGCGATGTCTACTGGGCGCTCTTCACGCGCTATCTGGATGCGCTCCGGCTCGCTCTCGAGGAGGAGCGTTCGGTGGGCGCTTACTCCCATCACGCGTTTCACGCGGTAGAGGACATGCTCGATAGGTTCGAGGTTAACGCGCGTTCGCGCGTATGAGAGGGGCGCCCGACGCTTGCCTTCTTTCTAGAGCCATCCTCGTTCGTTGGCGCGTTTTGCGGCGGCAGCCCTCGTCGCGGCGCCGGTTTTGTGGATAGCTGAGGATAGGTAATTTCGCACCGTTCCCTCGCTCAGGTGAACTTTTTTCGCGATGCTTGAGATTTTGTCGCCGTCGCGGGCGATGCGCAGGATTTCTTGCTCGCGTTCGGTGAGGGGGTTTGCTCCGTCGAAAAGCGACTCGGTCGCGAGTGCGGGATCGACGACGCGCTGGCCCGCGTGGATTTTCTTCACGGCGTCGGCGAGTTTTTCAGCGGGAGTTTCCTTCACCACGAAACCGCTTGCACCGGCATCGAGGGCGCGGCGAAGGTAGCCGGGCCGGCCAAAGGTCGTCACGATGAGGCAACGCACATCGAGCCCCCCCGCGCACGATCGCTGCGGTTGTCTCAATGCCGTCGAGGCCGGGCATTTCGATGTCCACGAGCGCAACGTCGATGTCGGTTGTGCGCGCAATCGCGAGTGCCTCTTCGCCGTTCGAGGCCTCGGCAACGACGTCGATGTCGTCCTCGAGACTCAGGAGCGCCGCGAGGGCGCCGCGCACCATCGCCTGGTCGTCCGCTATAAGAACCCTGATCACATTCGCACCTGCACTGTCGTCCCGTCTTCGCCGCCCGTGAGTGTGAGCGTTCCGCCCGCGCCTTCGACTCTTTCGCGTAGGCCGCGCAGGCCGTTTCCGCTCGTGCCCGAGAACCCTACGCCATTGTCGGTGATGTCGATGCTGTGAGGGCGAATCGTGATGACCGCTTTTGTGGCGTGCGAGTGGCGCACGATGTTCGTCATTGCCTCGCGCAGGCCCCACGCAAAGAGGGTCCTGTACTGCGGGTCGACGTCGGTGGCGTCGCCGCGTACCGCGAGCTCGATCCCGGCTTCGCGCGCAACGGTTCGCGCCTGCTCGAGCTCGGCGCCAAGCTGACGCACGCGAAGGCCGAGAACCGTGGAGCGCACGTCGGCAATGCCCTCGCGTGAGAGTTGGGTGATGAGGGCGATCTCGCGCTTGGCCGCAGCCGAATCCTTCTCCACGAGGCGCTCGGCGAGCTCGGATTTGAGCGCGATCGCGGTGAGGGTGTGCCCGAGTACGTCGTGAATGTCGCGCGCAACCCTTTCGCGCTCGTCCAAAACAGCCTCCTGTGAGGCGACTCGCGAGTCGTCGAGGGCAGCCTTGGTGAAGAACACCGATCCCGCGCAACCGAGGAACACGCCCGAAGCGATGATGCCGAACGGCAATAGCCAGAACTCTCGGGCGTATACGGGATAGGCGAGAATCGCGATCACGACGCACGCGCCTGCGATGTAACCGGGGCGCGGGGGAGGAGGAAGACAGACACAGGCACGACGAAGACCGCGAGTGAGAAGGCATCCGTGCCGATCAGGAACATTTGCGCGACGCACATCGCGATGAGTAGCGCGATGAACGCGACGCTTTGCCACGTGAGCGATTCGGTGATCCTATCGGGATCGCGAAAGTGCCGAATCATTGATGCCGCGTAAAGCGCGGCAAACGCGAGCGTCAGGAGGATCGAGAGTGCGCCGGCAAGCGTCGGAAGCCCTCCCTGAAAGGCCGTCACCAGCGGAAAGGCGAGGAAAAGGAGCCACACGAGCGACATCGCATACGCGATTGCGCGCCTATGCTCCACGGTGGCTCCCTGGTCCCTGTTCTCGAGCATTACTGCCTTTCGCGAGTCTTCCGGGCAAGCATGAGGGCGAGGACCACGAAGATCACGAGCCACACCGCTACGTTGACGAGGCCGTACCACAGCGGGTCCTCGTAAAAGCCCGGGCCGGTGGAATACATCTTCCCATGGGTGACGGGGTATCGCGCGAGCATTGCATACCCGTAAAGCGGCGTAAACCGGCCGATTTGGAGAAGCGTGCCGCTGAGGGGAACGAAGAGATTCCCGAGGAAGCCGAACAGCACGAGTAGGCCGGTGGAGGCGTTTGCAGCGCCCTCGCTTCGCATGGCGAAGGCAAAAATAAGGCCGTAGAAGCCAAACATCATTGAACCCACGAAGAGAATGAGGAACGAGATAATCCAATCCTCGAGCGGGGCCTCCGCTTTGGTGAGGGCGCCGATCACATACACGATCACGAGCGGGAGGAGAGCGATGATGCTTCCAACTCCCACCTTGACCGCGGCGTAGCGCATGTCGCTCAGCGGCGTGAGCCCGAGCTGCCTGCCCCAACCGCGGATTTTTTCAACGCCAGCCTGCGTGGCGATGCCGGTTGTCGCGCTTGCGGCTCCGTACGCGGCGAGGGCGATCATGATTGTCATCGCGATATTGCCATCGCCGATCTCGATATCGGCAAATTCATTCGTGGTGCCGATAGCGATGTAAATGATGACCGGCAGACCGACGATGAAGAAAAGATTGACGAGATCCCTGAATTGGCGCTTGAGTTCGATCGCAAACATTAGCTGACCTTCCGATCTTGTGTGAGGCGAACAAAGGAGTCTTCGAGGGAGGGGCGTGAAATCTCGAGTGCGCTCACGCCATCCATGGCGAGGAGGAACCGGGCCACGCTGTCGCTTTCGCTGCTGACGGTCGCCACACTCGAACCATTGATCTCAACGCGCTGGCTCGGAAAACGCTCGCGAAGGGCGGCCATGACAGTTTCGGGATGGTTCGCGCACACGCGCACCTCGCGCGCGCCGGTGAGATCGCGAATCTGATCCGTGGGGCCGTCGGCCACGATCGAGCCCTCGGAGATGAAAACGACGCGCCGGGCAAACTGCTCGGCCTCCTCGAGGTAGTGGGTGGCAAAAATGACGGTGCGTCCGACGGTTGCTTCGGCTTGCATGCGATCCCAAAAGCTGCGGCGAGCGGTGACGTCCATCCCGGCCGTTGGCTCATCGAGGATGAGCACTTCGGGGTCAGGCAGGAGAGCAAGCGCGAATTTGAGGCGTTGCTGCTCGCCGCCTGAACACGCCTTGACTTTGCGATCCGCGAGGTCCGTGATGCCCGCGAGCTCAAGAGCACGCCGGCCCATCGTGGGCTTCGGAAAGGTCGAGGCGATGTAATCGACGGTTTCTCCCACCGTGATGTCGGCAATGAGTCCGCCCGTCTGCAAAAGCGCGGAGACTTTGCCGGCCTTGATCGCTTCGTGCGGCGTGGTGCCGCACACCCGGATGTTCCCCGACGAGGGTTGCGAGAGCCCGAGCACCATGTCGAGCGTCGTGGTTTTTCCCGCGCCGTTCGGCCCGAGAAACGCAAGAATCTCGCCGCGCTCGACCGTGAGGTCGATGTCGTTGACGGCAAGCACCGAGGGGAATTGTTTACGGATCCCCGTGATCTCCACTGCTACTTCGTTCATGCCTCAAGTCTTTTTCAGGCACGAATTTCTCGCTATCGGAACCTGTCACGACATTGACGTGACAGGTGTCATGAATCGTCGTGCGTCGGCGGTTTAGATCCGCGACCAGCCGAGACTCGACGGCCCGATCGTGGGTCGCCAGCCCGTTTCGCGCATGAATCGAATCGAGGAGACCCGCAGCGAGCGGCGTTGCACGTCCATTTTTGCGGGGAGTACGGCCTGGGTTGCTGCGGGAAAGAACTTCGCATCCATGCCCGCGCGCGCCTCACGACCGAGGTCCTTCGCCCATCGTGCACGGGTAATGGGCTCGCCGCCCACGTTGTAGAAGCCGGATCGGGCATCGAGGGCCGCGAGGAAGGCTCGGCCCGCGTCGATGTGGTGCACGAGAGTGATGTAGTCGCTCGGCTTGCCGAGGAGAACCGCTTCGCCCTCGCGAGTCTTGCGAAGAGCGTAGGTGGTGCCCGGGTCGCGGCCGTACAGCTGCCCGAGGCGGAGGATGACGGCGCTGCGTCCATTTTCCGCGAAGTCGACCGCCGCGCGCATTTCGCGCACGCGGGGTTTGAAGGCCTGGTTTTTCACGGCGAGAGGGTGATCCTCGCTGATCCATTTGCTCCCGTTATCGGGGTACATGAACATCGAGGATTCTTGGATGAGTTTGCGAACGCCCGCGCGTGCGGCTGCTTTCGCGATTGCTGCGGAAGCCTCGAGGTGGAGACGGTCGTCCTCGCGCCAGGCGAAGGGGCGAAGTGCGCCCATTCCCGTGGGGATCTTCGCGAGGGTGTTGATCACGACGTCGTGGCCGCGAAAGGCGCGCTCGAGGTCGCTTGCGGAGAAGACATCGGCGATGACGCCGTGAGCGCCGCGCCCCTCGACAATGGGAAGGCCGCGCTCGCGACGCGTGACACCCGTGACTTCGTGCCCGGCCGCGACGAGGGCCTCGACAGCCTGCTGCCCAAGGACTCCCGTGGCACCCGTGACTGCGATCCTCACCGCTCAGCTCCTTATGGTTCGGCTACGACTCACCGTCACAGTCTAAGTGGCGGCACTGAATGTGTGCTTCGGCATAAAAAGCCAGGCTCGATTGGCGCAAGCGGCACAGTGCGGCGTAAAGTATTTCTTCGTTAGGCGCCATTAGCTCAGTTGGTTAGAGCAACTGACTCTTAATCAGTGGGTCCGGGGTTCGAGTCCCTGATGGCGCACGACACGGAAGCCCCCGCTCGGAAGAGCGGGGGCTTCTTCATTGTTAACGGCAGTCATCCCATCGAAAATGATAGAGATCGGCACACCGAAGTATTCCGCCACCAGTGCCACCTCAGCCGCCTTCCAAGGTGAGTCGCCGCGCAACTTCATAAACACAGAGTTCTGCCCGATGCCAAGCACATCTGCTAGGTCGGCGTTCCTCATGCCGTGGAGTGCTACCAGTGCGCGAGTGGCCGCAGAAATTCGTTCGTCTACCGTTTGCTTTATGATTCCTACCTGATTCAGTGTCAACATACCCTCAGGGTGGGCGCTAACTGCATCGTTACCAATTTGTATTTAAGATGGTGCGAGATTACTAAAAATAGTAGTCCGTTGTCCTTATGACTACTAGTGCTCGAATTGCAGACATCCTGCTCACACAAAAGGGCTACCCCGGACTTTATGACTGGGCAATGGACCAAAGGCGTTCCGTTCGGCCTGCGACCTGGGACGAAGTCGCATTGTCCTTACGAGCCGCGACTGACGAAAAAATTAACGTTCGCGGCCAAATGCTTCGCCGATGGGGTGAAGCTGCCGAGCAAGCGCGTGAGTCCGACGAGGGCTCGGCGCAGTAGGCGGTAGCGCGATGACTGACCAAGCGAGGTTTCGGGGAATCTTGGGCGGGCTAGCCGAAGACGGCTGGCACGGCGAAGCAGGTCCTGAGTTCGTGGAGCTCATCGGTGAAGTGCTTTCAGCTAAGTCTTCGACGCTCGAATGCAGTGGGGACTGCGTGAGCGAAGCGGTCTTGGTTGTGGCTGGCTGCGGTGGCGGTGATTTAGGGGTTTTCGCGGCGCGGTTGCTGGCGATGGATAACCCTCTCGGTTACGTGATTACGAGTGTCGCGACGAATCTTGATCGGGCTGCGGTTGAGGACGTGATGGGGGTTGGGTCTCGTCAGGTGGGGCCTGGAGTTGAGGCGGTGACACGGTTTTCGGAGCTGTCGCGTGCTGATGACGGCGACGGTTTTGACCATGTGCTGATGCAGGATGCGTGGGCTCGTGGTGTCGCGGGTGGCTCGGTTGCCACGTTTCAGTGGTGCTCATGGGCATCTGGGGGCGTGGGGATGCGGCGCGGAGTTCTTCGGCTTCGGCTTTCGTGGTGCCGGACTTGTTGCCGGCCTCGGCCTCGGCCTGGCGGACCCAGTTCGTCAGGCAGGAGAAGCTGGTGCCGAAGTCCTCGGCGATGTCCTTCAGGTGGGTGCCGTGCTCACGGTTCAGGGCGACACGGACGACGTCATCGCGGCCAGGTTAGTCGGGAAATAGCCTCGGCGGTATGCGCCTCCACAAAGGGCTATCGCCGCCCGACTACACACCTCGTTTGTTCACGAAATCCAAACCGATCTCCGAGAGCAACACGTTTGACCAACTCCCCATGCTTGGTCCTTAGAACTGGCCCGGAGTTCAGAGGAAGCTCACTTGAGATCTTGACCACACTAGAGTCGGCTGCTAGTTTGACTCAGGGGTGACCAACCGGTGCCTTCCGAAAAAGCCACAGGAGTACAGTAATGACGCAGGACTCACTGGACTATTCGGAAACCTACATCGCCTTTGATTCAGGGTGCGGGGAATGTAGCGCCATCTCTCACTCACTGGAGCAGGAAACCAACGGCAAACTCCTCGCACGACCTCTTTCCGACCCAGAGGTCGAACAGATCCGCATCAACCACTTCGGCCCAAACCCGCCACACATCCCCGTGGCGATCACGTTCAATCGTACTACCCCAAAGGTATACTCAGGCCCGCGGCTTGTTGCTCTCATGGCCCGCCGCTTTGGCCCGACTACGTCCCTTCTGTTGGCCCGAATTATCGGAGTTCACCGCAATAATGAACATCTAGCATTTACTACTCCTCATGCGGAGCGACGGTTCTTCAGTAGGCGCGCCGCGCTTCAAAGCGCAGCCGGGCTCGCGGCCGTCGCTACCATTGCAACCATCCATACACGGGTTGGCTCAGGGGTGGCGCATGCCCTCGAGCCGAAGCCGCTAAAGTCCAAGACTAGTGGTCTCGACCAGCCCAGCATCGACGAGCTGATGCAAGAGCTTTCGGAAGATAGCAACACAAGAGCTGCCCTCGCCGCACTTGACCTCGACCTGGCAACGAGTCTCCCGCGGAGCACAGCCATCGCTCAGAAGGGATTACGTGGTAAGGAGGCCACCGAGGCCGGGCAGCGTCCCGATGCGCCCGAAGCAATGCAATCGGAGTTCGCCCGGACAAGCTTCAGCGACGGCTCCCACCGGTCCGTCGCAGCCCTCCAGCTTCCCGACTCTCGGTTCCTCGTTTATACAAAAGAGACCGCCGAAGACGGCTCCACCGGAGTCGGCGTCGAAATATATAGGTATGACCAGGAAAACGACGCTCTCTCCCTTTCAGCCGCAAGTGTCAATGGTCGCGCGGAAAAGCCAATCCCAGCTGCCCAATTAGCTGCCACGTACGATGCTCACACAGCGAGAGCATCAAAGAAAGATCCTTGTGGCGGTTGCGCGAAGACGAACTATCAGGTGAGTGGATCCTGCCAGTCAAAGAACGTCATGCAGTGTCTGGAGCGAGCAGCAGGATGCGCTACATGCGCGGCACCATGCGCCTCATCTCCCACCGGCGCCGGTATCGCCCTCTGCCTAGCGTGCGCCTTCGCTTCATGCGGTCCCGCGTTGCGAGCATGCTGTTCAAAGTTTGGCGCCCCCAATGTCTGCGTTCCGTGCATGCGCCTTCCCTAACACGACGGCCCGAGAGATAGGAACCGCCATGATGAAAGACCGGTTAATCGGTGCGCTATTCGGCATATGCTTGGGCGTATCGAGTTCCATCGCAGTAAGTGATGCCTTCACTCAACAGACGCATGCTATTTGGTCCAGCATTGGGGCACTCGCAGTCCTTGTCGCGACCGGGGGCTTCGTGTTCAAGGCACGCAGTGCACACTCACAGCCGTCGCCGCCACGAGAGGCAGAACGCGGACCGAACCGCAGCACGCGCACTGCGGCAGAGCCCAACCGGGTCGACTCCTAGGGCCTCGGGCGGCTGAAAACGCCCCCGCGGCGGGTGCGCTGCCGATGCGATCACATTCGGCAGCGCACCCATCAACAGGCAGATGTAGCCGACGCACGAGCACCTCCCAACAACGTATGCACCAGGCTCTTCCTCGGCGCAGGAGTTTAAGCGCGATTTGAAAAGCAATCAGGAGGGACTGCTGCGCGGAAAGGTGACATCTGATCTGGCTTGCCCGCAGGGCGGCCTGGAACGATGTGCCCTATGCCCGCTCCCTACCCTCGAGAGTTCCGCGATGACGTCGTACGGGTGGCCCGGTCCCGTGAGGACGGCGTCACGCTCGCGCAGATCGCGAAGGACTTCGGAATCCACGAGATGGCGCTCCATAAATGGATCCGCCAGGCCGATATCGATGACGGCAACCGCCGACCCCGCTCACACGAACACCATGGGTGCGGGTGGCCAAGTGTTCCTTCCTGGCTCACCCGTGCCCATCCCCGGCAACGCCGCCCACGGTGACCAGTTCATTCAAGTCTTGAGGTTGTTCGCTTTCGGATGCATACTGACTATCGTTACGTCATTACCGATAATCGTTACATGTCACGATTGGTTGGCCGCGCCAGTGAAGGCGCACTCATAGCACTGCTCCTAGGCTGCCTCCTGCTCCAGATCCTTCTTCCCGAGCTAACCGAGGCCTTCGGAGGGGCGTACGCGGAGACCGCGCCTCTCACTCTTCCCTACGCGCTTGCGGGAATAGCAGCTCTCTTCTGCCTCGAGTGCGTGCTTGTCATTACTTTTTTCCTCGTGCGGGAACTGCGAGCAAAGCAGCTACTGCCACTGCGAACTCCAGATTTTCTGCTGGGTATAGGTGTCCTTTTCTGTGGAGTATTCGGAATTCCAGCTTTAGTGCTACTTCATCTTCTTGCGGTCGTGCAGGTAGGTGGGCCAGGGATTGTTCTACTTCTGGCAGCGAATGTCATTGTTGGTGTAGCGTCGGTCTGCTTTACTCTCGCCCTGAGGGCCTCCGCACGGTCCTACCTTGCTCTGCAATCTGACATGCAAGGTTTAGTCTGATGACCATCAGAGTAGATTTAGACATTTTGCTAGTCTAGAGGAAAATGACGGTTAAGCAATTGTTGGAGCGTGTAGATATTTCTCCGACAAATCTAAGTGTCCTAAAAAATGGTCATGCTCGGGCCATTAGGTTCTCCACGTTGGCGGCTCTGTGTCAGGCGCTCGAGTGCGAGCCCGGAGACATCTTGCGCTTCGACCCAGAGCCGCCAACGAATTGAACTATCTCTACGCAGCTCCTAGGGCCTTCCGATATGTGGATTGACCCGCGTTGTGCTGTAGTGTCATTTGGTTTTTTTGTTGCAACCGGATGCAAAGTGCCCCAAATGCTATGTGAAACGACCGGTTCTGGTCTCCAGTCGCCTATGCCGCTGTGAGCACTTGCGTTTGAGCATGATTGTTTCCCTGCGCGTTTATTTCCGCGCGCATGCCAAAACTGCCCCTTGGGAACGCGGCGCACATACCCCTACCCGCAGCGCTTGCCCTCGCAAAGGTACGGCAACATGCGGCCTGCATTGAACCCACGTAGGTCGTAGGCCGGATGAATTGACACCCCCAGTGGTTACGAATGCCACCAACGAGCGTCTTGCTCAACGTCGATTCCTTCAGCGAGAAGTCGTGAAGTCAGCTCATCAAACTTGTTATCGAGTTTGGCGGCTGTTGAAGGTGATGGTCGGACGAGACCAGTCTCATCCGCATACGCTTCGCACATCTCTTCGGCCCACTGCGCGAGAGCATTGGCGAGATCGGGAGATATTTGGGAGCGGATGTCTGGATACGGATCGCTGCCGGTCGTGCTGCTAAATATCGGCCAGCTCGTGTAGTCCCAACCAAAGGTGATGCGTTCCATCTTGGTGCATTTTAGCAGCACTGCGGGCAGGCGGAATGGAAGTGATGATTTTCTTGGTCTTTTGAGAGGTCGCAACAGACTCTTCCGCGATTATTGCGGCTGCGCAGCTGCGGCCGCGGCTGAAGAGCTCACCCATAACGTCGTGTTCGGCTGCGGTGTACGGGTTCTGCGCGATGGAGGAGGGCTCAGGGAGCCCTTTTAGCTCGGCAATTCGGTCACCTTCGACCTCGTCATGATCCGTGATGATGAAGGAGCGGAAAACATGGGGGTTCTCCTCGATGTAGGGGAGAGAGCGGCTCCTCGACTCGTCCGGCCCGCGACCGCTTTGTTGACGCCATCGAAGGGGCTTCGGCTCCGCCAGTGCGCGTCGATCCCGCTCGCGAAGGATATGCACACGGCCAATTACACGGAGGAAAACGACTCGGGTGGGAGAACACCTTAATCAGTGGGTCCGGGGTTCGAATCCCTGATGGCGCACGACACGGAAACCCCCCGCTCGAAAGAGTGGGGGTTTTGTCGTTCCCTCCCGCATGCGCGCTAAACTGGTGGCGCATGTTCCGGGAACTCGGTGCAATTCCGAACTGGCGGTGAAAGCCCGCTAACCCGGGCGCGTTTCACTCCGTGGGGCGAGCCTTGGGCCTGACCGGTGGAATTCCGGTGCCGACAGTACAGTCTGGATGGGAGGTTCATGCGGGCGAAGCATGCCGCTTTTACGCGCCGTGCTCTCGCAAGTTTCCCTTCTCCCGGATCATCGATTGAGATGAGCGATGCGGGAGGCGAGGACCATGGGCATGAATCAGCCCCCTCACGACGCCGCGCGCGAAAGCGCCCTGCTTGAGGGGTGTGAGCGCGCGCTTGAACAGGCGCGCCGCGGACCCCTCGGTGCCAATCCGCGCGTTGGCGCAGCGCTCCTAAGTCCCTCCGGGGAGCTCCTTGTCACAGGTTTTCACCGAGGAGCGAGAACCCCGCATGCCGAAGCAGATGCCCTCTTAGCCGCCCGGGAACGTGGCCTCGATGTGCACGGTGCGACCTGCATCGTGACTCTTGAACCGTGCGCCCACGCCGGCCGTACGCCCTCGTGCGCGCGCACTCTCGTCGACGCCGGCATCGGCCGCGTTCTCTACGCCGTTCGCGACCCGCACGACGTCGCCGCGAACGGTAGTGCCATTCTTCGTAGCGCCGGCATCGACACCCGTCTGTGGAGTGACGCGCTGCCGGCTAGCGTCGGAAGGGACCTCACTGCCCGCGCAGCGGAACTGAACCGCCGCTGGTTCCAGGCCACGCGTGAGTCGCGTCCGTTCGTCACCGCAAAGATCGCGCAAACCCTCGATGGATACGTCGCAGCGGCCGATGGCACGAACGCGTGGATTACCGGAGAGGATGCCCGCGCAGAGGGCCACGCGCTCAGGAGCGTCGTGGATGCGATCGCCGTGGGCACGGGAACCGCGCGCGCCGATGACCCTGCACTCACGGCACGCGACGCGCACGGCCGCCTCGGCGCTCGTCAACCGCGCCGCGTGGTGATCGGTGAAAGCCCGCTCGAGCCGCACTCACGGCTCGCGAAAGCCGTACACGGCCCTGAACACGCACGCCCCCTTCTTTATCGCACGCGCGATATTCGCGGCGTGCTCGAAGACCTGCGCGCCGACCACGGAGTTGAGCACCTCCTTATCGAAGGCGGTCCGCGCCTCATATCCGCGGCGCTCAAGCTCGACCTCGTCGACGACCTCTGGATCCATCAGGCTCCGACCATGCTCGGCGCGGGCACGCCCTCCGTCGCGGGCCTCGGTATCGGAACCCTCAAGAACCGGCTCGACTTCGACATCGTTCCCGAATCACTCCATGTGAGCGGTTCAGATCTTCTCTTCCACGCGATCCCGCGTGCGCGGCAGCAAACTCCCACGAAAGGTGAGTGAACAATGTTTACAGGAATTATCAGCGCGAAGGGCACCGTGACGGGGCTTGAGAAAGGGGCGGACGACACGGCGCGCCTCACCCTCGCGGCACCGGCACCTCTGCTCGACGGCCTCGCGCTCGGCGGATCTCTCGCCGTGAACGGCGTGTGCCTGACGGCGATTGAAACGCCCGAAACCCAGGGCGAGGAGGCTCGCTTCACCGCGATCGCCATGGGGGAGACCCTCGCGCGCACGAGCCTCGGCGACCTCGCCGTCGGAAGCCGCGTGAATCTCGAGCGCTGCACCGAGGTCGGCGCCCGCCTCGACGGCCACATCGTGCAGGGGCACGTCGACGGCGTGGGAGCCGTTGCCCGCATTGACGATGAGGGGACGTGGCGCCGCATGCGCATCGAGATCCCCGACAACCTTGAAGAGCAGGTCGCCGAAAAGGGCTCGATCACCCTCGATGGTGTTTCGCTCACCGTCACGGCCGTGAATACGCCGGGGGAGAGCCCCGCGTTCGTCGAGGTGGCCCTCATCCCCGAGACGCTCGAGGCTACGACGCTCGGCGAGGCAACCGTCGGAACCCGAGTGAACGTCGAGACCGACGTAATCGCCAAATACACGGCGCGTCTAGTAGCCGTGCGCGCCGCTCGCAAGGAGTGCACGAAATGAGCTTTGCGATTGACCTGACTCCTATGGACGAGGCGCTCGCCCTGCTGGCGCGCGGAGAGATCCTCGTGGTGCTCGACGACGAGAACCGTGAAAACGAAGGCGATCTCATCATGGCCGCCGAGCTCGCGAGCCCCGAGAAGGTCGGTTTCTTTGTGCGGCACAGTTCCGGGTACCTGTGTGCGCCCATGACCGCTGAGCGCGCCGCTGCCCTTGAGCTTCCGCTCATGGTTCCGAACAGTGAGGATCCGCTGCGCACCGCCTACACGATTAGCTGCGATGCGCGCGCGGTTGAAGCGACGGGTATTTCCGCGGTGGATCGGGCGATCACTGCGCGTACGCTCGCGACCGCAAGCGCGGCAGACCTCATTCGCCCAGGTCACGTCCTTCCCCTCATCGCGAAGGACGGCGGCGTGCGCGAGCGCCCCGGCCACACCGAGGCCGCTGTTGAACTCACGCGGCTTGCGGGCCTGAGGCCCGTGGGGCTCATCGGCGAGGTTGTGTATGACGACGGATCGATGATGCACGCGGAAGCCCTCGCGGCGTTCGCTCGCGAGCACGGGCTGGGCATCATCACGATTGAGCAGCTCACGGCGTATCTTGAGGATCGCGACGCCCGCGAGGCAGCCCAGTGAGCGAGGTGCGCGTTTGCGGCACTGAGCCGATTCAGATGCCAACGCCTCTCGGCACGTTTGAGGTGCGTGCGTGGCGGGGTCGCGATGCGGAACACGTGAGTCTGCTCGCGCGTGGCGCCGCTTGGCCGGGGGAGGGGTCCGACGCTTCCCAGCCTCCTCTCGTGCGCGTGCACTCCGAATGTGCGACGGGCGATATTTTCGGCTCGTACCGGTGCGATTGCGGCGAGCAGCTGGAAAAAGCGCTCGAGACGATCCAGCGCGAAGGCGGGGCCGTGATCTACATGCGCGGCCACGAAGGGCGAGGCATCGGTTTATTCGAGAAGATTCGCGCCTACCACCTTCAGGATCTCGGTGACGACACGGTCGAGGCGAATGTCCACCTAGGCCTGCCCGTCGACGCGCGCCGCTACGACGATGCGGCGGACATTCTTCGCGCCCTGGGCATGGGGCGCGTGCGTCTCATGACGAATAACCCCGAAAAGGACGGCGCGCTTGCGGGCCTCGGCATCGACGTTGCCGAGATCGTGCCGAGCGTCATCGCACCGCGCGTGGCAAATAGGCGCTACCTTGAAACCAAACGCGAGAAGATGGCGCATCGCCTCGCCCCCTCGCACGACTAACCCCACGACATCGAAGGAGAACCCTATGGCTGGATACGGCACCCCCTCCGCGGCGCTTGGCACGCATGATGCCGGCCCGGCGACGATCGGTATCGCGGCGGCGAGCTGGCACGCGGACATCATGGATGGCTTGCTCGACGGTGCCAGGCGCGCGGCCGCCGATGCGGGCTGCACGGTGACGGAAGTTCGTGTGCCCGGCTCGTTCGAGCTCCCGGTTGCCGCGCAAGCGCTTGCGCGCACGTGCGATGTCGTGGTTGCGCTCGGCGTCGTGATTCGCGGCGAGACCCCGCATTTCGAGTACATTTCCGGCGCGACGACGGAGGCTCTCGCACGCGTCGCCCTCGATGAGTCCACCCCCGTGGGCAATGGCGTGCTCACGGTCAATACCCGCGAACAGGCCGTTGACCGTTCGGGTGTGGAAGGCGCGAGCGAGGACGCTGGCTATGCCGCGGCCGAGGCGGCTATCCGCACGTTCCGCGCCCTCGCCCCGCTTTCTGACATGCGGTGAGATTCACATCCCTTTCTCCTGCAAGGATTCGCGAAGTCCCGGGGTGGCCGGGTAAAGTATTTATCCGTTGCGGGAGACCCCGCACAATGGTGGTCGTAGCTCAGTTGGTAGAGCTCCTGGTTGTGGTCCAGGCGGTCGCGGGTTCAAATCCCGTCGATCACCCCGCTAAAGAGCCCCTCGAGCGAGGGGCTCTTTCCTTTAAGCGCGCAAAACCGGCACTCGCGAAATGAGGACACATGAGCGACACAAAGGCCCTCGTGGGAGAGGGCGCTGCCTCGAGCGTTGTGCTCGCCGACAACCTCGAGGTACTCCGCACTCTCCCGGACGAGTCGATCCAGCTCATCTACATCGACCCGCCGTTCAACACGGGCAGGCGCCAACAGCGCCAGTCCCTCCAGACTGTGCGCGCAGTCGACGGCACCGAGGGCTCGCGAGTCGGTTTCAAAGGGCGCAGTTACACGAGCATCAAGGGCGCCCTTTACGGTTACGACGACGCGTTCGAGGACTACTGGGAGTTCCTCGAACCGAGGCTCATCGAGGCACATCGCGTGCTCGCCCAGTCGGGAACGCTCTACCTCCACCTCGACTATCGCGAGGCGCACTATGCGAAGGTTCTCCTCGATGCGCTCTTTGGCCGCGAGTCGTTTCTCAACGAGATCATCTGGGCGTACGACTACGGAGCGCGTACGAAGAAGCGATGGCCCGCGAAGCACGACACGATCCTCGTGTACGTCAAGGATCCAAAAAGCTATTTCTTCAACTCGGAGGACGTCGATCGCGAGCCCTACATGGCGCCTGGCCTCGTCACGAAAGAAAAAGCGGAGCGGGGCAAACTTCCCACCGACGTGTGGTGGCACACGATCGTGTCACCCACGGGGCGCGAAAAGACCGGCTACGCGACCCAAAAGCCCGAGGGGATTCTCAGGCGAATCGTGCAAGCGAGCAGTCGCGAGGGCGACTGGGTGCTCGATTTCTTTGCCGGCTCGGGTACGACCGCTTCGGTCGCGCACAAACTGGGCCGACGGTTCCTTGCGATCGACTCGAACCCGCAAGCCTTCGACGTGATGCAGCGAAGGCTCGCGGGGTCGAACGCGCGGTTTATCGAGAGCGAGCTTCCGTAGCGACGGCGTGAGCGAGAGGCGGCCATGCGGGCAGGCGCGGAATAAGCGTGACCTGGTAGGCGTGGTAGATGTCGGGCTGGCCCTTCCAGGTCGTTTCGCTGATCTCGCCCGTGGCGGTGAGCTCGTGGACCCAGCTGCCGAGCCTGCCGGGAACGATGGTTGTCGTCTTCGCCCACTGCCACCAGGACTCATAGCGTTCTTCCCAGGCAGCATCGCCGCTCGTGCGGAACAGCACAGCGGCCGCACCGATGGCCTCAGCGACGACCCAGTGCATGCGTTCGTGCACGACGGGTGAGCCATCCCAGTCCACCGTGTACGGGAAGCCGCCGTCACCATCGATGCCCCACGTCTCACACGCTTTCTCGGCGAGGGCGAGCGCGCCATCGCGCAAAGCTGAGGCGCGTTCCTGGGCCCGGGTGGCGTCGGAAAACTGCCCCTCGAAACCGGCTGCGGTGTGCAGGGCGAGGCGCGCCCATTCAAACGAATGGCCGATCGTCGCACCATAGGGACGGAACGGGTGGGCGGGCTCCTCCCGGTTGTAGTCGGGGCGGGGCTCCCACGCGGTCGTGAAGTGCTCGGGCAGGAACCAGCCGTTGTCCTTCGCGAATGCGAGCGCGCGCTCGACGATGACCGCGGCGCGCTCGAAAAGCTCGAGGCGGCCGGTCGCTGCCGAGGCTGCGAGAAGCCCCTCGACACTGTGCATATTCGCGTTGATCCCGCGGTAGTCCTCGCAGTTCGAGAAATCGCGCGAGTAGGTGTCGGCAAACATCCCGTGTTCGGATTCGAAAAAGCGTGCATGCGCCTCGAGCGCGGTCTCGAGGAGCTCTTCGGCGCCGGGGATTTGTGCCTCGACGAGACTCGAAGCGGCGAGTACCACGAACGCGTGGGCGTAAGCCTGCTTCGAATCATCGACCGGCTCACCCGTTTCACGGGCGATGATCGAGTAGAAACCGCCGTGTTCGTCATCGTGGAACGCGCCCGAAAGCGCCGAGAGCCCGTGGGCTGCGAGTTCGGCAAAATCGCGAGAGGACTCGGTGCCGCGGATGCTCGCAAGAGCGAAGCAGTGCGTCATGCGGCAATTGATCCACAGTTCAAGGTCGTGATCCGGGTCGAGAGTGCCGTTTGAATCGAGCCACCCGAAGCCATGCTCCGTGCGCGAAGCCGCGCCCCACTCGAGTAGATCCGTCCCCACCTCCTCGAGCCACGCGGCATGCGCGGGGTCGGTCTTCATTGCCTCGAGAAGGAGGGGTGTCGTCATTGTCAAAACTCCTGTGTGGTGTGAGAGTGCGGGAAGAGTCTACTGAGGGGCGATCTCGAACTTCTTCGAGGCTGCTCGGGCCTCGTCGCTCGTGGGGCCGGGCTCCTTCACGAAGAGAACTTCGCGGTAGTACTTGAGCTCCTGAATCGACTCGCGAATGTCGGCGAGCGCGCGGTGGCCGCCGTGTTTCTCCGGCGTATTGAAGAACACGCGCGGGAACCAGCGCTTGGCGAGTTCCTTGAGGCTTGAGACGTCGATCGTGCGGTAGCTCATGAACTGGGCAAACTCCGGGAGGTCGCGGTCGATGAAAGCACGGTCGGTGCCCACCGAATTGCCCGCGAGAGGCGCCTTGCCGGGCTCGGGGCAATGCTCCTTGACATAGGCGAGGCACGCCTCCTCGGCTTCGACGAGGGTGATGCCACCGTCGAGCTCCTCGAGCAGACCCGAAGTCGTGTGCATGTTCCGCACGAAATCATCCATCGACTCGAGCGCGCCTGCCGGGGGTTTGATGACGACATCCACCCCTTCGCCGAGGATTTCGAGGTCCCCGTCGGTCACGAGAACGGCGACTTCGATAAGAGCATCGTTTGTCTTATCGAGGCCCGTCATCTCGCAATCCACCCAGATGATGCGGTCGTTACCTGGTTTCGTCGTTGTAGAACTCACGCCTCTATCGTAAACCCGAGTTCACACTGAACACCCAATGGGACTCGATAGGGTTTCACCTGTGCGTATGTGCTTTGCGCATGCCCCGCACGTCAGCGTCGAAGAAAGGTGGCCACCATGGCTGAATACACTCTTCCCGATCTCGGATACGACTACGCCGCTCTCGAGCCCTCGATCTCGGGCCGCATCATGGAGCTGCATCACGATAAGCACCACCAGACGTACGTCAACGGCGCGAACCAGGCGCTCGAACAGCTCGCGGAAGCTCGCGACAAGAACGACTTCGGCACGATCAACCAGCTTCAGAAGAACCTCGCGTTCAACCTCGCCGGCCACGTGAACCACACGATCTTCTGGGAGAACCTTTCGCCCGAAGGCGGCGACAAGCCCGAGGGTGAGCTCGCTCAGGCAGTCGAAGAGTTCTTCGGTTCGTTTGATGGCCTGCGCGCCCAGTTCACCGCTGCCGCGCTCGGCATTCAGGGCTCCGGATGGGCGATCCTCGCATGGGATTCGCTCGGCGAGAAGCTCATCATCGAGCAGTTCTACGACCACCAGGGCAACCTTGCAGCGGCAACCGTGCCGCTGCTCCTCCTCGACATGTGGGAGCACGCTTTCTACCTCGACTACCAGAACGTCAAGGCTGACTACGTGAAGGCATTCTGGAACATCGTCGACTGGGCCGATGTCGCTGAGCGCTTCTCGCGCGCGACCTCCCAGACGAAGGGCCTCATCACCCCGGTGGCCTGAGCATCTCAATTGTGTGGGTGGGGCGTCGCGACGGCGGCGCCCCACCTTTGTGCTTTCGCGCGCTATGCCCCATCGGCAGCAGGCACCAACACGCCACAATCATTCTTCCGCCGCCACTCTTCTCGCGTTGGTGGTGCGGTAGGGATCGGAAGGTCGCTGTTGTTACGGTGGAGTCATGACCGAAATCGAATCTCAAGACCCGCCCACCTTCGAAAGCGAGCACACGAAACCGGCAGGGAAGCCGGGCCTTTTTAACGGCTCCACGCGCCACGGGCTGCTGGGGGATCTTTCCCTTCGGCATCCGTGGGACATCCCGCTGTTTGCCGTGGGAGTTCTCATCACGTGCCTTCTCTTCGTCGCGTGGGTCGGTGCCGTCGTGTTCATCATTTACATGGCGGCGACGGGAAAGTGGTCGAGCATCCAGCCCGCCTTCGAGGGGGAGTCGGCAGACGGCGGGCTCTCGAACCCCTACAGCCCCATCTCCATCGGGATCCAGCTGTTCGTTGCCTTCATGTTGATCCCATGGGTGCTATGGATCGCCCGCGCGCTCATGTACGCGCAGCTTCGAGCCTCCGGCGTGCGCATGAGCCCCACGCAGTTCCCCGAGGGATACCGGATGGTCGCCGAAGCTGCCGAACAGTTCGGAATGCGCCGCGTACCCGACGCCTATGTGCTCTCCGGTAACGGCATGATCAACGCCTTTGCCGCCGGCCACGGTTATAGGCGCTTCGTGTGTGTCTATTCCGACCTCTTCGAAGTGGGCGGCAAAGTCCGCGACCCCGAGGCCCTTCGCTTTGTGATCGCGCACGAGGTTGGCCACCACGCTGCCGGCCACACCTCGTATTTCCGCCTGCTGTTTTCGAATTTCATGATGCGCATTCCGATCCTCGGCAAGGCCCTGTCTCGTGCCCAGGAGTACACGGCCGACAATTACGGCTACGCCCACGTGCCCGCGGGGGCACCCGGAACGATGGCCCTTCTCTCGGGAGGAAAGTACCTCAACGCGCACGTCAACGTGCATGAGCTCGCCGATCGCGCCGCAACCGAAAAAGGCCTGTGGATCCACCTCGTCAACCTCTCGGTGACCCACCCGGTCATCACGTGGCGCGCCCACGCTCTACGAGATCGCTCCAAGCCCGGGCGGATGTGGCTGCGTCCCAAGAATCGAATCTTCGAGCCCTACCTTCCCGCCGGCTCCACCTTCAGCGGCAAGTACCCGACCCCCGAGGAGGCGCTCGCACTCCTTGACCGGGCCCGGGCAGAGGGGCATGTGATCGGGGAGGAACAGTTTGGTCGCTTCCCCTTCGGTCAGTCCTACCCCGAGCCGCAGCAGATGCGTCCGCTACAGGTGCGGCAACCGTCGGCCGAAGCGGCTAACCCTCTCGTATCCCGCAAGCCGGGAGCCCACTGATCCGCACGGATCACAAAGCGAAAGCGTTTGTGCACCTGATTCGGTAGCCCGGATGGAGTAGGCCGAATCTCAGTGGATTTTGTGGGTCCGGAATCCTCTAGATCTAGCGGGACCTAGACTGCAAGGAGCCGAGTAGAAAAGCATTGTAAATTTCGAGATTACGAACTAAGAAGAGCGCTACGTGAGATGGTTGGAATCTGAATGCGAGAACTTGCTGCGTCTGATAAGCGCCAAAAAAACTTGGAGCAACGGCTCTATTTCGAGCGTATTAAGGCTCCGAATGGAGAACGTTGACAAATTCTTTCGCTGCCACGCTGAGTTTTACGAGCTAAAGAAGCTTTTCGTTGCTAGCTATACGCGGAAGGCGCAACCTACGACTAGAGACCACCGCATCTGAGCGGCTCTTTCCCTCCGATGACGAGCTAAGCCTCATGAGCATAGTCGCGCCTTAGTGTTAGGACGTAACTGTGCGTCCTGACAGATGAAATCGGCATAGATAGCCCTCAGGAACTCAAGTAGGACATCTCAACAACGATGAGGTCTTGCTTTGAGAACATGTCTCTGCTCAAGGATAAAGCAGACCTAGTCGTTAGCGACTTGCGTGTCAAAGTTCCGAGGGCTTACTAATGGATACCCAGTTCGCTGTTGATAGCAATGTCCAGTTGCTTATCCCCAAAGAAAATTCCTCCGTGGACGGAATGACCATCGTAGATAGGCAGAAGGTATCCACCGGGCGCTGTTTGTCATCCGAGACACTGGGTGGGTTAGCTTCCTGGGTGTAGGTGCAATCTGAGAATCCAACCGGATGTCCAAAAGCCAACTGTGATACGTGTGTTGAGCGTGATAGTCGTGACACGGAGATTGAGTGCATAACCGGGGTAGACAGCCAAGGTTGCTCAAGTTACAGGACTATTTGTCACAATGGAGAGATAGTAGTTCGATGGTCTATGTTCATCGTCGCGTGTATCAACAGAGTCATGTTTTCTGGCGGCGCTGTTAACGCGACAATGTCGATGAGTTGCTGGAGCGGATATAGGCCTGACCTGTCGAAGATCCGAAAATCAGAGAATAAGCGTGGTGTCCACGTTATGTGGGGTTGGATTGATGTAAAATGTTTTTAACTGAGTGCTAATGAAAGCGCCATCGATGTTTATCGATAGTTAATTTCCAGAGTCCATTCGACATGACTCAATCTCGAAAATTCGGAAGTTGAACGAAATGCTTTGGTCCATCCTCTCAAGTCTCCTAGTCTCGGCGGCAGTCGCTTGGCTTACGTCGGTCCTCGCTTTTAGGCGCTGGCGAAAGGAGCGCATCGCATCATCTCGTGACGTTGCCTATGAGAATCTTTGTATGGCTTCGTACCGTTTTGTGCGGACGATGAGAGATAGCAACATAAAAGAGCTCGATGGAGAACCAGCTGACATTGAATCTCTAGATCGAACCTATTCGGAGCTCAATGATTGCATGTTCATGCTAAGTAAAGTCGCTTTAGAGGAGTCTTTTATGCGCATCAGTCGGGCATATGGTCGGATGGTTGACGCTGCGCAAGCGGTTGATCTTACAGATCCTGCTTTGCAGACGACAGGAACTGAGCTGGGGCGAATGGCACAGGAAGCCATGAATGACTTCGTAGAGGTCGTTTCGGAAGAGATGCGCAACAATCTCGAGTTTTGATCGTCTCTGCGACTCCTTCGCCAGCATCATTGGTGTGTTCTTGATAGCCTTTAGTTGCATTTGCCATTCATGAATTATTAGAGGTTTGTATGCCTAGTCGCATAGAACAAGGCTTTTCTGGTATTTCGATCTCCTCGTGTTTACGACTTGTTTTCGACTGAGCATGCCACGGCCATGTCGGGAGAGTGTTGTCGTAGTGATTTGCTCATGTAATAGATCTAGTTAGGTGTCGTTTGTTATCGAATTTATCGATTTTTGTCAACCTTGCCTGCGTGCTGAAGCCCTTGATCTCTCGAGGCGCATTACTTCTATTGTGAGTTATGTGGCGATTGGTTATCCATTTGTTGCCAATGTCCGAGATTGTATATTCATGTGTATTTCGACTTTGGATCTAGATCTTCATCCGTGAGTCAGTTGCTCTAGTTGTGGCCCGTAAGAATTGCGTGGCCGCTCGTAGTACTGACGATACTATGCATGACGTCGTGGCCTGCGCACTTGATAAATGCGCTGCTTCACCCGTGGCCTTGCAAGGAGTCTGACCGTGTTTTAGTCATATCTACTGAGGGGGCAACTTTTCATCTTTCTTTATGGTGACGTTCAGTGTGCCCTTGATCTCGCTCGTGATGGCAATGGGGTGCGTTTCTACATCTCGCACCGGAGGCTCGCTTTGGGGTCAGAGTTTCGCGGCCACCATTGCAGACTCTGTGTGCCTCATAGTTTTTAGGTCGGGTCTTGCAATTTGTTGGCCAGTGCGCGTACCAAGTTTGATGATTGTGAATTTGATTCTTGTCAGCGTGGGAATGTCGGCAAAAATGCGTTCTGCCTAATTTGGTCACGCTCTACAAGATAGTTAATGCCAGCCTCACCGTGAGCCTCAATTCCATGAAAATTGTCGACATGCTGAATGTTGACCAGTATTTTTTGCATTCAGGCGCTGCTACTTGAGTCGGTTTAATGAGGTGAAGGAAATTCCGCGCCCCCAGCAGGACTCGAACCTGCAACCTACGGATTAGAAGAACGCCCCCAACAAAACAGCCACCAGGGTAAACGCCCAGCGTACACGGCCAACACTTCCCGCAACTTCCCGGAAAATACCGGGTGATCACGGGTAGACGTGTTCAAAAAGTGTTCAACTCAGCCGCGCGCGCAACATCCAACGCATCCGCTACCGTCACGAGATCGTCCTCGAACAGGTCAGAGTAAACGTCCAACGTCATCGCGGCAGAAGCATGACCTAACATCCGCTGAACTAGTTTCACGTTCGCGCCTGCTTGAACAGCGAGCGACGCCGCAGTGTGCCGAAGATCATGCGGGCGAAGATACTCAACGCCAGCGCGTTCGAGAGCGAGCGCCCACCACCTGTTAGATGCCGACCCGCCACTTTTCGACGGGGGTCGTAGATACCCGCCGCGCGCATTAGTGAACAGCAACTCCCCAGCTGCCTTCCCTTCGGCTTCACGGGCGAGCATGTCCGCAACGAACTGCGGCACCCACGTCTCGCGGCGCGCGTGAGTCTTTGGCGTGGAGACGACCCACTCACCGCCCAGCCGGGTAACTGACCTCTCAATATTGACGCGCCGCCCGTCAATATCGCGAGGGGTGAGTGCAACCGCTTCGCCCCACCTCGGGCCGCCATAGGCGAGGAGGTAGACCAGGGTTTCGTGCCGCCCGGTTTCGCGCGCGACTTTCGCGACTTCGGTGTGCGTGAGGTAGCGGTGCTTCATTGTGCCCGCTGGTCGCGGTAGGCGTATGCCTCGGGCGGGGTTCGCAGCGATCAACCTGTCTTTCACAGCAAGGTCGAGCATCCCGGCGAGGATACCGTGCGCACGCCTTATGAGCGTTGCAGAGCCTTGGAGGCTCGCCGCCCATAGTTCAACGTCGCTAGTGCGTATCGCCCCGACCTGCCACGTGCCGAACGCGGGGTTAACGTGCAACCGCCACGCGGTTCGCGCGTCCGCTAACGTTGTGGGTTTCACCTGGCTGGCTTTGATCGTGAAATACCGCTGTTCGAGGTCTGCGAGGCGTGTCTTGCCGTCGGTGATAGACACGAACGTGCCGGTGCGTTTCGCGGCCTCGGTTTCGTTGAGCCATTGTTCGGCGGCGCGTTTCGTGGTGAACCCGCGTTTCATGGTTTGACGCCCGTCGGGTTTGCGGTACCTGGCTAGGTAGCGGGGTTTCCCTGACCGCGCGTCCACATATTTTTTTATGCGCGGGTTGCTGGTCGCCTGCCAGGCTGACATCAGTCGACACCCTGCTTGATCAGGACGTCGAGGCCGTTATCGGGGTGATACGTCCACGCATAATCGTACGGCCCCGCACTTTCACGCTGCATACCGTCCAGTGCTCTAGTGCGACTCATCATCGTGGTGACCGAACTGGGCGTCTCGAGCAAAGTGAACAGGCATTGATACTCTTCAGGATCAACCTTGTATTTAGGGGCTTTGAAACGATTCTCGACGGTTCGGTCATCGCCGCCTTCGCCGTCAAGAGATAGCGTCAGCCCGCCGTCTGTAACACTGTCCTCGACACCGCACGCTTCACCAGCGGACTCTAAAGGCAGCTTGGGAGGTTCACTATATGTCTCGCTGTCGCCTGGAAACACTCGGAGTCTTAGGGAGCTGACGTCACGCCCTGACCATGCCCACTGGTACCCGAAACTGTTGTGTAGGGTTTCCTCCCACGTCAGAGATTTCTCTTGAATCTGCTCCAGTAGCTCATCGTCGGCCTGGTAAGCATCAAGAATGCATTCAAGGTCTTTCTCTGCTTGTTCGCCGCTTCCTGAGTAGTCGAGGGAGTCGTCACCAAGCAGCGCCGACTTTGGCAAATCGCACTTCGTTATGACAGCTGGAGATGTGAGAGGCCCTGTTGCACAGCTCGTGAGAGCTAGAGCGGATGCTGTAAGCAGGAGCGTGGCACGTAATCTCATGAGGAAAGTCCTTACGCGGGGGTTTTATATGTGGTGTAGGTCGAGTTCTCTTGTGAGAGTTTCAGACTCGTGGGCATCGAGGGTTTCTATGCGGGTAATGACGAGTGCTTCGGTTACCCAAAGTTCCTCAGCCATGACAGCGATGCGATGGTCCCACCGGGCCGCGTCGATCAGTTGCGGTAGCGGGATGAGGTCACGGGCGATCTTGGCGTTGATCGCGTCCTCGACTTGTGATGTTTGGCCGCACGTATCGCGGTGTTCGAGATGTTCCATTTCGTGGGCAATGGCTACACGCCGTTCACGCTGAAGGAGCGTGTTGCGCATGACCACTTTCGTGTGTCCGTCTGTGGCGGCCAGGATACTGGCGGGGAGCCAGTCAACCATGTGCAGGTGTACGTGTGGCCAGCGGTCGCGGAACCGTCGCCACGGGTGCGGAGTGGGGGTGCTGCTCATGTGGTGAGGGTAGAAACGCGGTGGGACATTTAAAGATGTTTGCTCATGCTGGCTCGCCCCCGTCGTAGAAGCTCTCTGGGGTTTCTTGCTCTGCGTTCATTGCATTGCGGAGGCGTTCGCCTTCGCTCATACCGGACATGGCTGCAAGGTCGAAGTGTTCGGGGCGGGGTGGCGTGACGGTCTCAAGGGGGTGAGACATTTCAACGCGGCCGTTCAGAACGCGGGTGCGGAGCTCGTCAAGGAGTTCGAGGGAGCTGAAGTCTGCGGGTTTATGGATGACTTTTGGGATTCGCACCTCGTCGTCGTGGAGGTAGCCAGCCGCGACTAGGCCGTCGACGGCATTGGCTTTGAATGCGCGGGCGACTTGGACGATGGTCTCGGGGCGTGGTGGTGCGCCTTCCCAGCGTCCGACGGTGGACTTTGCGATTCCTGTCTTGTGGGCGATTTCGGCGTTGGTGGCGTTGTTGGTTGCTTCGGTGAGCCATGTGCGGAATGGGGTGTTCATGCCGCCATACTATTGCGCACGCGCAACACGTGCACGTTATTTACTGCGCAAGTAGCCAGAAATGAGCAACTTGTCCACCCTTGAAGTAGCACTGCCGCAACGTTTGGTATATGATAGTTGCAGCAGCGAAACTCAAGGAGGTGAAAATGCCGATCTACGCCATCGACACGCAGCAACTCGAAGCACTGCGCAAGGCAACACACGTCACCAATGACGCAGACCTCGCGCGGCGCATGGGAGTAAACAAGTCCACTGTTTCGCGAGTACTCAGCGGCAAAGGCAACCCGGGTGCCAAGTTTCGCGAAGGCCTGAAAGATGCCTTCCCGGGTCTCGACATCGACACCGTAATCAAACGCGCCGCATAAAGAAACCCCCGCCCCAAACGGGGCGAGGGTCCAACAAATAACCACCTAAAGGATACCACGTGAGCACTCAATACCTCACCCCTGACCAATACGCACAGCGCTACAACATCCCCAAGAGCACCCTCGCCAACTGGCGATCCCTCGGAAAAGGCCCCAAATACAAAAAGATCGAGGGCCACATCCGCTACATCGACAGGGAGGAAGCATGAGCGACCTCGACCAGATCATCTGCCTAACCGGCCTCGGGGCGTTCCTCATTATCGCCCCCGCCTACAACAGGGCCGTCGACTGGATTCTCGATCTATTCAAGGAGTGGAAATGACCACCGCGAAACTCATCCTTCCCGCGAACGCTGACGGCACCGACGAATGGAAGAAACAGCGCACTAAAGGCCTCGGCGGCACTGACATGGCGAACCTTCACCTCGGCCACAAGAGCGTCGCGGATGTCGTGCGAGACAAGCTAGGCCTTAGTGAACCGGAACAGTTCGACCAACGCACGTTGGACATGTTCGCGCACGGTCACGCGATGGAACCAACCCTCCGCAAGGCAGCAGCTGAGCGTTTCGGCGTGAAGGTGCGTAATACGGGAACGTGGGCGCGGAAGGACCGCCCGGAGTTCCTAGCGAACCCGGACGCGCTGATCGGGTCGGACGGTCTTTTGGAGATCAAAACGACCGGCGGGTACGCCCATGCCGCAGCCGATTGGAAGGCCGGGAGGGTCCCTGACCGCGCATGGGTGCAGGCGCATTGGTACGCGGTCGTGACGGGCCGCACGCGGCTGTTCTTTATTGCTGAAGTGGACCGCGCGGTTATTCACCTCGGCCCTTACGACGCGGACCAAGCACTCATGGCTGACCTGGAGCAGCTGGCCGGGACCGTGTGGGAGTACGTCGCTGCGGGCCGTGTTCCTGAAAAAGAGGAGAGGCAGGCAGCCCCGGTTGCATATGTGCCGCCCGCTGACGGTAGCGACCTCGTGATCGAACCGTGGGACGACACGACCGCCGCCATTGAGAAGCTACGCGTCACTAAAGCGGAGTTGAAACGCCTCACCGATGAACAGAAAGCGCTTGAGGCGCAGATCAAAGACCGCATGGGTGACGCGACGACCCTCCGCGACATTGACGGCAACCAACTAGCGACCTGGACTTACTCGACCCGCAGGTCACTGGATAAAAAAGCCCTCGCAGCAGCAGGTGTCGCAGTCACTGAATACGAGAAAGAAACAAACGTCCGCACCTTCCGCCTGAAGGAAGCGGCGTAAGGAGAAAACCATGAGCAACGCACTAACCATCACACAGGACCAAACCGAATTCACCCCTAAACAGTTGTCGGTTCTTGAAAACCTCGGCGTGCAAGGCGCGGCCCCGCAAGAGGTCGCAATGTTCTTCGACTACTGCCAGCGAACCGGACTTTCACCGTGGGCGCGACAGATTTACATGATCGGCCGGTGGGATCGAAACCTTGGGCGAAAGAAATACGCCGTCCAGGTGTCCATTGACGGGCAACGCCTCGTGGCGGAACGTTCCGGTGTTTACGAAGGCCAGACCGCCCCGCAGTGGTGCGGCCCGGACGGGCAGTGGGTGGACGTGTGGCTCGCGAACGAACCACCGCAGGCAGCCCGCGTCGGTGTGTGGCGCAAGAGCTTCAGAGAACCCGCCTACGGTGTCGCGCGGCTTAGCTCATATATGCCGGTCACGCGCGACGGGAAGCCGCAGGGGTTGTGGGGGACTATGCCGGACGTGATGTTGGCGAAGTGCGCGGAGTCCCTGGCCTTGCGTAAAGCGTTCCCGCTGGAACTGTCTGGACTCTATACGTCGGAGGAAATGCAGCAGGCAGACGCGCCACGCACTGAACCCGCCCCGGTAGACGAGGACGTGGTGGACGCGGAGATCGTGGACGACGAGGAACGTATGCAATGGGTCGAAGCGATCCAAGCAGCGGAAACCACGGACGTGCTTCGCAAAATGTGGGCTGACATCAAGACATGCCCGGACGCTTTGCAGGCGGAATTGCGGGAGTTGATTCCAGCGCGCGCTAAGGAACTCGCGGCGTGATACCGGAACAGGTGAGGGTGGTCGAGCAGCTCGCGGCGTGTGCGCGGGAACTCGACCACCTTTCACGCGAAGTCGCTGGCCTGGACATGGCGCATGTGGAAGCCCTTGCGGATTACCGCACGGCGTATGCGCGAGCGTTCCTTATCGCTGACGGGTCGGTGGAGGAGCGTAAGCAGAAGGCGATCCTCGTGGCTGAGGACGAGCGGTTCCAGGCTGACGTGGCGGAGCAGAAGGTCCGTGCGTGTCGTGACCGCATCCGCGCGTTGCGTGACCGCCTCGAGGTGGGGCGCAGTTTGAACGCTGCGGTCCGTACACAGTTCACGACTGAGGCGGTGGGGCAGCCGTGAGGGCTACAGGGCCGTCGCGTAAGACACGCCGCCTTGTTATCGACCGGGACGGTGGCGTGTGCCGCAGGTGCGGTCGTGCAGGGACAAACGTCCATCACAGGCGTCCTAGGGGCATGGGAGGTACCCGGGACCCGGAGACAAACAGCCCGGCGAACCTCGTGCTGTTGTGCGGGTCCGGCACGACGGGTTGCCACGGCTGGATTGAGTCTCACCGTGCTGAGGCGTTAGCGGCGGGGTGGCTCATCTCGAAATGGGCGGACCCGTCTACCACACCAATAAAAACGAGCCGGGGGACGATCCGGCTCACGGACCACGGAACCATCATCACGATTGGAGAAACACATGGCTAACGAAACGCAAATAACGATTATCGGCAACTTGACCGCCGCGCCGGAGCTTCGGTTCACGAACTCCGGTGTCCCGGTCGCGTCGTTCACGGTTGCCTCGACCCCGCGCACGTTCGACAAGCAGTCCGGGGAGTGGAAGGACGGCGAGGCGCTTTTCATGCGGTGCAGCGCGTGGCGTGACATGGCTGAGAACGTCGCCGAGTCCCTCACGAAGGGCGCGCGCGTAATCGTTCAGGGCCGCCTCCAGCAGCGCTCCTACACGGATAAGGAAGGCAACCAGCGCACCGGGATTGACCTCCAAGCGGACGAGGTGGGCGCTTCGCTTCGGTACCACACGGCGACGCTCACGCGCGCTAACAAGCAGCAGGCCGGGTGGCAGTCCGATAACTACCAGAGCAGTTCGTTCAGTAACGAACCGGCACCGTTCTGACCCACAGCCCTAGACCTACTGCGGGTGGCGGCGGTTCACGACCGATCTAGGGCACGCAGCAGACCGAAAGGAGAAAGACATGAGGCAGTCCTTCACCGTGGACATTCCACAGGGCTTAGTCGTCACGTCTAACGCGAACGCGCACAAGTGGCGGCGACACAGGACGAGGGAGTGGTGGCGTGATGTCGTCCCGGACCTCGTGCCTATGGGCCGCGCGAACGTTTATGTGGGGATCACGAAACGAACGCGAGGCAAGTACGACCCGGCGAACCTCACGGACACATTCAAGGGCTGCGTCGACCAGCTCGTGGAGAACGGCGTGCTTGAGGACGACGACTACACGCACGTGACTGGCCCGCTCGTGTATCACGAGGCCGTAGACCGCGAGGTGCCAGTGGAAACGATTAGGGCGCGCGTGACGCTCACCCCGTACGCGTCGATTCTTGAGGAGGGCGACTGTGAGTGACCGTTGGGGAAAGATTCACGGCGACTTGTGGATTCACGACAAATTTTTGACGTTGAGCGCTGAGGCCGGATGGCTTTGGACGCGCGCGCTGTCATTTTCGATAGCTCAGAAAACGTTCGGGGAAATCAGCCGCGGCGCGCTCATCGCTATCCGTGGAACGGACGAGGCAGCGGCGGAACTCGTGGACGCTGGCCTGTGGGATGAGACGGCGAACGGGTGGCGGCTTCACGACTGGGACGACCACCAGCAGTCACGCGAGGACGCGGAGGAGTTGTCACGTAAACGGTCGGAAGCAGGCAAGAAGGGCGGCCGCCCGCGCAAGACCGCTAAGCCTGTGACCAGCGGAAACGAGCAAACTGTAAGCAAGTCGAAACCAAACGAAAACCAAATTGGTTTCAACTTGCCTAGCAACGTGAAAGCAAACGAAAGCAACCGAAAAGCAGAACAAGAACAAGAACAAGAACAAGAAGTTAACCCCCCAACCCCCCGACGGGGGGCGTACCCTCCCGACTTCGAGGACTTCTGGGCGATCTACCCGAAACACGCCGGGAAGCGTGACGCGTTCAAGGCCTGGAAGGCCGCAGTGAAGCGCGCAGACCGCGAAACGATCAAGGCCGGGGCGAGAACATACGCGGACGACCCGAACCGCGAACCAACATTCACAAAGCACCCGGCGACATGGCTACGCGCGGACTCGTGGGACGACGAACCGATAACGGCGAAGATCACGCCGCTTCAGCGAGACAGGTACGCATCGTCTGCCTATGGCCTCCTTCAAGCACACGCGGAGCTTGCACGATGACGGGGATCGTGAAGATCGGGAACGTGCTGGCCGAGCTAGAGACCGCGCGTGAAAGCACCCCGGCTGAAGTCACGGCGAATCCTGACGGCACCGCCGCTGTCGTGCGATGGGTAGGCACACCACCGACAGATGACTGGGTGACGAAATACCTGAATAGCCTCGTAGCAGCAGGCCTCGTGAAAGAGTTCGCGGCAGCAGATGACCCGGCAGTGAGGGCGCAGAACGTCGAACGGTTGGAGGCATGGCGGCGTGCTGTCAGTGGCCTTCCGGTCGAGGGACTAATCGCGGCGCGGCAACATTTTGAACGCGGTGGTGAGATTCCGGGCGGGCGTTGGTATCTACGCCCCGCGGATGTGTCTGGGTGGGTTCGCAGGCGCGCAGAGCGGGACCGGGGGGACCTGGCGTGCCCGGATCACCCGGGCGAGTGGAAACACTCGTGCTTCCCGTGCAGGGAGAAGCGACGCAAGGAAGCGGCTTCGCCAGAAACGATTAGGCGGATTAGGGAAGCGATGAGGAGAGGCGAGTTGAGATGAATCGCTGCGGTGTGTGTAACGGTCCGACGATGACGGGTGCGATCTGCAACCCGCACTGGAAGGAGCTGGACGGGCTTCTCGCGCAGTGTGCTGGGATCGATAGTGATCTGGAGGCAGCTGTGGGGAAGCGGCTTCGGTTTGGTGAACGCGTGCGGCGTGGGACGACTCAGGGCCTGTTGGTGTCACCTGCTGCGGTTGAGGCTAAGACGGTGCTGGAGCAAGTGTTGCGAGGCGCTGGGCGTGCGTTGGGGTTGCCGGTGGGGGATTCGTCAGTGGGGGAGGCTGCGAGAGTTCTGCGGAGGTCTGGGCGGCTTCGTGGTTCGTGGGTTGCCCCGGCGCTGTTAGGTGAGCTTGGCCCGGCGGTTGCTGGTGTGTTGCGTGTGGTGGATCGTCCTCGGGGACGTGTGGTTGTGCGTGTGCCGTGTCCGAAGTGTGGTGGGGGTCCGTTGGTGCCTGTGATGGGTGCGTTGGGGTGTCGTGCGTGTGGTGGTGTGTCGTCGGTGCGTGAGGTTCGGGCGGGTACGTGAGGTGGCGTAGGGAATATTTTTTTGGCTAAAAAGTGGCATTAACGCAACTCGTGTGTATATACTAGTTGCAACAGCGCAACACAAAGGGGCGCTACCAAACAAGGAGACAACAAATGACCACCAACCTCACCACCATCGCCTTCCACCTCGGCACCACCACACGCCAAGTCAAAGAAGCAGCGGAGCGCCTCGGCTACACCGTCACCCATACGGCGCAAGGGTGGGTGACCACGGACGACACAACCGATCTCCGTGCAGCCCTCGCTAACTGAAAGGACCCCAGCAAATGACCACCGAAACCACCTGGGCCGACTTCGTGAACGGAATCATCTACAACGACACTGCGACCTTCAAGGCTCGCCGATACGTCCTCAATCAGATGATCGACGCCGCGAGCAACCTCCCCGAGTTCAAAGACGGGGAGCGCACAAACACCTCATGGATCAAGGAATACGCCCTCGAGGGTCTCAAGACCCTCTGGGACCTCGAGAACATCGAAGACTGAAAGAGACACCAATGAACACGCACCGCAAGACCTACAGCAGCATCCGCGATATCAAGAAAACTCTCACGGCGAAGCCCGGCAAGCGCGCCGCCACTGTGAAGGCCGCGTGATGCTCAGAGACCCCAAGAGCGCTGAGCAGATGATTCTCAACCAAATTACCGACGTCATCTACAAGGCCCACCACCATGCCTACCTCTACGACTTCAAAGACGAATGGGCCGAATACGTGACCGCCCTCTCCCTCCACCGTCTCGCGAACGCGTGGGAGCGCCGCGTCGAAATCGCCGAAGCCACCGCACGCCAGAAAGGAATCGACCTATGACCGCCACAGCACACGCCCGAAACACCGACCCCCACACCTCACACGAGGCCGCCGCCACAGTGAAAGTCACCCGGAACCGCCTCGCCCTCCTCACGTTCATCAAAACTTCCATGCCCCGCCAGTTCACCGACAAGCAGCTAGTGGCCGCGTACACGAAGGCTCAGGGCCGCCCCGGCGTACCCGAACAGGCCGAGTCCGGCATCCGCACGAGGAGGAAGGAACTCGCGGACGCGAACCTCCTCCACAATATCGGTACCGTGCGGAACGGCCGCCGCCCCGAACAGCTCTGGGAGGTCGCCGCCTAATGCGCCACCACATTCTGACCCTGACCAACCCGTCCACGTCCTACGTGGAAAGAACCCGCAGGCGACTAGCTAAGCGATACCCGTCCACCCTCGTATTCACCCGCGACGGAGGAGACGTGCACTTCTACGAATACGAAAACGACAACGCATTCACCGCAAGAAAACGAGGCCTGAAATGAGTCCCATCCCCGAGGGCGGCTACCACCTCATCAACCCGCCGGAGGTCGACGGCCCGCCGTGTAGTGAATGCGGTGAAGAGCTGGAAGAACAACACACCGTGTGGCGCGACGGCATCGGAATCTGCGCGTGGTGCATCGAACTCGAAGACGTGACAGACGCGCTCACCACGGCACTACCGAAAACCGAAGCTAAGGAACTCGCCGAACTGATCTGCAACACGCTCATCGACAGGAGCCTGGAAGTATGAAACTCGAAAAGTGCCCAGACTGCGGCCGAACCGAAAACAACAACCCCACCGGAATCCCCGGCCGCCACCAGTGCGCACAAATCCGAACTGTGCGTGACACGATCGCCGGGTACGTAGACGAACCGACCGCGCAATACCTCGCCGAAACGGTGTGCGACAACATCACACGGCAGTGGTCTCGCGCGTGGACGGATAAATCAACGGACCTCGCGTTCATGGCTCAGAACCGCCACTGGATCGTCAACGAATTCGCGAGCGAGATCGACCAACCGTTTAAGGCCGCGGCGAAGATGGCGTTCGATACGGGCTTCAAGTACGCGTTCGAAATGCTGACGTTGCAGGAAGTCAGGAGCCGCGCAAAGTTAGTGAACGCCTGCCTCACGTCCACTGTCACGCCGATCCTAATCGCCACCAAGGAGTATGCGGACTCGCTACCTATCGGGACTATCGCGCGACGAAATTCCGCGATGAGCACGATGTGGGAAGACCGTAAATGGCAGGACGTTGCCGTAAAGAGTGAAGACGGGTGGGTCACGACAACGGACGGCCCGGACGGTTCGAGCGACGTAGTGGTCGGCTGGGAAGAGCTACCGAACTTCGACCTCGCCGCCGTTGAAACGGAGGAGCCGTGAAACGCCACTGGTGCGCGACTGTCGGAGCCCTAGCCGTAATCCTCACCGCACGCGCCTACGTGCAAAAGCGCTTCCGTCAATTCTTAGTCGATAGCGCGAATCTGAAACGAAACATCACAGTCGAGGCAATGGCCGCGCGCGGTCTCACCAACCGAAAGGCCCCAAAATGACCCACGAACAAACCGGCTACACGCCCGTCGAGCTCGAGACCGTCGACCAAGTGAACGCCCTCCCAATCGGCACCGTCGCTACCTACATCGCGCGCTACGAAAGCGCATGGGACAGCTACGACATTGCGGTCATCAAAGACGAAATTGAAGACGCGGTCATCAAAGACGAAATTGAAGACGCGGCCTTCAAAGACAAATCGGGCTGGATCGGCACACCGCCCAAACACTTAATTCCGGAAGACCTCATCGGCTGGATCGCCCTCATCCCCACCCGCCACAACGAAACGGACACGAAATGCTCCCCCACGAAGTAGACCGCATCGCCTACCACGCGCACCTCGCCCGCGAGCGCGAACGCGCCGAACTCCAAGACCTCAAAGATGACTGGCACGCACAAGCCGCCGAAGACGACCGATACACCGAAAAGGACGAAGCATGAAACGCCACGCAAACAACCGCGAACCGTCAACCGAGAACACCGCCCACTCGCCCTCGAGCTTTGAAGAAAACCTCGCGACGGCCATCCGGCAAGCCGCTACCCATATCCGTGAAGCCCTCACCCGAGATCCCGAAGACTTCAAAAACAGCCTGGACCTCACCAAATAACCACCCGCAAGGAGAAGAAAATGGAAAACACTAGCCGCGGCCTCGAACTCACACACACCGATTGGGGAAGTGACGCGCAACTACTCTTCAACACTGTGAGAACCGCCGTCCTCACCAGGGCGACAGAGCTCAAACGGCAAATCGAAAGCGGCACCCCAGGAAACTCCATATTTCATGCGAACACCATCGCCGCGATCTCGGAAATATGGTTCTGGACGCACAAAGTCTCCTGCGACTACGAAGACACCCCTGCCGTGCTCATCGCCGTCCCGAAATACGCGCGCCACATCAGCGAATGGCGCGAAGAAGACGGCCCCGTTCTCTGGTGGCGCGACACCCCCACAGCACGCCCATACGTGGGAACCAGACACGACAAAGGCTTCGACGTCACCTACAAGTGGTGGTCCCCCATCGACATTCCCGAAATCCCCGAAAGTGAGGCACGCGAATGACCATGAACGCCCAGAAGATCCAAGACTGGCGCGACGCTCACCCCCGCAAGACACTCACCGAAGAACTCCTGCTGGGAATCCTCGAAACTATAACGTTGCAGGGAACCAACCTATTCGGGGCAAATCTGCGCGGCGCTGATCTGCGGGGGGTCGACCTGAGTTGGACTGACATGTTCGAGGTGGACCTGCGCGGAGCCGACCTACGCGAGGCCAACCTGTTCGGGGCAGCCCTTCCCGAAGCCAACCTGAGCGACGCCGACCTAGATTGCGCCAACCTACGCTGGGCTGACCTGTATGCGGCTTCCCTACAGGAAGCGCACCTATGTGGAGCCGACATGCAAGGTGCCGACCTACAGCGGGCTAACCTCCGCGGTGCTGACCTCACTTGGGCCAACCTCACCGGGATCAACCTCGCCATGGCAGACCTGTTAGACGTAGATCTATGCGGCGGAATCTCTCTAGATGGCGGCTACTTCATCCCCACCCCTGCCGGGTGGCGCATCACCATCGGACCCTGGAAACACAAAACCCTCGACGAGTTTCGTGCGCTCATCGATGACCAAGCCGCACGGCCAGGAGCTGAAGGCGCTGAACGTGAACGCTGCCGCCCCATCCTCGCCGGACTACTAGACATATGTGAAGCGCATGCCGCCGCACACCCCGGCATCGTGTACGAACTCGCCAAAATCCACGGGACGGAAGAGGAACAGTGACCACCTGCCTGAAATGCGGCGATGACACAGACCGCGAACTATGCGACACGTGCAACACCACCGAAACAATCCGCACCGAACTCGAACCACACCTCGGGTCGTCGATCGCGGCAGAACTCGCAGACAAACTCGCAGACCTACTCAAGGAGCAGGAATGACCGAAAAACATTACGCTCATGTTACCCGCGACCGCACGCGCCTACGCCGCCTCGCACACCAGCGACCCGTCACCCGCCAAGACATCCTCGACCACTCGCTAATCACCGTCACATGCAGCAACCCAAGCGCGTGCGAAGGCTGGATCAAATGCTGGGGCGACCACGACGGGTACGACCCCGACGACCCCGATTCACCCGCTTACGACGAGTGGGAGGGCGTGATGATCCACGGCAAGATCCACGACTGGCACAGCATATACGGCTGGGTAACCGAACACCCGGGGTGCCCCGTAATCGACCACACGCCCGAGCAGGACTTCTACGGCATCGACACTAGCCGCGACGGCACCTACCTACTCGACATCGACTGGGACGACATCACTTGTTTCATGACCGTCGTCCGCCGAGTATCTGACGACCCCAACTGGAAACCGGAGGAGCAGGAATGACCACCACCGACACACTGGCCGAGCGCATCGGGCGCATCCTGAACGAGGAGGGCTGGACTTTCGAGGGCGTCCACGAGCCGGGGGAGTACGACGAGTGTGAGGACTGCCGACTCGCGGTCGACCCTATCGCGGCAAGGATCGCCACCGTGGCGCACGCTCACCTTGCCGCGCAGGAGCCGACCGACGCCGAGGTCGAAGCCGCCTGCGCAGGGTTCTACAACGACCCGAGCGGCCTGACCGACTGGACGAAGCTCGCACGGGTCGATCCGGTCCTCGCCGACCGCTACCGCGCCGGTATGCGTCGCGCCCTGCCCGCGGCCCGTACCACCCGACGAGACGAGGAGAAGCGAGATGACTGACAGCCCGTTCAAGACCTACGAGGTGACGACTGTCCGAACCGTCACCGTCGCCACAATCACCGAAGAGAACATCGGCCAGATCGCCGCGCTCATCAAGGGGAAGGTCGACTACTCCGGCGAGTCCCCAACGCTCATCGATCCAAACCGGAGCATCGGCATGATCTGGCGGCTCGGCATGACGGTCGGGCTTCTCGGCTCAAGCCTCGTAAACGAGAGCGGCGTTCTGACCGACCGCGACGTGACCAACGTGAAGGAGGTCCCCGATGACCGACAGTGAGTATGTGCCGGGCGAGCGCAAGGTCCGCGCAGACTTCGTGCTGGCCCGCACCCGCAACTTCGACAGCTACATGATGGGCCGCCCCCTCGCGTCGGAGCAGGAGCGCTACGGAGACGAGTTCGACCGCTGGCTCAACCAGGTAAAGGCCGAAGCGTGGGAAGAATGCGCCGCCAAGATCGAGATGCAAGGCACAGTACAGATCCCCGACAACCCATACAAGGAGCAGAAATGACCCTCACACTCGAAACCGCGCTACACGCAATCGACAAATACGGCAAAATATTCAACATCGTCGACGACGCAGACCCCCTCAGCGCCTACAGCGTAACCCGTGAGCAGGCCATCGAATCCAACAAGTTGAGATACCAGTTCACCCCATGCATCGTGGTCACCACCGCCCGCGAAGCCCTCGAAGCCGCGTGGGAACTCGCGCACCCCGCCTCCAAAACAATCACAACAATCCAGCCAGGAACACCGTTCATTACGCGCGGTCCCGAAAAGATCAGCTTCATCCACGAGGGGTACGACTTCACCTTCACAATGACCGAAATCGGCGAAGTAGAATACCGATTCCTCACGCCACTCCACGCGTCCGAACCGTGGGAGACCTCCCGCTACTGCTACGCGGACGGCGACATTTACAAGCGCATCCACGTCCTCGGCGAAACCTTCTGGCTGCGCCCCGGCTACAAAACCACCTACTACCGCGACGCCATCGCAAAACTCAACCCCAAACCACTCCACATCGGAGGAGAAACAGAATGAACGAAACCCTCATTAGCAAAACGTTACAAGCGTACGGCGTAGACCTCACCCGCATACCTTCGGACGTGACCATAACTCCATGCTGGGACCGCGCTGAGCAGCACGTCACGGGGATCTACGTTGAAACGTTCTGCTTCGGTGAACACGGTGAACTACTACGTGATGAATCGACGAACGACATCGTTACCCGGAACGTGTTTCACCCGGAACCTAAATCAACCCAAAATGAAGCACACGACTAAACGCTCACGAAAGGCAGTAAGTGAACCGGCCACTAATCGACACTGAGACCGCAGCCTACGCCGCAGGCGTGAGTGAACGCCGCGTCCGCCAACTCGTGCAAGCAGGGAAGCTAACCAACTACGGAACACGCAACCGCATTCGTATCGACTACGACCAACTAGCGGAAATCAGACACCTATAAGCGTGTCACGGTTGCCTACTTGACACGGTTTCCGCTAACTTAGTGTTGAATGGACAAGAGTCCAACCAAGCCCCGCAGGCACACAAGCCGCGGGGCTTTACTCATGCCCAAAAGACCACCGCTAGGCGGACACCAAGGGCGCGGCATACACCCGCCTAGCGGCCCAAACGAAAGCCCCCACATGCAACACGACCTCACCCCGCATGATCTACCCCTCGCCGACCTCACACTCCTACCCGGCAACCCCCGCCAAGGCGACATCGGAGCCGTCTCCGAATCCATGCGCGTCAACGGCGTGTACCAACCGATCATCGTCAACAAAGGCACGAAAACCGGCCGCCCCAACGAAATCATCGCAGGCAACCACCGCGCACAAGCCGCTAAAGCACTAGGCCACAAAACGATCCCCGCTATCGTCCTCGACCTCACGGACGAGGAAGCAAAACGGATCGCCCTCGCAGATAACCGCACGAGCGACCTCGCCGACTACGACAACGACGCACTCCTGCTCATGCTGCAAGACCTCCCCGACCTCGCGGGCACAGGCTACGACGGCGACGACCTAGACGAGCTGCTTGCAGAACTCAACACAGAAAGCCCAGACGAAGGGCTTACAGACCCCGACGAAGCGCCTCCCCCCCCGATTCGCCGATTGCGAAACCAGGGGATGTCTTTACGCTCGGTAATCATCGCGTACTGTGCGGAGACTCCACCAGTAAAGAAGCCTTTGAGACGCTCATGGGCGATGAGCGGGCCGACCTAGTTTGGACTGACCCACCGTACGGCGTCGCCTACGAAGGCAAAACAAAAGAAAAACTCACCATTCAGAACGACGCACTGAATCTCGAACAACTGACAGAGTTCTTGCACGAAGCGCTCGAAGCGGCTAAGAGCGTCACAAAGCCCGGGGCGATCTGGTACGTCGCTGCACCACACGGCCCAATGGGGCACGCCTTCGGCACTGTCCTCCTGGATCTCCAAATCTGGAAGCACTCCCTCGTCTGGGTGAAGAACACTTTTGCCCTGGGCAGGGGGGACTACCACTACCGGCATGAAGCGATCTTCTATGGCTGGACACCAGGAGCCGCTCGACTCCACCCTCTCGAGGCACGAGACCAAGACACTGTTTTCGAGTTCGATAAGCCAGCACGGAACGCAGAGCACCCGACCATGAAACCGGTCGCCCTGATCGTGAAGGCGCTCGAAAACTCGTCAAACAAGGGCGATGTTGTTCTAGATCCGTTCGGGGGATCAGGGTCAACGCTTATAGCCTGCGAGCAAACTAGCCGGAGAGCGCGGCTTATTGAACTTGAGCCTAGGTATGTTGACGTGATTTGTCGACGGTGGCAGGAGTACACGGGCCGAACCCCTTTGAGAGAGGGACGGCCCGTGTCGTTCATCTCTTAGCGTTCCGCCAATTGCCTCGCCCGGGTCGCTTCGCATTCCAGGCATCGACTGTCTCGGGCAGCCAGCCGCGTGTCTGTCGCCGTGCCTTGTCGCCGATTACGGCGTCTGGCTCGGGGAGTTGGTACTTGGAGAGTGACCGTTCGGCTACTCCGATGCGTTCTGCGAACTGGGAGACGGATAGGAACTCTAGTGGCTTGTCGCCCATTTGACTCCTCGGATTGCAATGTATGCGAGGCTGCATGTGCCAGCGATCGCGATTGTGGCTGTGCTGTATGGGTGGCTTGACGTGAGGTAGGCGACCGCTGCTATGGCGGCGAGTGGGCCGAGGCTCTTGAGGTGTTCCATGGTCTTGTCCTTTGTTTGAGATGATGGTGGTCGGGTGGCCCCGCGATTCCAGGTCTATCGCGGGGCCACCCTTTGCGGTTATTCGCGTTTGCGCTTCTTGCGCTTCTTTGGTGGTGGGTTTCGTAGCGCTTTGATGATTGCTGCGATGCCGAATAGCGTCGCGAAAATTATCTCGGCTACTCCGTGAAGGCTGTTGCCCATTGTCTCCTCCTTTCTTGTCCTTACACAACAATAATACCGCGCCACACGGTATTATGCAACCCAAACAACAAGGAAAAATGTTCACAACCGAATCCGTAACCGCAGGCCACCCCGACAAACTCTGCGACGCAATCAGCGACGCAATCCTCGACACCGCCCTCACCCAAGACCCCAACGCACGAACCGCAGTCGAAACACTCGCAACCCCAGGCCGCATCACCCTCGCCGGCGAAGTCACGACGACCGCCACCCTCGACACGGCCCGCATCGTCCGAGACACCCTCACCCACATCGGCTACAACCCCGACCAATACGTCGTGGACGACCTCATCGCCAGCCAGTCCCCCGACATCGCCCAGGGCGTCGACACAGGCGGCGCAGGCGACCAAGGACACATGTTCGGGTACGCCGTGGACGCACCCGGCTACCTCCCCGCCCCCGTCACCCTCGCACACCGCCTCGCCCGCGCCGTCCACGCCAACCCCTTCGGCCTCGGCCCAGACGGCAAGACGCAGGTCACCTTCGACGGCGACCAGCTCCGCACAGTCCTCGTCTCCGTACAGCACCCCAGCTCACTGGAGCAGGCAGAGGTCCGCGAGCAGGTGCAGCAGGTGATCGCTCCGCACGTCGATCTGACCGGCGTAACCCTCCTCGTCAACCCGACGGGCCGATTCGTGCTCGGTGGCCCCGACGCAGACACCGGACTCACCGGACGCAAAATCATCGTCGACACCTACGGCGGATACGCCCGACACGGCGGCGGAGCCTTCTCCGGAAAAGACCCCTCCAAAGTCGACCGCTCCGCAGCCTACGCAGCACGACAAGCCGCCCTCTCCCTCATCGCCAACGGCTACGCCACAGAATGCGAAGTACAACTCGCATACGCCATCGGCATCCCCGAACCCGTCTCAATCCACGTCGACACAAAAGGCACCGGCAACACCAAAGCCGCAGAAAAAGCCCTCACAAACATCGACTTCACCCCAACCGGCATCACACAACGCCTCAACCTCCGACAACCGATCTACACCAACACCGCAGCGTACGGCCACTTCGGACGCCCCGACTTCCCTTGGGAGCAACCACTTAACCTCTAACCCCTTGCATTCCTCACCCCACGGAGGCACCCCATGCAATGCAAAGCCAAAACCCGCTCCGGCGACACCTGCAAAAACCACCCAATCAAGGGATCCACGGTGTGCCGCATGCATGGAGGGTCCTCCCCTCGGGCGAAGGAAGCAGCGGCCCGTAGGTTGCAGGAGCAGGCAGCGGAACGTGAAGTGCTCAAACTTGCTCACCCGATCACCGTAGACCCGTCGAAGGCTCTCCTGGACTTGGTGCATTCCACCGCGGGTGAGGTCGCGTACTGGACGGCGCGGGTAGACCACCTACAGTCCACGGACGAGAAGCGCCTTACGAACGGCCTCACTAAGGTGACGGAGGGGAAGGACCGGGGCGGGGTAACGACTCTACGCCAGGTGGAGGCGACCCCGGCGGTCGAGTACAGGATGCTGGTGGACGCGAAGAACCGTCTCGCACAGTACGCGTCCGCCGCGCTGCGTGCTGGAGTAGAGGAACGCCGCGTGAAGCTGGCGGAGTCGCAGGGCGCGTTGGTTGCTCAGGCGATCCGCACCGTCCTGGACGGGCTACGACTCACCGCGGATCAGCAAGCGTTGGTACCGCAGATTGTCCCGCAGGCGCTAAGGATGCTGACACAGTAAAGGGGGTGCGTGTGGACGGCCTGGACTGGGTGGAGGCCGCCGCGCGCCTGTTTGAACCGTCGGTGCGGTCCCGCTGGGAGTCACCGGGTGCGCTAGCGCTGGACCTGGACGCGGGGACGGTGCAGACACCGGCTCTTGATTTGATCGACCAGGCGCTTGTGGACGCGGTGACGACACCGAACGCGCGGTTGATTATTTCGATGCCCCCGCAGGAGGGTAAGTCACAGCGCGTATCTAGGTGGTTTCCGCACTGGGTGCTCACTCGTGACCCTGACACGCGCATCGCGATCGCCTCGTATGAGCACGGCATGGCACGCAGGTGGGGCCGCACGATCCGGACTGATATCGAGCAGTACCCCAGCACAGGTCTCAGTATTGCCTCGGATCAGGGCGCGCAGCATGACTGGCGGCTCAACGGCCACCAGGGCGGCGTATACGCCACAGGTATCGGCGGCGCACTCACGGGCCGCCCCGTCGACCTCCTCCTGATCGACGACCCGTTCAAAGACCGCGCACAGGCGGAGTCCGCGACTATCCGAGAGAACGTGTGGAACTGGTGGACCGACGTAGCATCGACCCGCCTCGCACCCGGTGCCCCAGTCATCCTGATCATGACCAGGTGGCACCACGACGATCTCGCGGGCCGACTGCTCGCGGATGCCCCGGACACGTGGCGGTTCCTCAACATTCCCGCACAAGCGACCGGGGACGATGACCCGCTAGGCCGCGCCGAGGGCGAGTACCTCACGTCTACCCGCGGCAGGGACGAGCAGGACTGGGAGCGGATCAAACGCCAGGCGGGGCCACGCACGTGGAATGCCCTATACCAGGGGAATCCGACACCGGAGACCGCTGGAGTATTCCCCACTGAATGGCCGCGCTACACCCACCCACTGTGGACCGTAGATCACGAGGGCCGCCACATTCTTCCGCAGGCGTTCGACCGCGTTATTCAGTCGTGGGACTTGACGTTCAAAAACAGCGCGACATCGGATTATGTCGCGGGGCAGGTGTGGGCGTTGCAGAACGGGCGCGCCTACCTTCTCGACCAGACACGAGCCAGGTTGGACTTCACGGCCACGTTGGACGCGATTCTCGCGATGACCGCGAAATGGCCACAAGCCCAGCAAGTGTTCGTTGAGGACAAAGCGAACGGCCCCGCCGTAATCACGTCACTACGCGCGAGAGTCCCGGGCATCACCCCGGTGGAGCCGGACGGCGGGAAATACGCGCGCGCGGTCGCGGTCCAACCATTCACCGCCGCCGGAGCCGTGTATCTCCCGGCACCTGACCTACTGCCTAACGTTTCCACCCTCATCGAGGAAGCCCGGGACTTCCCGGACGCGGCTCACGACGACACGGTGGACGCGCTCACTCAAGCACTGAACCAACTGTTCCTCACGCCGCTACTGACGGGCGGCGGGGACATTCTCACCGCTGACGACTTGTTGGACCTCCGGATGGAGGACTTCGGCGGCTACTAAAGGAAGGACACCACGCATGGGTTTGTTTGATTTTCTGAAACCGGCTCGTGTCGTGGAATCCCTCGCGGACGTGTCCCTCCATCTTGAGGACCGCGGCTGGCGTCACCTCACCGAAGACCCGGACACGGTGTCAGATGCGGCGCGGTTGAGTGCAGCTCGTGACGCGCGCGCCCTCGTCGTCGCCCACCCCCTCGTGCGGCGTGGTGTCGCGTTGCGCTGTTCGTACGTGCACGGCAATGGCGGCCCGCAGGTCACGGTGGAGCACGAGAACCCTGACGTCGCGGAGACTGTCGCGGCGTGGTGGGGCATGCCAGAGAACGTGAAAGCCGTTACCGGACCTGAAGCCCGCGCACGCCTCGAGCGTTCGTTGACGACGGACGGCAACGTGTTTATTGCCGCGTTCACGAATCCCACGACCGGCGTGGTTCGTTTGCGGACTCTCCCGTTCGAGGAGATCACCGCGATACACACTGACCCGGGCGACCGCCTCACCGTCCAGTTCTACGAGCGCCGCCACACGGTGAACGACCGCGAGCAAGTCACGCTCTACCCGGACATCACGCACCAGCCCGCACAGCGCCCCCGCATGATCGACGGGAAACCTGTCCGGTGGGACGCGCCTGTCCGCCACGTGAAGATCAACGACCTGGACGGCTGGCTTTACGGTCTTTCCGATCTCGTGTCTATCGCGCCGTGGGCACGCGCGTACCGTGATTTTCTCGCGGACTGGGCGAAGCTCATGCGGTCCCTATCCCAGTTCGCTTGGCGCGCTACGGCGGACGGGAAGCGGGCACGCCGCGCTGCACAAGCCCTCACGCGCATGCCCGCCGGTGTCCCGGAACTCGGCTCGAGCGCGGGCGCGACATACGTCCAGGGCGTGGGGGAGTCCCTGGAGGCGATCCCGAAGACCGGCGCGACTATTGACGCGGACTCGGGCCGCCCGATCCTCGCGATGATCGCGTCCGGCCTGGACGTGCCGATCACCATGCTCACGGGTGACCCTGGCGTGACGGGTGCACGCGCGACCGCTGAAACACTTGATGAACCCATGTATCTCGCAATGCAGGCACGCCGGGACGTGTGGGCAGCCGCGTACCGTGATCTCACTGAGTACACGATCGAGGCGGCAGTGCGTGCACCGCAAGGCCCCTTGCATGGCGTGATTGTTCGTGATGATTGGGCGCAGACTGAACGCGCTGAACTCGACGGCACCGTCCCGGTCGTGAAGGTCGCGTGGCCGGACCTCTCCACCAACACGGTGAGTGAACTCGTGAACGCCCTCGCGACCGCGGACGCGACCGGAAAACTTCCCCCGCTCATCATCGCCCGCGAACTCCTCACCGCCCTAGGTGTGGAGAACATCGACGACGTGCTGGACGAACTCACGGATGACGAAGGGCAGTGGCGCGACCCGTACCGCACTGTTGGTGGTGTGTTGACTCGCGCGGTGAAGGACGGCACGGACCCCGCTTCGCTGTTGGATCAGTTCGGCCGGTTCGGAGGCACTGAGTGAACCCAGAGGACGTTTACCGGCTCGAGGCAGCAATGCAGGCCGCGATGGACACACACCTCGACCACCACACTCGTGAACTAGCGAAGGCATGGACCCGCGTGTGGGTGGACGTGGCAGCGGAGGTCGAGGCGTCAATTCTGGGGCAGGTCGCGGCGGGCAACGTTGATGACGCTGTGCCGCTGGACCCGCGCCGAACTAAAGCCGCCCTACGGGTGATCGAACAGAACCTGGATGACCTCGCGGCGTTCACAACCGACACACTCACCGACTCGTTGCCGGACGTTATTAGTCTCGGCGTGGAGGGCGAGACGGCGATGTACACCGCGCAGGGTGTGCCGTCTTTCCGTCGCGCTGACACTGAGCAGATCAACGCGATGGTCGCCCGCTCAACGGAACAAATCACGTCCACCACATGGCCCGCCCTATCCGATACGCACGCGGCTATCGCACGGCGATTGAACCGCGCTGTCGCCCTCGGTGACAACCCCCGCCTCGTCGCTCAACAGATCGTGGCGGACTGCGAGCGTGACATGAACATGAGCCTCGCCCGCGCCCTCAACACCTCACGCACCGAAATGCTCGACGCGATGAGGCTCGGCCAATACGTGACGGACCTCCAGAACCTCGACATCCTTCAAGGCTGGGTGTGGATCACCCACTTGGACGCGAAAACCTGCGGGTCATGCATCGCCCAACACGGCACCATGCACCCCCCGGAAGAGGAAGGCCCACTGGATCACCACAGTGGCCGTTGCGGCCGGTTGCCGGTCACGAAGTCATGGGCGGCACTCAGCTTCACCGGGATAGACGACGGCCTTCCAGGCTTGGAGGACGGGGAAACATGGTTCAACAGTCAGGACGAGGACACGCAGGTGGGGATTCTCGGGCGGCGCGGCTTCAACGCTTGGAAACAAGGAGACTTCCCGATCTCGGCGTGGTCGGTGAGGCGAGACAACGCGAATTGGCGGCCCGGCTACTTCATGGCGAAACCACCGAAAGGCTACTAATGAAACTAACTGAAACGTTCGGCACTGTCGCCCCACACGGGGAAGGCCGCATGCTCGTGCAGATCATCACCCCCGGTATCGGGTCGTCCGGCGTGTACCCCGAGGAGACACTGAAAGCCGCGGCCGCGGAGCGTGTGTTCGCGAAGGGCACACAAATGTTCGCCGACCACCCCTCGGTCGCGGAAACACAAGACCGCCCGGAACGATCCATCAAGGACCTCGCCGGTGTCCTCACCGAGGACGCTTACTGGGACGGCACCGCCCTCGTAGCAGAAGCTCAAACGTTCGAGCCGTGGCGGTCCGTCATCGCGGGCATGCATGACGCTATCGGCGTATCGATCCGCGCGACCGGCACCGTCACTGAATCCGACGAGGACGGACGACCGATTATTACGTCACTGGATGAAGCCCTCTCGGTGGACTTCGTGACGAAGGCCGGGCGCGGCGGCAAAGTTCGTGAACTGTACGAGTCCGCGCGCCGCACCCTCAATGAGACTCCCGCCCACCCGGGCCGGGCCAGCAAGAAAGAAATGAAGGAGAACCAGGTTATGGAGATTCAGGAATCTCAGTTCCAGGCGCTCACGGAGAAGGCTAACCGGGTGGAAGCCCTCGAAGCCGAACGTGACACCGCTATTGAACGAGCCGAAACTGCTGAGAAGGCACTGAAGGATGCGTTCGAGTCCGCAGACATGGCAGCCGTCGACAAGACCATCAGCGAAGCAGACGCGGACTTCAACCGCCTCGAAACCGCAGGACTCAAGGCAGCTATCACCCGCAACGACGACGGCCGCGTGAACCTCGAAGCGTTCAAGGCCGCCGTTGAGGCAGCAGCCGCCGACAAGCGCACCACCACGGGTGAAGGCACCCCCACGGGTGTAGGCCCCAACATCAACGAATCCACTGACCTGAGCGACGACGAACTTCTCGCCGCTCTCACCGCGAAGGAGACACGCTAATGGCAACTAACGAAATTTTCCGTCACGCAGACCACCTGTCGGTGCCGGTGAAGGCGGGCGTGAAGTCCGGCGACCCGGTTCGTGTCGGTGTCCTGAACGGTGTCGCCGTAACCGGTCGCGGCGAGGGCGGCAACCCCGCTGACTCGGCGACCGTGTGGTTCTCGGGCGCGTTCAACCTTCAGGTGAAGGGTGCTGTCAAGAACGTCGGCGACCCGATCTACATCACGGACTCGGGCCTCGCCGCGTCCGGCACGACCGTGTTCGGTGCCGCCTACGGCACGCAGGCAAGCGACGGCGTTATCGCCGTGAAGATTCTTCAGCCCGGCACCGCACCCGCGGTAGCGGCCTAACCAGTTAGGGGAGACTAAGTGTCTAACAAGCAAATTCTCGAAGCGTACCGTCTGTTCGACCGCGCCTCGTCCGGTGACTACCGCGCGAAGGCCGACATGGTGGAGTCGCTCACCACTAGCGACTTCCCGCAGCTCCTCGGCCGCGGGTTTAACACGAAGCTCGCTGCCGCCTATCAGGCGCTCACGCCGGTGTGGTCGCAGTACTCGACCCGCACCACGGTGCAGAACTTCAAGCCGCAGACGTATAAGCAGCTTCTCGGCTATAACGGCCTCGAACTCGTCCCGGAAGCAACCGAGTACCCGGCGGGGGACTTCTCCGAGACGAAGTTTGAGTTCCAGGCCCGCAAGTATGGCCGCCGTCTCGGCCTCACGTACGAGATGATCGTGAATGATGAACTGGGCGCGTTCCGCAACATTCACGACACGCTCGCGCAGGCCGCCCGCGACCTCGAAGGCACCGCGACCGCGGACGCGCTTCTCAACGGTAAGCGCACGGACGTGAACACGGACTTCTTCAAGGCCGCTAACGGTAACGCCCCAGAGTCGGCAGCGCTCACCCGCAAGTCGCTCCAGGAAGCCATTGAAACTGTCTCGCAGAAGCGCGACGTGAACGGTCGCCCGCTCGTCCGCCCGAACCTCGTTCTCGTGGTGCCTCCGGCTCTCGAGTTCCAGGCACGTGAGATCGTAAACGCCTCGCAGATCCGCCGCACCGACGGCGACACTGAGGTGACGTCGGCGAACATTCTCGCCGGTGCTGTCACTGTCGTGGTTGACCCGAACCTCATGCGTTCGACTCACGCGAAGGCCTCCAAGACGTGGTTCCTTCTCCCGGCACCGAACACGGCGCGCCCCGCACTCGTGACCGCGTTCATGTCCGGGCATGAGACTCCTGACCTTCGTTACAAGAACGACCAGGGTAACCGTGTTGGCGGCGGTTCGATCCCGGTCGGCGAGGGCTCGTTTGATGACGACACGATTCAGTACCGTGTCCGCCACATTGTTGGTGCCGCAGCTATCGACCCGACGTTCACGTTCGTGTCCCGCGGCAACTGACATCAAAAGCAGGGGCGGCCAGTTATTTGGGTAATGGGGGACTGGCCGCCCCGCCCCCTGTTCTTTCTAATCTTTGGAGGCAACCGTGCTTATCGACACCGTGCGCACACTCGTTGGCGCTACAAGCGACCAACTAGCAGACGACACGATTGTGGCACTCGCGAACGTCCTCGGCGTAGACCTGGACTCGACGGACCTCCAAGCAACCCTCCGCGTTGCAGTGCTCGCCGCGGAAACACTCGCCGCGAACGCCACCCGCATGGTCGGCGTAACCCAGGTGGAAGACATCACCGTCGCGTGGGACAAACAGGCAGACGCGTGGCTGAAAGTCGCTGAACGCCTCCGCGCGCGACTGGATGACTTGACGGTGGCAGACGATGACGGCGGACCGTTCGTTGTCGAGTTCCGCCACCACACTCGCAGTAACGAGGCGGTGGAGCGTGGATTCAATTCTTTCTAACGCCCGCGCTATCCAGGAGGCCGTGATGGTTGACCGCGTTCGGGTCGAGCGGGTCACGGGAACGTTCAACCGTGCCACGGGGGAGACGGAGGAAACGACCACTGTCGTGTGGGAGGGCAAGGCGCGGCTACCTCGGGCCGATGCCGCGTCCCGCGTCCCGCACCTCGCGGGGGAAGCAACACCCGCTGACCCGGTCGTGATTATCCCGTGGAACGCCGACGGGGTAGAGGCTAACGACCGCGTGACCATCACGGAATCTATATCCCCAGGCATGGTGGGCCGCGTCCTGTGGGTAACAGACACGTCACCCCGCACATTCCAGTCCGCTATCCACCTGACGTGTAGGGAGGTTCGTGATGCTTCACGGCTCGAATGAGATAAACCGTCTCGCGAACGACCTCGCGGCGGCCCCGTTGAAAGCACAACGGCGCGCCACTACCGCGCTTGGTAAAGCCGTGAAAGACATTGAGGCGACCGCGAAAACACTCGCCCCCGTCGACACTGGTTTCCTTCGTTCGAGTATTAGCTCGGATGTTTCGGTGCGCGGTTCGAGTATCCGCGGCGAGGTAGGCCCAACCGCTAATTACGGCGCTTACGTCGAGGGCGGAACACGTAGGCAACGCGCACAACCGTACCTGCGGCCCGCCACGGACATGATCGTCCCACGGTATGAGGACGCGGTTGCTCAGATTACGGAGGACTTGCTGTGAACCCGTTCGACGTTTTCGACGCAGCCGTTCGACTTCTCGAACCGCTCGGCGTTCCGGTCAACCCGAAGGACGCACCGGCCCGCATGATCCGCGTGTCGATCACTCCCGGCACGGTTGGCAACCGGCGCATGTCTGCCGCAGCCGTTGATCGCGTGCACACATTGACCGTGATGTGTGTCGGGCAGACCGAAGAGGAAGCCACATGGCTCGCCTACTACGTCACCGACATGTTGGACGGCGCGCGCACCGGCACACCGGACGGCACGTTCACCGACACATCATTCGACGGCGACCCGCTACCCGAAACCGCCACGGCCCCACGGTCGTGGAGCAAGACACTCACGTTCCAGTGGACAACGAAACGGAGACGACATGAACGCGAAAAGTAAACCCGCCCAAGTAACCGAACCGTACAAGCACCCGGGGGAGTGGGTTCGCGCGAAGCACCCCACCTCTGGTGCCCACTACACGACGACCCGCGCACTCGCAACAAAGGCAGGCGCGGAGATTCTCGAAGGACACCCCGCCGTCGATCGTTACGGCAAGCCCCTGCCAACGAAACCGCGTATCGAACTCACTAAGGAGACAAAGTAATGAGCGACCAGGCACTCAAGATCATTCAGTCCACCACCGGCATGGACGGTGTTATCGCCTCCGGTAACACGCCCCTGTGGATCGTTCAGAAGGAAACCATCGGCGCGCCTCTCACTGATCAGGCGAAGACGTTCCCGCTGACGGCTCTCACGACCGCCGCGGACACGGTGAAGGCCGATTGCCACATGAACATGGACGGGTTCTCGGCGACCCGTAACCTCACGAACCGTGACCGTAAGCGCATGTGCGAGAAGTTCACGCAGTCCGTGAAGACGGGCGAGTCGATCGACCTCACGCTGACCGCGATCTATGACCAGCAGGCTGGCGCGGAAGATCTCATTAACGCCGTGTACACGGCTCTCCCGGAGGGGCAGTCCGTCTATGTTGTGCAGGCGTTCGGGTGGGACTCGCAGAAGCCCGTCACGGCTGAAACGAAGGTGGACGTTTACCGCATGAACGTGCAGCAGCGGTCGAAGAATCAACCGGTGGATGGTGAAGACCTCATGTTCACCGCTACGGGTTCGGGCGACCTGTATTTGCAGGACGTGAAGCTCGCCTAATAGTCGTGGGGCCGTCGGTGTTTCCTTGCCACTGGCGGCCCCCCTTTTTTCTTCTAGGAGAACCCCATGCCCCAACCGAAACACGAATTCACGACCACTATTGACGGCAGCCTCGAAGTGGAGTGGCAGCAGCTCGAACAGAAGATTGCGGGCTACTCCCTGATCTTCAACCGCAGTGAAGACGAGGACCTGGCGAAGGAAGCCGGGGCGATGCTCGACGACCTCCGGGACCAACAGGACGAGCTGAAAGACAAGATCAAGACGGCCGCCCGCGTGATTACGGTGGAACGCCTCGCCCCGAAAGACTTCGGCCGGTTGATGGCACAGCACCCCCCGCGTGAAGGTGACCCGTTCGATAAGGAAACCGGGTTCAACACTGACACGTTCGACCGGGCGCTCATGGACGCGGCTATCACGAAAGTGGTGGACGGCCACGGCAACCCGGTTGAAGGGTTCCAGTGGGCGGATGTTGTTGACGAGATCTCGTTCGGGCAGTTCCAGACGATCATCAAACTTGCCCTGTCGCTCAACACTTCACAGACCGCGGTCCCTTTCTCGCTAGCCGAATCCGAGAATCGGCAGACCTCAGAAACGAATTAGAAGCAGCGGCAGCTCTCGGCATCCCATATTCCCATTTCAGGGCGTGGGATGACGCTGACCGCGACCTCGCCCTCGCCCTCCGCCGCGTGGAGGCTGAGGAAGAGAAAAACAAGTGCCCAATCTGTGGCGGTGACGCGTCGCAGTGCCAGGACCCGAAGAACCAGCGGGCGTTCGAGGCCGTGTTCAAGCGGTGTTATGTCGGCCGCGCAATCCAAGCCGGTATGCGGGCGCGCGGAGATGACCCGGACGCGCAGGCCCTCGTAGCGTTCGCACGGTTCGACGAAACCAAACAAAAACAGTAGGAGGCGCGCGTGGCGCAGGAACGCACGATCCGCACAGTGCTCGAGTTGAATGTGTCGAAGTTCCAGGCGAACGCGACCCGTGCGGGTGCCGCCGCTAAAGGACTAGCGCGTGAACTCGACGCCGCGTCCCGCGCCTCCCAGAACCTCGACAAGAACGCCTCGAAGGGCAGCAAAGCCGCTCAGGCCGCGCGTGATCTGGAACAGTCGTATTCTCGTGTCGGCACGACAATGCTCGGCGCGGGCACCGCTATGGCCGCGGGTCTCGGTGTGGCTGTGAAGGCCGCGATGGACTGGGAGTCGGCGTGGGCGGGCGTGAAGAAAACCGTCGATGGCACGCCGCAGGAAATGGCGCAGCTTGAAGGCGAACTTCGCGGTCTCGCTAAAACACTCCCAGCGACCCACGCGGAGATCGCCGGTGTCGCGGAGGCTGCGGGACAGCTCGGTATCGCCCGGGAAGATGTCGCGTCGTTCACGAAAACCATGATCGATCTCGGCGAGTCCACGAACCTCACCGCGGAGGAAGCCGCGACAAGCCTCGCCCGGTTCTCTAACATCATGGGCACGAACGTGGGCCTCGTGGACAACCTCGGTTCGACTCTCGTCGGATTGGGTAATAACTTCGCGACAACTGAATCTGAGATCCTCGCGATGGGCATGCGCCTCGCCGGCACGGGCCGTCAAATGAACATGACCGAAGGCGACGTTCTCGGTCTTGCCGCAGCAATGTCCTCGGTTGGTATTGAGGCTGAGGCGGGCGGCACCGCCATGTCAATGGTCATGAAGAAAATGGACGCGGCTGTCCGTGAAGGCGGCGACGGCCTGGCCGGGTTCGCTGAGGTCGCGGGCGTATCTGCTGAGAAGTTCGCGACGGCTTGGCGTGAGTCCCCGTCGAAGGCTCTGGAAATGTTCGTCGGTGGTTTGAACCGTGTTCAGGAGTCTGGCGGGTCTGTCGCGCAGACTCTCACCGAGCTAGGCATCAAAGGCATTCGCGAGCAGGACACGATGTTGCGCTTGGCGGGCGCGCATGAGGAGCTGGCGCGGGCGCTTGCTGCCGGTAACGAAGAGTTCGTGAAGAACACGGCACTCCTCGCGGAAGCTAATCAGCGTTACGAGACGGCGGAGTCGCGTATGCGTATCGCGTTCAACCGGATCGTGGACGCGGGGATTAGTCTGGGCGCTTCACTGTTGCCGGTGTTCGCGCAGGTGGCGGAGGGCGCGGCGTCTCTCGCAGACGCGTTCAATAGCCTTCCCGGGCCGGTGAAGTCGATTGTGGGGACGCTCGGCGCGGTGGGGTCGGTGGCGCTTCTCGCGGGCGGTGGCCTCATGAAGTTGGTCCCGGCGGTGCGGGACTCGGTGGAGGCGTTCAAAACATTCTCAACGTCGGCACCGAAGGCGACGAAGGCATTCAAAGCGTTCGCAGGCGTGCTGGGTGCTGCGGGCATCGTGCACACGCTGACGTCCATTGGCGGGTCGATGCAGGACTTCTCGCTAACCGCGGAAGAAATGGCGATCAACACGCTAAAAGTCGCTGACTCTGCAAAGGCCTGGGATCGCATCTTCGACGGCATGGACATGGGCATCAAGTCCACTAAAGACTTCACGGCAGCCCTAGAAAACATGGCGAACCCCGGCATTCTTGACCGCATGTCGAACCTAAGCGCTGATCTCGGTGGCGTCATCGGGTTCGATGTTCCTGGATGGGATGACGGCGCGCAGCGTATGCGTGAGTTTGGTCGGTCACTTGCTGAACTCGCGTCGACTGACTTTTCGGCGGCTCAAGCGTCATTCCGCAACCTGTGGGAAGCTACCGACCAGAGCCAAGAAACGTGGTCGAACCTGTTGAAGCTCATGCCGGACTTCCGCGGGAAACTCGTCGCTATCGCAGAAGCGAACGGCCTCAACGCTACTGAAGCAGAACTGTTGCGTATCGCCCTCGGTGAGCAGGCCGTCCAAGTAGACGCGACCGGTAAAGCCTTCGCCAAAGTCGAACCGGAAATGAGCGCCGCACAGCAAGCAACACAAGCGCTCACCGAAGCGAACGAAGAACTAATGAAGACACTGTCGGACATTGGTAACGCGTTCCTCGGCGTGCGTGGCGCGGCCCGTGAATACGAGGACCAGATGAAGGCCGCAGCGGAAGCAGCGAAAGAGAACGGCAAGCACTGGGAGGACGGGACACAGGCCGCTAGGGATAACGCGGAAGCCCTCGACTCTCTCGCCTCGTCAAGCCTCCAGTATCTGGACGCGTTGGAGAAGAACGGCGAACTCACGTCGAGCCACATGCAGAAGGCCCGCACCGACATCATCAACGCAGCGGAAGCGTTCGGCGCGACGAAAGAACAGGCCGCACAGTACGCCGACCAGCTCGGCCTGACCCCTGAAATGATCCAAACGAAAGTCGACCTGGAGGTGCAGCAGGCGCAGCAGGGGATCGACAACTACGTGGCGAAGTTTGGGGAGGTTCCGCCGTCTGTTTTGACGCAGGCTGAGGTTGATAAGCGCGCAGCGGTCGATAGCTTGGACGCGTGGAGTGGCCAGGTGGCGGAAGCTGACGGGAGAAAGATTCAGACGGATGTTGCACTGAACTCGGGTGAGGCCCTCGCCTCTGCTGAGCAGGTTCAAGCGGAATTGAACAAGTTCCCCGACTTGGTGAGCGTCGTCGTGAATGCTGACACCTCCGGCCTTCAAACGAAAGTCAAGGCCGCTGACCTGCAACTCGCCTACATCGGTGCGCAAAGCCCGGAACCGAAACTCGGCTTGAACGATAAGCAGTTGAAGGCTGCGGGGGCCGCTGCGGAAGCTCGGTTGAAGGAGCTAGACGGGATGAAACCTACTCCGCAGTTGAAGGCGGAAAAATCGGCGCTTGAACGTGTCGTGAAAGCCGCGAAAGGTGACCTGAATTCTGTGAAAGACAAGAACGTCAAAGTCACCGCGAAAACTAGCGGCAAGGGCGACGTGGACGCTCTGCGGAATAGCGTCGCTGGGTTGCACTCGAAGGATATTTCGGTTCGTATCCGCACTTTCGGCATGAACGCGTTGGCGGCAGCGAAACGAGCCGCGGGTCTCGCGCACGGCGGTTGGGTGTCGCCTGGGTTGTCGTCTGGCGGGTGGGTGCCTGGCGGATATCCGGGCCCTGGTGTGGATAACGTCCTGTGGCCGTTCGCGCCCGGCGCGGCCCGCGGCCGTTATCTGGCTCAGCCTCTCGCGGGTGACGAGTACGTCGTGAACGGCGCGCAAGCGAGGAAGTTCGGGCCGGTACTTGAGTACATCAACAACGGCGCGTCTATGCGGGAGTTTGCTAACGCGGTCGCGGCCCGCGGCAACGTGACTGTGGAAAACAAGTTCTACGGGTTGAATCGTGAAGCGGCAGACATCGCGGCAGAACAGACTCTGGGCCGTGTGCTTAGCTCGGTGAGGGGGCTCGTGTGATTGATTCACTAACCGTCGGCGGCGTAGATATGCTTCGCGGGCCGTGGGATATGGAGCGCGTGACCGGGTGGTTTGACACGCCCGGGGTGCGACTCGAAACCGTGGACCGTTTGGGGCACGGTGAGCACACGTCGGATGGGCGGTGGTCTAACCGGCTCGTTCGGATCACTGGGCTGTTTCATCACGATGACTGTGACGATCAGCAGGCGGAGCGTGACCGGCTCGCTGGGCTGTTTCACGACGGGCAGGCGGTTGAGGTTCGCATGGTTCACGGCGGCCTCGATCTCGCTAACAATTTTCGGTTAGCGGATGAGTTGAAGGTCGAGCCGGACACGGACACGCTGTCGGATTTCGACATGCTGTTGGCAGCAGTCGACCCGTATCTTTACGCGCCGGAGCAGGTGACGTTCCTTCACCCGGTCGGTACGGGTGTCGGGCTGGAGTATCCGCTGTTCCACCGTGGTGGCGTACTCACGTTCGGGACGGGCATAGCAGCGAACGACCCGATCCGTAACGCGGGTAATGCGGAGGCGTGGCCGGTGCTCCTCGTCGTGGGTAACTTCCCGGGCGGGTTCGAGATCACCGTGAACCGGAAGACGATCACGTGGCCGTGGCCCACCACGAAAGCGCGCCCGGTTGAAGTGCGGATGGATGGCGCGATCTTCGAGGCCGGTTCAAACACGACTCACCGCGCTTCCCGCCGCGACTGGGTGAGCATTCCCCCGGGCGGGGTGATTGCGCCTGAGTTCAGTGCGTTGCAGGGCGGCGAGGGTTGGTGCGAGGTGCACCACCGAGACACTTACATCTAGGAGGCAAATAATGGGTTACCCGCTTGGTAAAGAACCGGTGAAGATCGGCACTCGCCCCATGCCGGAAGAGCAAGATGTTTTTCAGGGGACTTCCGCTCAGGATATGCAGCGCGTCCTCTGGGGCCTATATGTCGGCGATGCGCCCCTGATCGTTCGTGGCTGTGAGGTCACGGGCACCTCCAAGATGGCGTACAAGGTCGCGCCGGGCGTGGTGTATATCCCGGTTGGTGACGCGCGGGGGATGCTCGTTCCTGTCGACGGTGCGACGGTCTCAACTGAACCGGCCCCGTCGAGCGGCGCTCGCGAAGAATGGGTGTACGTCGATCAAACTGGGGCGATCAAAGTCGCGGCGGGGTCCCTCCCGGCCGGGACGGTGGGGCTTGATCGTCGCCGTGTGCCGGCGGGCGTGACTGCAACAACTTCGGCCCCCGGTATCGAGAATCACGGGTTCGCGATGCTCCTCGGCGCGTCTATGGGGCGGCTTGGCCAGTGGACTGACACGCTCGGTTACCGAACTGTGGTGCCGTCGTGGAAGCAGACGGTGTTCTCGAAGACTTTCACGCTCGCCACGGACCGGCTTCTTCGTTTCGATCTTAGGCAGTCGATGGCGCTTGAGAAGCCGTCGAACTATAAGGGGTCGTTCGTGTGGGAGATCGTCGTGGACGGTGCGGTGTTCAAGACTTTCGAGTTTGAGGTCGGCGAGATCGCGGAAACGAAGTTCGTTTCCGTAACGAAGTGGATGCTACGCGGTGACCACACGGTGAGCGTGGTGCGCCGCCAGCAGCGTGACCCGAACGTGAAGTGCCTCCATTACATTGGTTCGTCCGCGAACTGGCCGGGCAACGGCTTCGAACTGTCGGATGTGGGGCTTGCACAGTGACGTGGCGTGTGTATCTCGGTAAAACGATGACGGGGCAGGTCGGGCCGCAGCTGGACGCGGTCGGCGGGTCCCTCGATGACGTATTGAATGACGTGAAGAAGGCGACCGTGGTCGCAACTGAAGCGTCACTCGATGGTGTGTCGCGTGAGTGGTGGTCGGTGTGGGCCGGGTGCGTGCTGATCTCGTTTGAAGATTGGTACCAACCTGAAACACTTATCGCGGCGTGCCCTATCACGTCCCCTGTGAAGCAAGATCGTAAGACGGGCACGGTCACGTTCGACTGTGCGGGCGTGGAGGCGCTTTTGGATAAGCGCGTGGTCCTGGACCAGGACTACCGGCCGGGGGACGAGGACAAGCTACGCAAGTCCACTATCGCGTGGGATGGGGTGTCGCTCGGGTCGATTGTGGGGCGGGTCGTCGAGAAGGCTATCCGTAAGCGTAACGGGTTCCTCCCCATCGTGATCGACCCGGAAGAAAAAGCGAAGCGGCAACGCACCTATGAGGGTTGGAATCTCGCGAACAACGGCGCGTGGAAACGCATCAAGGAGATTACCGAAGTCATTGGTGGTCCGGATGTGGCCTTCCGTGCTGAGTGGGCGAACGAGGAGAGGACGCAGTTCCAGTGGCGGCTCGTGACGGGCACGGAGGCGCAGCCGGGTATTGCGCAGAAGGTGACACCAGTGTGGGACGCGACGGCAGCCAGATCCCCGGTTGCGGCTATCTCGGTGACGTCCTCTGCTGAAGCCCTCGCGAACCGGGTTTACTGCACAGGCGCGGGTGAGGGCGCGGGCACGGCGGTGCGCATGGCTGAGGCCGGGACGATCTCCGAATGGTTCCCACTGTTGGAGAACGTGATCACGGATAGCGATTCGGAGAACCTGGACCTGTTGAAGCAGAAGGCTGAAGCGGCTGTCGCGACGCAGGCCCTCGACCAGATCTCCCTCTCGATCTTCTCGGACGACACCGCGCCTATCGGTTCGTGGCACGTTGGGGACCAGGTGGAGGTCGTAACAAGGGGCTGGCTTGAGGTTCCGGATGGCGCGCATCTTTTGCGGGTTATCGCGGCGAAATACAACCTCGACTCGAACAAAGCCGATGTCGAACTACAACAAGACAGGTTGGGGGCTGAACTCGCGTGGTAAAACGCACGAATCTAAAGCCTAGCCCGGAACGCGCGCTCGCTGACTTGACGGCGAAGCTCGCCGCGAAGGCGCAGCAAGTCGACACGCGACCCGCCGGGATAAAGGATCTCGGTGAGCACGGCGACGTGATCTGGCAGGACACTAACCCGGAGACGGGTGCGCCTCGTGGTCGTAGTGTTCGCCGGTTCGCTGTGGAACTGGACTCTACGGTGGAGCGCGCGGCGGCGCTTGAGAAGCGCCTCGCGGACTCCGAGGCCGAGCTGGACGAGGCGCGGGAGGGCCTAGCGAACCTTCGCGATAAAGAACTACCCGCGCTGAAAGAGCAGCTCGCGAACGTCGGTGACGTTGATTTCAGCGAGTTTGACGCGAAGATCGCGGCAGCGGAAGCTCAGATCGCGGCGACCGAGCAGGCGTGGAAAGACGCAGTTGAGGCCGAACGCACTGACCGTGAGCAGGCGGACGGCAACCTCGGTGAGCGTATCGACGGCGTATTCCGCAACATGACCGTGACGGACACGTCGTACCTGTCGAACGCGGTTATCGGTGAGCTGGCAGCGCGTATCGCGAAAGTGATCGAACTCGAAGCCTCCCGTATCACGGCGGGCGAGATCGGCGCTGGCCAAATCAACGTGGTGGAACTCGCTGGCGAGGTCGCGCGGTTCATCTCGCTTGACCTCTCACAGCTTCGAGTCACGGATAAGACAGAACTCAATGAAGCAGTTGCGCAAGCGATTGCCTCACGCACCGCCGAATTTCAAAAAGCATTCATCCAGAACCTTCGCACGAACGGCGCGGCGATTGACGAGGCTGTTATTGGTGACCTCGCCGCGAACATTATTACCTCTGGCCTTTTCCGCACGGCAAAGGAGGGGCAGCGGATCGAGATCGACTCCAACGGCTTCACGTCCTACGGCGTGGACGATGAGGGCAACGACATGGAGCTCGTGAAGATCGCGCGCGATGGCACCGCCACGATCGACACTGGCAAAGCGTCGATGGATGCGGACGGGGGTGTGACGGGCCTCGAAGGCAGGTTCGAGAAACTCTGGGTTGCTGGCCGCGAACTGTCAGATGTTGTTGCTGACGGCCCGCGCGGTGTAGTCGCGTGGGGCAGGAGGTCCACAAACACGAACTTCCGAAAGAGCCTCACACGAGTGCTGGAGGTGTGGACGACGTTGCAGCCGGGGCGGCTCTACCGGATCAGCAGCTCGCCGTTTCGCGTTGACGTGAACTCGAACCCCACGCAGCCGGTCTGGGCGCGTCTGGAATATTTCGAAGTGCCATACGTGAGCGACGACAAGATTTACAGGCTCAACACCTTCCCGGCCACAACTTCCACGTGGGAGCACGTGGTGCCGGGCATGTACTCGACGTTCGCGACCGGGCCGAGCGGCCTCAACCTTACGGAGCCGAAAGACTACAGTTTTCTCGTTCGAACCGAATCGCCGTCGGCCTACCACCGCGCGGTGCTTAATGGTTTACGCGCCGATCTCGTGATCGAAGACATCGGCCCCGATATTGAAGAGTCTGGCCAGGCGTGGGATGACCCGGAGGAGAAGGCCTCGACACCGACACCGCCACCACCACCGCCCCCGCCGGTAAAGACGAAGCGCCACGCCTCCCGCAAGGCGACGGCGTGCGCGACGTATTACCGTGGCGGGTCTCGCCAGTCGGGGAAGAATGACGCTACCCAGGGCTACTATTCGCGCGTTGGCAACCGTGAGGGCATCTGGCTGTTCGGAAACATGCCCGGCGAGTTGTCCGGCTCGAAGGTCGAGCGGGTGCGGCTCGGGTTCTGGGTGGCGCACACCTACAACGCTTCGGGCGGTGTCGCGCACTTCCATCTGCATGGCCGCTCGTCGTTCGGAAACACGGCCGGGCTATCCCGTTACGTGGGGTCTAGGAACGTGAAGCGCAACTCGTGGGTGACGTTCGATATTACCGACCCCGGTATCTGCGCCGGATTCGCGAACGGCACCTACAAAGGGTTCGGCATCTCAACGAACAGCACGGGCCGCAACGAGTACATTCGCGGCAACCCTGACGCGACCCTAGAAATTGATTACTGGAAGTGAGGACAATAAATGTCACTTATCACGAGTGAAGTCATGCTCGGCAACGAAACCCTGCGCCGCCGCGTATGCGGGGCGATCCGCAAAACCGCGATCGGCAAGGAGGGCGAGTTCGCGCGCCTCGGGTTCACTGACCCGGAAACTATCGTGCAGCCGTTCATGCTGGAGCTTGCAGCGAACAATGAGGCGAAGTCGAAGGCGTGTGCTGAGTGCGGCGGCGGGTCGAACATTCCCGACGACACGATCGAGTGGGTTGTTGGTAGCTCGTGGGAGAAGATCGAAACCGCACGCGAACAAACCGCATAACCGCCCACAGAAACCCAGCCCCCTTGTGGGGCTTTTTTCATGCCCTGAAGGAGGCAACCGTGAACACTGAAGAACTGCCAGACATTCCCGAAGGTGTCGAAGTCTCGGACTCGGCAGGTTCGGAGACGCCCGACGTTGAGACCCCTGAACCTGTCGATTATTCGGACGTGGAGGTGGACGCATGAGCGCCCGGAAAGTCCTCGCTATCGCCGCCGGCGAAGTCGGTTATTCTCGCTGGAATGATCCGAAGCGCGGCACGAAGTATGCCCGCGAGACTCAGCCTGTCCTGTGGCCTAACGAGAAGTGGCTACTCGCGAACGGAATATCTTACTGCGACATTTTCGTGACGTGGGTTTTCTGGAAGGCCGGATGCCTGAATATCCTCCCCGGCAGGCAGTCGTATAACGTGAATTATCGCGCGTCGCACGGCGGGCACGTGTCGAAGTCGCAGGCCCAGCCGGGTGACGTGCTCGTGTTCGATTGGAACATGGCGACGAAGCGCGCGAACCACGTCGGCATCCTCGAAAAGGTACTCACGTCCGGGAACTTCCAATGCATTGAAGGAAACACGTCCACGGGCTCGAAGGGTTCGCAGTCGAACGGCGGCAGGGTCGCGCGGCGTGTCCGCAGGCCCTCGCAGGTGCGTTACGTGATCCGCCCGAACTGGAAGGCGGCCCCGGCTCCGGCGGCGTCGAAGGGCACCGCGAAGCCCGTCGCTAAGCCCGCACCAAGTAGCCCGAAGCGTGAGCGCCTCGTCGAAGACGGTCGCTTCGGTTGGAGGTCCGTCGCAGTCCTCCAAGACCGCCTCGGCGTGAAGGTGGACGGGAAGGGCGGGCGCGATACCGTGAATGCCCTTTACGCCTACTTCGGTTTGAAGTGGCGCGACGGGAAATTCTCGCGGCAGCGTGATTTCAACTACCGGTACATGCGGGGCATCAATAAGGCGAACGTCGAGTTCACCCGCTCTGGATACTCGCCGCTCGTGAAGTGCATTCAAACGTACATCGGGGCGAACGCCGATGGTGTTTGGGGTGAAGCCACCTCGCGGAAATTCCAGCAGTTCCTCAACCATTGGGGGGTCGCGTTCACCCGCGCCGACCGCGACGTCGCTTTGAAGCGTGTGAAGGGTGTCAGATGATTTATACCGGCAACGCGACCGTGACGCGCCGCGTTCGAGCTTCCCGTGAAGTGAGGTAGCCATGCGACTATTCAAACGGGCAAGCGCATGGACGCGCGCCGACCCCATCGGTGCATACCTCGTCCTCGTAGGCATCGGGTATATGGCTATCGGGTTCTCGTGGGCGCTATTCCCCTCACACACCCGACAGGCGGGTATCGCGTGGGCACCGTTCATCACGCAAAGTGTCGTGGCCGTGTTGTGGGCGCTCGGCGGGTCCATGTCGCTATTCACCGGCCTAGTCGCGAAAGCCCACCGCAAATGGGGATTCGTGGGGTTGCAGGGCGTGTCACTGTTCCTCACCCTCATGTTCATCGTTTCTACCATTCTGGGCATGATCCCGTTCGGGCCGCCCGGTCGCGCTGAGTCTGTCATCACCGCGATCTCGTATGCGACGTTTTGGGCGAGTGCATGGACGGTGGCCCAGATACCGGTCACGCCAACCAAGGGGGAGTGAGAGTGTGTCTCTTGGCGAACTCGGTCAACTCCTCGGCGGCGGCGGTTTTCTTGGCGTCATCAGCCTCCTGACGTGGTACACCACGAACCGGGGAACGAAGAAAGCAAACGAAACAGACAACCTGAAAGCAGCCTCGGACGCGTGGCGTGAACTCGGCGACGACCTTCGCGAAGAGGTATCAGAGCTAAAAGACGACGTCGAGGCACTGCGCGACGATAACCAGCGACTGCGCGACGAGAACGCCCGCGTGCGCGGGGTGCTCGCAGACATGCGCCGGTGGCTCGCCGAGTTCGCCGCATGGGAGGCCCACGGGGCGAAACCACCCCCGCCCTACACGTGGCAGCAGCTCGAAGCACGGCTCGAGACCATCACTATCACGGGAGAGAAACAATGATCGGAACTAAAGCCTGGGCGCTCGGAGCGCTCGAGAGACCTTGGAGGCAAGCGCCGTGAACATCTGGACCGCAACATTCTGGAAAGCCACCGCTGAACGCGTAATCGGTACAGCCGCGGCTGCCTTCATCGCCGCTATCGGTGACGCGGTGCTGTTCGGTGACGTGACCTGGGAGCGAGTAGGCAGTTACGTTCTCCTCGCGTCAATCGTTACGGTTGCGAAAGCGCTCATCGCTGGCACCGGCGGTGACGGCCCCGGTTTCGGTGGAGCTGAAACGCTTGACGGGAACCCACGAAACACACACCGCGCTGACATAGACTAACCACGTAGGAGCCTACGGGTTCCCGCCCGCCTTGACCTCCGCCTCGCGCGGGGGTCTCGTGCATTCCCCCCCACCTAGCCCTCGCGGGCCGGGTGGGGTCTTTTTTCATGCCCGAAAACTACGGTTCAACCGGCGAATAATGCACCGCGACATTGATACCAGCGTCGTGCAGCTCGCGCGCGATCTGAGCAACCGCAGCAGTATGCACCGAATGTGGCACGGTCACGCCCGCGCGGGCCGCTGACGCCGCATCAACTGCCCTAAAAGCGGGCAATGCAAGCGGTTTCGCGGAAGTGTTCAAAAAGTGTTCAACCCGCCATAAGTGGGACGCTAGGGGCGAACCACCGCACTCAGGACAGAGCGTAAAACACCAGGTCAGAAGCGTAATCGCTAAAGCGCCCCCAGCAGGACTCGAACCTGCAACCTACGGATTAGAAGGCCGTTGCTCTATCCATTGAGCTATGGAGGCATGCCGCGTGGGCGGATCCAGTGTACCGGGATAGGGCTCCGGAGCCGAATGCGCGGCGGCTCGCGCTCCACAATGCAGTGCCCTCCACGTACATGTATGAGGCTCTTTTCGAGGACGCGAGCGAGCGGCATGCTCGTGGGTGAGCGCCGCACCAGGCGGCGACCGATCCCAGGGGGAACTTCAATGAACGCAATCGTCACAACCATCCAGGGCAACGCGACCGCGGATGCCACAATCTTCAAGTTTGATGGTGGCGGCTGCCGCACGTCCGTTACCGTCGCCGTCAATGATCGGTACTACGACGTGCAGGCGAAGGAATGGAAGGAACGCAAGCCGGAATACGTGCGCGTGCAGGTGCGACGCGAATCGCTTGCGAACAACGTTGTGCTATCGGTGAAGCGTGGCCAGCCACTCCTGTGCACGGGCCGCCTCGTGACACAGACGTGGGAGGACCGTGACGGCAACACTCGCACGGAGCTTCTCATGCACGCCGATCACGTCGCGATCGACCTCACCTACGGAACCGCGCAGTACGCGAAAAGTGCGCCGTCGTGGGTGGATGAGAACACCGGTGAGGTTCGCACCACTTCACCCGATGCCGAAGATGAGGCTGCAGAGGCCGGGGAGAATGAAACGGTGCATGCTCGACTGGAGAGCCATGCAGGCGTTGAGGGGGAACTCAGTGAGAGCGATCTCGAGGCGCTCACCGAGGTGGAGGAACCCAGCTACGCCTGAACGTGGAGTGGAGCGTCGGCTTCCGCACGTGCGCTTATGCGGGGGTGCGGGGTCCGACGCTTGCTCGTTTCGCGCGTTTACTCGGTTTGCGCTGCGGCGCGAGCATTCGGTGAGTCAATGCCGAGGCTCGCGCAGAGTGCCGCGACGAGTTCGGGGATCAGGTCGCGGCCAACGCGGAGATCCTCGCCTTCACGTGCGACCGCGCTGAACGTTTCGCCCGTGTTCAAGGCGCCCGCGGCGACGAACACGGGTGCGGGACCTGCGCCGGGCGCGCCATCGATCGCGCCGCGGATGCGGGCTTGAATGTAGCCGCCCGCGCAGCCTTCGGGCCAGAGCGCGTGTTCGAGCTCGTCGGCGACATCGCCATGCTGTGTGCCGGTCTCGATGCTCGTGAGATGGTGGGGGTCGCCGCTGGCGAGGTCGAGCGTCTCTTGCGGGAGAAGGCGAGAAAGCTCGGGGCGTTCCTCGAGAAGGGCTTCGGTGCTGAAGAGGGCGAAGCGCGCGATGTGTTCGGGTCCCGGGGAATCCTGTTCGCGCGTGTGGCGAACGAGCTCGAGTACCGCGGCCGCGAGGGCCCCTTCGGTTTCGCTCAAGTTGAGGTCTCGCGTTTCTGAATGCACAGCGCTTGCTCCTTACTGGGACAATAGTGGCACTTGCCTCTAGGCGGGGTGAGTACTCCTCCCACGATAGTTCCCCACGATGTGAGCCGAGGTCGCCGTTGAGTTTTACGAATCCCTTTGCCGGTGCTGCCCAGCCAGGTCCAAGGCCCGCGGGCTCGGCGAGTAAGAAGAACGCGAAGAAAGTTTCGCCGCTCACGATCACACTCGTCGTGATCGTTGCGCTGATCGTGGCGTTTGCATGGTTCGCCGAGGTTGCGACGAGCTACATGTGGTTCGACCAGCTCGGCTTCAACGACTTCCTCGTGAAGAAGTGGGTGACGGAGGGGATCTTGTTCCTCGTGGGGCTCGTGGCTGTTGCCGCCCCGATTTTCGTATGCCTGTGGGTGAGCCACAAGTACAGGCCGCAGATCGTGCCCGTCACCCGTGAAGACATCGCGATCGCGGGGTTCCGCGACGCGGTCGAGCCGCTTCGCAAGATCATCACTATCGCTGCCCCGGTAATTCTCGGGATTTTTGGTGGACTGACCCTGACTCGGCAGTGGCAAGAGATCCTGCTCATGCTCAACCAGGAGCCGTTTGGGAAAACCGATCCGATCTTCCATAAAGACATCGCGTTTTATGTGTTCACCCTTCCCGTGGTCGAGACGGCGCTCGGGCTCGTCAATTTCGTGATTCTCGCGAGCGCGTTCGCCGCCGTTCTCGGGCACTTCATCTACGGCGGCATCGAGTGGGATCAGAAAAAGGGCCTCAAACTTACTCGCGCAGCGCGCACGCACGTGGGCATCATCGCGATGGCGTACATGCTTGTGCTTGCGGCCCAGCACTGGTTCGAACGGTATGCGGCCCTCACTGCCTCGCACGAGAAGTTTGATGGCGCCGCCTACACCGACGTTCACGCGCTGATCCCGGGGAAAACGATTCTCGCGATTTCGGCGATTATCGTCGCACTCCTTCTGCTCGCGTGGATCCTCAAGGGCAACTGGAAACTTCCCGCTGCCGCGGCGGGCCTCATCGTGCTTTCGACAGTCGCGGTGGGCATGGTCTACCCCTACCTCATTCAGACGTTCAAGGTGGAGCCGAACGAGCGCAATCTCGAAAAGCCGTTCATCGAAGAGAACATGGCTGCCACGCGCGCGGCGTATGGGCTCGAAGACGTCAACGAGATTTCCTATCGCGCAAAGTCGACGGCAACGTCGGGTCAGCTGCGCGAGGATGCCGCGACGACGGCGCAGATCCGCCTTCTCGACCCCGCGGTGGTGTCGCCAACATTCGGCCAGCGCGAGGCGAACCGACGCTACTGGGGGTTCGAAGAGACACTGAGCGTGGACCGCTACGACATCGACGGGCAAAAACAAGACACCGTGATCGGCGTGCGCGAGCTACGGCCCGACAAGCTCGAGCTCTCCTCGCAGTCGTGGGTGAATCAGCACGTCGTGTACACCCACGGATTCGGCGTTGCTGCGGCCTACGGTAACCAGCGGCGCCCCGATGGCGAGCCCGCCTTCTATCAGTCCGGTGTTCCCGGCTCGGGCAAGCTCGGCGACTTCCAAGAGCGCGTGTACTTCGGGCGTCATTCGCCGAGCTATTCGATCGTCGGTGCCCCCGAAGGCGCCGATCCCCAGGAGTTCGACTACCAGTCCGGAACAGATGGCGATGATCAGGGCAGCCAGGTTTCGAACACCTATACCGGTAACGGTGGCCCGAGTGTCGGCAACTTCTTTAACCGAATGCTGTTTGCCATTAAGTTCCGCGAGTTCAACATCTTGATTTCGAGCTACGTGAACGAAAAGTCGCAGATCCTCTACGATCGCGACCCGCAGCAGCGCGTGAAAACGGTTGCGCCGTTCCTGTCGCTCGACACCGAGATGTACCCGGCAGTCGTGGACGGCAAGCTCAAGTGGGTCATCGATGCCTACACGACGAGCGATCGCTACCCGTACGCACAGGCCACTAATTTCGACGCTGTCGTGACCGACTCGAAGGTTAACGGCGCCGATACGGCCGGTCTTCGTGAGCGGCGCGTGAACTACATGCGTAATTCGGTGAAGGCCACCGTCGACGCCTTCGATGGCAGCGTGACCCTGTATGCCTGGGATACGGAAGATCCCATCCTCAAGGCGTGGGAGAAGTCCTTCCCGGAGTCCGTCAAGCCCTCGAGCGACATCTCCGGTGAACTCATGAGCCACCTTCGCTACCCGGCAGATTACTTCAAGGTGCAGCGCTCGATTCTCGGTAAGTACCACATCGACAAAGCCGAGGATTTTTACGTGGGCCAGGACTTCTGGCAGACCACCCCGGACCCCACCCAGGCGCGCGATAGCGAGAGTGGCTCGGCGCCGCTTCAAGCCCCGCACTACCTCACGATGCAGATGCCCGACGAGAGCGCGCCACAGTTCACGCTCTCCTCGAGCTATATCCCCGAATCCGGCCAGGATGTTCTCACGGGCCTGCTCGCTGTCAATTCCGAGACGGGGACGAAGGCGGGCAATCCCGCGAAGGACTACGGCAAGCTCACGCTCCTCGTGCTCCCGAGCTCGAATCCGGTGAGTGCCCCGCGCCAGGTGCAGAATACGTTCAACTCCAACCCGCAGGTCTCGAATGAGCTGAACCTTTTGCGGCAAGGCAACTCGAAGGTCATCAACGGCAACCTGCTTACGCTCCCCGTTGGCGGCGGTCTCCTGTATGTCCAACCGGTGTACGTCATGAGCTCGAGTGCAGGTGGTGGCACCTCGTATCCGCTGCTGCGCAAGGTGCTCGTGAGTTTCGGTGACAAGGTGGGCTACGCTGACACGCTCGACGAGGCGCTCGATGCCGTCTTTGGCGGCGATTCGGGCGCGAGTGCAGGCGACGCCGAGGTCCCCACGACGGGCGAGGCTAAAGCCGTCGAAGACGCGGTCTCGGATCCGGCTAAGGGCGGCAACGACGGAAAACCGTCACCATCGCCAAGCCCCGAGCCGAGCCCCAGCCCGAGCGATGCCCCGGCACCACCGGCGCCGGCTGAAGGTTCGGGCGACCCGAAGGCAGATCTTGACGCTGCGCTCAAGGATCTTGATGCCGCTTGGAAAGACGCCGAGTCTGCGCGTGCTCAGGGTGATTGGGCGAAGTACGGCGAGGCACAGAAGCGTCTGAAGCATGCCATTGAGCGCGCCGATGCGGCAAACGCCCAGCTCTCTAATGGCGGGAATTAGAGAGGAAACGGGAGTGTAAACGGGGCGTGAACGTGAACTACGGAACGTTTACGCGCTCAAAACTAGACTCCGCGGTGGAGGCCTACTAAGTTAGAGATCACCGACGCGGGGTGGAGCAGTTCGGTAGCTCGCCGGGCTCATAACCCGGAGGTCGTAGGTTCAAATCCTGCCCCCGCTACCAGTAGAGGCCCTCGCCAGCATTGACTGGCGAGGGCCTCTTTTTATGCCGATCTCTTTACGGAGAGCAGAACGGCGCCACCGCGCGCCGAGCGGCGGCTCGACCCCGAGGTTTCCAATGTTCGCGGGGACTGGCGGACTCCGGGAACTATCCGGGCTCGCGATGCGCGTGGGCGTGAGGGTTCGTGAATTGCAGGGGAGTACACTCGTGGGCGGCGAGGCGCGTGCGGACCATGTTATTTAGCTGTGCAGGTTCGTGCGAGTACTCGCTTTCCAATACTTTCGACGAAGGAAGAATCGTGTCGCCGCTTCTTGAAACCCGTCCTATTCGCCGCCGCACCGCTCTCGCCGGGCTTTCAGCTGGTGCCGTCGCCGGCCTCGCTGCCTGCTCGAATGCAGGGGATGGAAAGAGCGGCGGTAAGGCCTCTGGCAAGGGTGGCGTGCAGTCACCGAGTACGAGTCCCGAACCGTCGGCCGAGTGGACGAGCGCAGATGCCTCGCTCCTCGAAACGGTTGACGTCACGCTCAACCCCGAAGCCGAAGGCAAGACCGTCACGACCCCGCGCTTTCCGAAGGCACGCAATTTGACCCAGGCGACCGAGGTCGTCCGCAACCGTCTGCTGCGCGAGGCGCACTGGGGCGACATCGAGAAGGTCGAGATCAAGGCTACGATTCTCGCCGCCGCTCAGGACGTCGTGGGCGTCGCGGTTGTGGGGAGCCTCGGCGACGAGACGGATGTGCCCTGCTCGATCTGGTACGACGCACGAAAGAAGCAGTCGTTTGCCCCAGCCGCGCTTATCGAGGCCGCGAAGTGGGGCGAGTTTGCGAAAGCCGTCCACGATGCCGCAGGCAAGGCCAAGGTTGATGCCTCGGCCGTCGATAAAGCTCTCATTGACAAGAGTGCCCCGTACGGCAATGGCCCGGCGATGGCATTCAATCCCGAGGGCAAACTCGTGCTCGCGTTCCGTACGGGAGCGGCCGGTGAGGCCCCGGCACGGCTCGTCGTCGACGCGGAACCGTTCCTTTCTGATCTCGGAAAGCTCGCGAAGGACGCGAGCGCAAAGCCCGCGAAATTCACGGGTGAGCCGAGCGAAGAACTCGAACACTTCACGCCTAAGCGCCATGTTGCGAAGCCGATCGACTCGCCGAACCGGCCGTCGGACGGTTCCGAAGCGGCGAGCCCCGCGGCATCGGATGGTGGGCAGTCCGACGGCGCCGAAGCTGAAGGCGCCTCGACTGAGGTACCGACGCCCACTCCCGGTGGGGCGGTGCGCCCGACCACCGCTATCGGCTACGACGTGTTCCTCGAGCACTGCGTCGCTCTGACCTACGATGACGGCCCCGGTGCCCGTACTCCCGAGCTCCTTGACGTCTACAAGAAAGCGAAAGCGGCAACGACGTTCTTCGAAATGGGCAACAGCATCAAAGAGCACCGCAAGACGACTCTCATGGTCGCGGCAGCGGGCTTTGAGCTAGGCAACCACTCCGTGACCCACCCCGACCTCAAGCGCAAGTCGCGCGAGCGCGTGGAGAAGGAAGTCAACGAGAACTCTGATCTTCTCGCGGAGACCACGGGCTTCGAGCCGCTTCTGTTCCGCCCGCCGTATGGCAGCCACAACGAAACCGTGGATGAGATTGTTGCCGCTCGCGGCATGGCGATCGTGCAGTGGGACGTCGACACTCTCGACTGGAAAACGAAAGACACGGCAAAAACGATCGCGGCAGCCGTCGAGGGTGCAAACGCCTACGCCGAGCCGATCGCTCTCATGCACGATATTCACGATTCAACCGTGGACGCGGCAGAGCAGATCCTCAGCCAGATCACTGACGCCGGCTACATCCCCGTGACAGTCAGCGAGCTGACGCTGAACACGGGAGGTCTCGAGGCCGGACACGCCTACTGCTCCGGCACCGGCAAGAAGCAGAACGGCTTCAACTGTAAGGGCTGACCCTACGAGCCTTTGCGTGAGCGCCCGAGTGGCTGGTCAAGCACGTCGACTGAGAGGAACGCGCGGCGGAACTCTCGCTTGTTGAGCGTGACCCAGGCACCCGGGCGCCACGGATTACGCAGCACGATCTCGCCGGTATTAGGCTTCGCACCCACAACCGCCATGACGTGCATCGGCGGAATAGCTCCCGACTGCCGCTTGCGTGACAGCGCGGGGGAGAACATGTGGGTGGAGGCGACGATGGGCCGCCTCTTGGCGAGAAGGTCTTCAACCTCGCCGGGGGAGGGAAGCGTGAGACGCGTCGAGGCGCGCACGCCGCTAAGCGCGGGAAACCCCCATTTCGCAAAGCCCCGCGCAATCCACGCGTATGATCCCGCGAACTCCGCTGCGCACGCCTTCTCGAGAATTCCGGGCCAGCCGGGGCCGCCCCCTTCTTCTGTCGCGTAGGCGAAGTGGCCACGTTCGGTGGCAGGAAAACGCATATTTACGCTGCGCCACGCCGGGGCACCTTCCACGAACACACGCGCGAGGGCTTTGGGTGACCCAGGCTGAACCTTGATGGCGTTCGCAAAAAACTCGGGATCGAGCGCGTGAATTGCGAGCATCGGCGCCATGAGCCAGCAATCGCCCAGGGCACCCTGGCGCGGCCGCCGCGAGAAACTCAGGACGCCGCTCCAAGCCTCGTAGTGATCAGCGTGCGGCCCCAGCGGCGGCTCCCCACTCTCGCGTGCATGCGGCGGGAAGAGTGCGGTCAGCGTGTGGCGAATCAAGCGTCGGACCCCTTTCGCAGTTAATAAAACCCGGGCACGAGCGCAAAACGCACGTGCCCGGGCCTCTCAGGCGATCATCCCGCCTAACGGAGAAATCAGTGCTTCTCGGCCTTCACGAGCTTCTGGCCCGTGCGCTCGAGAACGCCAGCGAACCATTCCTGGTCCACGTCAAAAGCCTTGTGACCGGCGATGCGCTCGAACTCGATCGCGCGAAGCTGGTCGCCCTTTTCTTCGTCGTGGCCGATCACGCCGGTGCCGCCCTCAAGGGCGACCTGCACGGCGAGGTCGGTCATCGACTTGATGAGGCGCAGGTCATCAGCGTTAGCTTTCGCAGAGCGAGCGAAGTAACCGGACTTTTGCACCATGACCTTCTCGGCACCGAGGCGCTCCGCGAACTGCTTCGCGAACCACTGGCCGGGGTTGATCTTGTCGAGCTTCACGTGGCCGAACGGATCGCGCTCGACCTCCTCGCCCTTGGCTTCGAGCTCGGCGATGATCTCGGGGATACCGGCACCCTCCGAGAGGAAGATATTGACGCAACCGACCTCGTCCATAACCTTCTTGAGGCGCCCCGCCTCACCCTCGATATCGAGAGCAAGCTCGGGCAGGAACACGGCGTGGACATCCCACCGACGCTCATCGTGACCGATCGACGGCAGCCACTGCTGCTTCGAATGCCAATCCTGGTAGTAGCGTGCGGCCTCCGCCGTGAGGTAGCCGCATGCGCGGCCCATAATCTCGTGGATGATGAGCATGCGCGGGTTCGAGCCGTTCTCCGCAATAATGTTCTGCGCGAAGAGGGAGGTCTGCTCCGCGGCGGTGCGAGCACCGAGCGACTGGCGGATCGGAACGATGTCGTTGTCGATCGTCTTCGGCAGACCCACGACCTGGAGCGGGTAGTTGTTGTCGGCGAGGTACTTCGCGAGGTCGGCGGCAGTCGTGTTCGTGTCATCGCCACCGATCGTGTGGAGCACGTCAACGCCGTCAGCCTTGAGCTTGTTCGCAGCGACCTCGAGAGCGTTCTCGCCCTCCTTGATGAGGCCGCGCTCGACGAGGTTCTTCGTGTTTGTGAGCTTCACGCGCGAGTTGCCAATGGGCGATCCGCCGTAGTTGTGCAGGAGGTGCGCGTTCTTGCGGGCCTCATCGTCGATGACGATCTTTTCGCCGGAGAGCAGACCCCAGTAGCCGTGCTTGTAGGCGATGATCTCGATCTCGGGGTTCAGCTCGTTATAGCGCTCGATCAGGCCGCCGACGGCGGACGAGAGGCACGGGGCGTAACCGCCCGCGGTCAGGAGAGCAACGCGCTTGACGCTCATGAGGGTCCTTCCCAGGTGGTGTGGTGCGCGGCGAAAACGCCGCACGTGTGCGCCACTATTCTACAGTTTTCTCCTTCGCGTCTGCCGAGGCAGAAGCCTAGCGAGAGGACTGCAGAGCCTCGAGGATCGCGCCGTGAAGTGGCCCGTTACTCGCGATTGCACTCGCCCCGTAGGGGCCGTCTGTACCGTCAAGATCGGTAAAGCGACCGTCTGCTTCGCTAATGATCGGCACGAGAGCCGCCATGTCGTGGAGCTTGAGGGAGGGTTCGATCGCGGCGTCAATTCCCCCCTCGGCAAGGAGCATGTAGCTCCAAAAATCGCCAAATCCGCGGGTGCGTTCGACTCTCTGAAGGAGGTTCACGAACTCGCGGAGTTTCCCGGCGCGCGCCCAGCCCTCGAGGCTCCCGTAGGACAGCACGGCTTGCTCGAGATGCTCGGTGGACGAAACATGAAGGCGCTGGGCGGCAGACAGGCGCGGGCCCGTGAAGGCCCCGGCTCCGACGGCTGCCCACCACCGCCGATTCAGTGCGGGCGCTGACACGACGCCCACGACGACCTCGCCGTCTTCCTCGAGGGCGATGAGCGTAGCCCACACGGGAACGCCGCGCGCGAAGTTCGCGGTGCCGTCGATGGGGTCGATGATCCACTTTCGGTTGCTCTCGCCCTGCGAGCCGAACTCTTCGCCGATGACCTGGTCGCGGCTGCGGGTACGAGAAAGTTGAGCGCGAATGAGTTCTTCCGCTGCTCGATCGGCATCGGTCACGATCGAGTTGTCGTCCTTGCGCTCGCGCGTGAGGTCTTCAGACTTGAAACGCGACATCGTGAGCTGGTCGACGGAGTCGGCGAGAACGTGGGCAAGGCGGATATCGTCCTGGTGTGCCGAGGCCATACGTGGTTTCTCCTTCGCTCGGGTGGGCAGCTACAGGGCCCAGGGGTCATTGGTGCGCAGCGTCGAGTTGAGGCGCCTGAAACTGGCGAGTCGGGCGGGGCCGGCGCTTCCCGCGCGCCCGTCGGCGACGAGTGCATCGAGGGCGCAGCCCTCGTCGGCACTGATGTGGGTGCAGCCGCGCGGGCACTCGTCCATGAGGGGAGCGAGGTCCTCGAATGCGGATTCGAGTTCTTCGGGGCTCACGTGGCCAAGGCCGAACGAGCGTACCCCGGGCGTGTCGATCACCCAGCCGTCGCTGCTCGGAAGGCGCAACGCGAGGGCGGAACTTGAGGTGTGGCGCCCGCGGCCCGTGACGGCGTTGACGTGGCCCGTTGCGCGGTCGGTGCCCGGCACGAGCGCGTTGATAAGCGTCGATTTGCCGACCCCCGAGTGGCCCACGAGTACGCTCAGATGCCCGCTGAGGCGTTCGCGTAGCGCGTCGATACCGGCGATGCTGCCGTCGGCATTCATGTGAGTGGTGAGGTGGTCGATGCCGAGTGGAGCGTACCTTTCGAGGAACGTCGCGGGGTCAGCGAGGTCGGCTTTCGTGAGGCACAGCAGTGGCGTGATACCCGCGACATAGGCAGCGACGAGGCAGCGGTCGATCATGCCTCCGCGCGGTTCGGGGTTCGCGAGGGCCGTCACGATTACGAGAGTGTCTGCGTTAGCGACGAGGGGGCGCTCGCTCGCGTCGTCATCGTCGGCGCTTCGGCGCAGGAAGCTTGTGCGTTCGCCAACCTCGACGATGCGGGCGATCGTGTCGGTGCGCCCGGAGGTATCGCCCGTGAGACGCACGAGGTCGCCGGGCACGATGGGGGTGCGTCCGAGGGCACGGGCGCGCATGGCGGTCACTGCGCGTTCGTTCGCGGTGCCTTCCTCAGCGATGGTGCGCCAGCGGCCACGGTCGACTCCCACGACACGCGCGGTGATGGCGTCGGCATAGGTGGGGCGTTCCTTCGTGCGGGGTCTGGAGCCGCGACGATTGGGGCGCGAACGCACCGAGGATTCATCAAAATCCTCGTAGTTTGTGAGATTTCCTGCGCGCCTCACCACGTGTTCCCCGCGGGGTTTTCCATGTGCAGCATTGAGGTCCACATTCCCACGAAGTCGGGAAGGGTCTTGTTCGTCGTGTCGACGTTTACGACCCGGATGCCGGGAACGCGCAGCCCGATGATCGCGGCGGCGGTTGCCATGCGGTGGTCCTCGTAGGTTTCGAAAACGGTGCCCGTCATGGGGCCCGGCGTGATCTCGAGGAAATCCTCGCCCTCGTGAACGCGCGCGCCAAGTTTTGTGAGCTCGACGGCGAGGGCGTGGACGCGGTCCGTCTCGTGGCCGCGCAGGTGCCCGATCCCGGAAAGGCGACTCGGAGTGTCGGCGAGAGCGGCGAGGGCCGCGATGGTGGGGGTGAGCTCGCCGACGGCCGCCAGGTCAATATCGATCCCGCGCAGGGGACCCGTGCCCGAAAACTCGACGTCCGGCCCGATGCGCTCGACGCGCGCGCCCATGAGGGGGAGGATCCTTCGGAATTCATCTCCCGGTTGGGTCGTCAGTTTCGGCCAATTCTCAATCGAGATGGTGCCGCCGGCAACGAGGGCCGCGGCGATGAACGGGCCCGCGTTGGAAAGATCGGGCTCAACGGTAACCGGATCGGGCAGGCGCAACTCTCCTGGTGTGACGGTCCATTCGTGGTGACCATCCGTGACCTCGTGGCGAGCATCGATACCGCATTCGCGAAGGAGTGCGAGGGTCATCTCGATATGGGGGAGTGAGGGGAGGCGCTCGCCGACATGGCGAATGGTGAGGGGGGAATCGGCGCGGACGGCTGTGAGAAGGAGAGCAGAGACGAACTGGCTCGAGCCGCTCGCATCGATCGTCACCGTGCCGCCGCGAAGGCCGTTGCCGTGCACCGTGAAGGGCAAGAATCCTTCCTGGCCGTGGCATGTCACCTCGACGCCCTGCTGGCGAAGCGCATTGAGAAGCGCTGCCATGGGGCGCACGAGCGCGCCTTCATCGCCCGTGAACGTCACAGGCCGGCCCGCGAGCACGGCAAGCGGCGGCACGAAACGCATGACCGTTCCCGCAAGGCCGCAGTGAATCTCGAGTGGCGCCTCGTCATCGATGTTCGGCGCACCGGGCATGAGCGGCTCCACGACGAGCGTGCGATCGCTTTTGCGCACATTCCCGCCGAGCGCCTCGAGCGCCTCGATCATGAGGTGTGAATCGCGAGACGCAAGTGCCCCCACGAGCGCGGTGGGTGTGCTCGCGAGAGAGGCGAGCACAAGCCACCTATTCGTGAGGGACTTCGAGCCGGGAATGCTGACGTGAGCGTCGACGGGCCCGTGGGCAACGGGCGCCGTCCACTGAACGTCAGACACGAAAAACCTCGAACTCAGGCAGCGCTCTTGATCTTCTTCGCGAGCGTGCGGTCGAGCTCGTCGAGGCTCTTCGACGACTTCTTCTTGTTCTTCTTAGCGGCCTTTTCGAGCTCGCGCTGCTTTTCGGCGGCGGACTTCTGGGCGCGCTCGATGGCCTTGTCAACGCGGTAGGCGAGCGAGGGCTTACCGTCGGTGTCGACAGCGGCGAGGAGAATGCCACCGAGGAGACCAAGGTCGCCGGCGATCGCACGCAGCTCCTCGGTGCGCTCGGTGCCCTTGAGCTCCCAGACACGCTTGCGGCCTGCGAGGCCGACCGTGGTGGTGAGAAGGAGGGTGGCGGAGGCAAGGCGCGGCTTCTTGTTGAGCGCGAAGGCAGCGCCAGCGACAGCGGCAAGGCCACCGGCGGCGCGAAGAATCGTTTCGGCGTCGGTCGGGAGCGGGCTCTTGGAGACCTGCTCGTCGATGTCGGCGATCGTTATGGGAAGAGCATCGAGAACGCGATCCGGGCGGATGGCGGTCTGCACACCCTCGAAGATGAACGGTGCGGCGAGAAGGGGACGTGCGATGCGGCGAACGAGGGACATGCTTTCCTCAGCTTCCTTAGTAAAGCCATGCGAATCGGAACACGCCAAGACTACCGCACCGCATGAAACTCCCACCTGAACAGCGTAGAGTCGAAGCGATGAGCGAGAACGAGAAGTTCCCCGATCCGGGGAACGATGTGGAGGGTGCTGTGGAGCGCGATGGACAGGCTGCCGCAGCACAGGCGGACACCGAGTCACCCACGACGCTCAGCCCCGAGGAATTTGAGCACGAGGCGCTCAGCCACATCGATGCACTGTATTCGGGTGCGCTTCGCCTCACGCGGCATCAGCACGACGCCGAGGACCTGGTTCAAGATACCTACGTCCGGGCATTTCGCGCTTCCACGAGCTTCAAGGCGGGTACGAACATGCGCGCCTGGCTTTTCCGCATCATGCACAACGCCTTCATCTCGTCGTACCGCAAAGCGCAGCGCCGCCCCAAGGAGTCCGGAGGCGAGCAAGTTGAAGATTGGCAGCTTGCCCGCGCGGCCTCTCACGACAGCACGGGGCTTCGCAGCGCTGAAGCCGAAGCACTCGCGCTTCTTCCCGAAGGCGATATTCAAGACGCGCTGAACGACCTCCGTGACGACTACCGCGAAGCGGTCTACCTTGCGGATGTCGAGGGATTCTCATACAAGGAAATCGCCGAGATCATGGGCACGCCGATCGGCACCGTGATGTCGCGTATCCACCGGGGGCGCGGGCTCCTGCGCGCTTCGCTCGAGCAGTACGCGCGCGAGCGCGGCTATTTGCGCGATGCCGATTCCGCCGCGGCCGAGGAGACGCAAGCGTGAAGGGAATAAAAGGTGCACGTGAGGCGTTCAGTGTCCGTGCAAACGCCGCGAGACGCGGCACCGAGTCGGCAGGGCTGAGACCAACGGAAGGGGCTACTCGTGGGTGATCCAGCGCTTGAGCGCCTCATGGATCGGGTCGATCGCGCCCTCACCGGGCGGCTGAGCGACGCCGAAGCGGTTGAACTCGAAAGCCACCTTGGAGAGTGCGCCGCATGTGCGCGAGAAATCGAGCAGGCGCGACTTGTTCGCCAGCTTTTGCGCGCGTCATGCGCGGGTCGTGCCTCCGAAGAACTTCGCGAGCGCGTGCGTGGTTCGGCGCGCACCCTCACCTATCGCGAGGTGCGCGTGAGCTATGGGCCCGACGGCACCGTGCGCAGTGAATCGATCGCCGTGACCCGCACGAGTGAGGGTCCCGCGCGCGGCTGACTGCTTCGCCACCATCATCGAAGAAACGCCCGGCTGACGATGTCAGCCGGGCGTTTTACGGATTCGCGTGCCGAGCGCGTTGCTCAGGCGCCGGGGCGCTTACCGTGGTTCGCGTTGTTCTTCCTACGCGACTTGCGCTTGCGTCCGCGCTTGCTCATGGCACTCTCCTTCTCGTTCGATTCGTGAGTCACTGCCCGCACATCAGGTGCGAAGGCAACCCCGGTATTGTCTCACACTTCACGCGCGTGACCGCGGGGGTCATGCCGCGAGGGGATCAACATCACGCGGGGTTGATGCCTACTGCGCCGCGAGAAATTCCGAGAATTCGCCGTGAAGCACGAGCCACGTAATGAGCCCGTATCCGGTTTGCGACGGCAAATCGCGCGGCGAGCGCGCGACATCGGCGAGGAATTGATCGTGGTTGGCAAGCGCGGCCGCTGGGTCCACGTAGGGGATGCGGCGGCGTGCGCACACGTCGTGGAAAGCGTGCGAAAGCTCCAGGATCGCGTCGGTGCGTTCACGGTCCTTCGAGGGGGCAGGGCCTACGACGAAGACGGGAATCCGAAGGTGGCCGAGGCCGTCGAGGACCGTTGCGAGATTGAGGCGCGAGCGCGCGATGCTAATGCCAGCGTCGAGGTCGGCGCGGCCGAGAGCGATCACGACGCGGTGCTGCGTGTCATCGCTTTCGCCCGTGTTGTGAGTGTCGAGCAGGCGAGTGACGTCGGCTTCCCATCGCCGTGCGAGTTCCGCGGTTGTTTCGCCGGGGATCGCGGCGGTGTAGGAGTCCACGAGATCGCCCGAACCGTTGTGCTGGGCGAGGGCGCGCGTGAACCATCCCATCGCGCGTTGGTCGCCGGCGCCGGCGAGCATTTCATCGCCAAGCGCGATGACGCGAACGCGCGGCTGTGCTGGGGCGGGGGAAGAAGTCACGTGCGGTCCCTTCGGTTGGCTTCGATGGCGGTTGCGGCGGTGGAGGCCTTGGGGCGGGGTTCCGACGCTTGCCCACGACCCGATGGCGCTCCTACGCGAGTGGGAATTCCCTCTACCTCTCGAGTGTGTCCTGTGAAAAGGCGCGGTCGAGAAGTTCGCGTTGCTCAACAAGGTGCCTCTTCATGGTACCCGCTGCGGGGCTCGCCGAGGCGGGGCGTGCGAGTACATGCAGCCGCGCGGAAATGTCGCGGGGAAGATTCATCGCGAGGTGGCCCCACGCGCCTTGATTGAGTGGCTCCTCCTGGACCCACGTGAGCGGGACGTCGCCGAATGGGGCGAGGGCGTCGCGCAGCGCGTCGCTCGGGAGCGGGGCGAGCTGCTCGAGGCGCACGATTGCCGTGGTTTCATCGCCGCGCTTCTTTCGCTCCTTGTCGAGTTCCCAGTAAATCTTGCCCGAACACAGCAGCACGCGCGTCACGCTCTCGGCGTTGCGGCCTCGGTCGGGAACCACCGGCATGAACGTTCCGGAGGTGAATTCTTCGACGCTGCTCGCTGCGGCTTTGTTCCTCAGCATCGACTTGGGCGTGAGAACGATGAGGGGGCGCTTTCGGGGGCGTTTCGCCTGTCGGCGAAGCAAGTGGAAGTAGTTCGCCGGCGTTGAGGGTGCGACGACGCGCATGTTCTGTTCGGCGCACAGTTGGAGGAGGCGTTCGGGGCGCGCGGAGCTGTGGTCGGGGCCCTGGCCTTCATACCCGTGGGGGAGCAGGAGCGTCACGCCGGAACGCTGACCCCATTTTTGCTCGCTGCTTGCGATGAACTCGTCGATGATCGTTTGGGCGCCGTTCGCAAAGTCGCCGAACTGCGCCTCCCAGAGCACGAGGGAATCGAGCGCTTCGACCGAGTAGCCGTATTCGAATCCGAGGGCCGCGAACTCGCTCAGCGAGGAATCGAACACGCTGAACGTTGCTTGCTGGCGGTCGATGTGCTGCAGCGGGGTCCACGTGTCCTGGGTTTTACCGTCGATGAACACGGCATGGCGCTGGGTAAACGTGCCGCGCCGTGAATCCTGGCCGGCGAGGCGAACCGAGCAACCTTCGACGAGGAGAGAGCCGAATGCGAGGATCTCTCCGAAGCCCCAATCAATGCCGCCTTGACGGCTCATCGCGATACGCCTGGTCGCGAGCTGCGCGATCTTGGGGTGCGGCGTGAACTCGTCGGGGTAGGCGGCGTGGGCATCGGCGATCTTCTCGAGGATGTCTCGACTCACGCCCGTGTCGAACGCGGGCACTTCGTGCGCTGGTTCGCTCGCCTGTTGCGAATCGGGCAGCTCGAGCCCGCGAACGCTCGCCCCCGTCACACGGGCGCCCGCGCGGGAGCCGGCGAAAGCGTTTTCGAGGTGAGAGTGGAAGTTCTCGACGACGCCTTGAAGCTCGTCGTCGGAGAGGTCGCCTCTCTCGAGCAGCGTTGCCGTGAACAGATTGCGTACGCTCGGCTTGTTGTCGATGATCTTGTACATGAGCGGCTGGGTCATCGACGGGTCGTCCCCCTCGTTGTGACCGCGGCGGCGGTAGCACACCATGTCGATCACGATGTCGCGGTGGAATCGCTGACGGTACGCGAATGCGATTTCGGCAGCCCGCACGACGGCCTCGGGGTCGTCGCCGTTGACATGGAAAATCGGCAGCTGCGTGCCCTTCGCGATATCGGTCGAATAGAACGAGCTGCGCGATGAATCCGGCGATGTCGTGAATCCGATTTGGTTGTTGACCACCACGTGAATCGTGCCGCCCGTGCGGTACCCGCGAAGCTCGGAAAGGTTGAGCGTTTCGGTCACGACCCCCTGGCCGGCAAACGCCGCGTCGCCGTGCACGAGGATCGGCAGGATGGGGAAGTCGAGCGTGCGGTTCGTGGAGCGGTCTTGCTTCGCGCGCACGATCCCTTCGAGAACGGGGTTGACGGCCTCGAGGTGGCTCGGGTTAGCGGCGAGGTACACCTTCGTGCTGTGGCCGTCCCACGACGTGAACGAGCCCTCGGTGCCGAGGTGGTATTTGACGTCGCCCGAACCGAGTTCATCGGCATCCTCCGTGCCTTCGAACTCCTGGAAGATCTGCGCGTGGCTTTTGCCCGCGAGATTTGCGAGGACGTTGAGACGCCCGCGGTGGGACATGCCGATGCACACTTCGTCCATCCCGGCGCGCGCAGCGCCCGACATGATGGCGTCGAGCAGCGGGATCATCGCTTCGCCACCCTCGAGCGAGAAGCGTCGCTGGCCCACGTACTTCGTTTGAAGGAACTGCTCGAAGGCCTCGGCGGCGTTGAGCCGATCCATGATGTGCGTGAGCTCTTGCTTCGTGAACGGCTCGCGAGGACACTCAATTTGCGCCTGGAACCAGAGTCGTTCTTCGGGGTCGGTGAGGTGCATGTACTCGACCCCGGTTGTGCGCGAGTAGGCATCGCGAAGCTTCTCGATGATGTCGCGAAGGGTTGCCCTGTCGGTTCCGCCGAAGCCGCGCGTGGGGAATGTGCGGTCGAGGTCCCAGAGCGTGAGGCCGTAGGTAGAGACGTCGAGGTCGGGGTGTTTCCGCTGGCGATATTGGAGAGGGTCGATGTCGGCGACGAGATGCCCGCGCGTACGGTACGCGTGGATGAGATCCATGACGTGCGCGAACTTTTCCTGCTCGGAATCTTTGAGCGGGTTGTCGGGAACCCATTGGATCGGCTCGTACGGCACGCGCATCGATGTGAAGATGCGCTCGTAGAAACCATCGAGGCCCATGAGCTTGGTCGCCATGACCTTGAGGAACTCGCCGGAGGTTGCACCCTGAATCACACGGTGGTCGTAGGTCGAGGTCAGCGTCATGACCTTTGAGATGGCGAGCTGCGCGAGGGTCTCGGGGCTCGCCCCCTGGAACGCCGCCGGGTAGTTCATGGCGCCCACGCCGACGATCACGCCCTGGCCCTTCATGAGGCGCGGCACCGAGTGGACGGTGCCGATGCCGCCGGGGTTCGTGAGCGAGACCGTCGTGTCCTCGAAGTCGGCAATCGTCAGTTGGCCCGCGCGGGCGCGCTTCACGATCCTGTCGTATTCATTGCGGAACTGCCGGAACGAGAGGCGGCCGGCGCCTTTAATGTTGGGCACGACGAGGCCACGGCGACCGTCGGCCCTGCGAATATCGATCGCGAGGCCGAAGTTGATGTCTTCGCGCGTGAGAAGTGTGGGCTTGCCGTCCCGCATTTCAAAGCCGTTGTTCATGTCGGGGACTTCGCTGATCGCCTCGACCATCGCGTAGCCGATGAGGTGGGTGAAGCTCACTTTGCCATCGCGCATGCGGCGCAGGTGTCCGTTGATGACCTCGCGGTTGTCGAACATGAGCTTGACGGGAATGTCGCGCACGCTCGTTGCCGTGGGAATCGTGAGCGACTCGTCCATGTTCTTGACGATCGCGGCGGCGGGCCCGCGCATTCGGCTCGGCTCGGGTTCGGTAGGTTCGAACGCGGTGAGGGCGGGGATTTCGGTGGTCGGGTTGCGGGGGCGGTCCGACGCTGACGAGATGCCGCTGTGGCTGTGGGTCACCGTCGACTCTTTTTCACGCGAGCAGCGTTCGGCGGGTTCGGACTTTGTAGCCGGGAGTACCTCGACGGGCTCATGGGTGTGCCCCGTTTCGGGGGGCTCGGGGCTGGGACGGGTGCCCGTGCGCGGGTGAGACGTGAAATACGCCGCCCATGTGGGGTCGACGCTGCGCGGATCCTGTTCGAACTGCGCCCGGAGCTCGTCGACGAGCCACTGGTTAGGCCCGAAGGAGTTCTCCGGTTCTTCATGCTGAGCGTCGCTCACGACCCCTCGCCCTCTTTCGATGTGGGAAACTGCTAACGTCCAACACTAACCGAGAGTACGCCCCTCAACAGAGGGGATGTTCGGTAGAACGATCCGAATCGTTGAACTCGGATCCGTCGCGCCACGCCCGGGATGGTCGATGACGTCGATCGTTCCGCCGTGCAGCTCGACGGCCCAGCGGGCGATAGCGAGGCCGAGACCCGTACCGCCGCTGTGGTCGGGGCTTCCCCCGCGCTCGAACCTTTCGAACACGGTCTCGCGGTCGGCCTCGGCGATTCCGGGGCCCTGATCGCGCACTTCGATGGCGACATGCTCGCGGTCCTCGAGCCTCCACGCCCGCACGTAGATCGTTCCTCCGCTCGGCGAATGCCGGGACGCATTGTCGAGGAGGTTCGCGATGACCTGTTGGATGCGTGCGGGATCGGCATCAACGGTCAACTCTTGCGGCCGCACGTCGATCACGAAGCGCACGTCGCGCTCTTGGGTGCGGGCGGCAAGCTGAGCGGTATCGACAGCCTCATGCAAAAACGGCGTGAGCTCAATCCGCTCGCGTTCGATATCCACGACTCCCGCCTCGAGTCTCGAAAGGTCGAGCAGGTGGGTCACGAGCCTCGTGAGGCGCTCGGTCTCGCTGAGCGCGATCGCGAGGCTTTCGGTCGTGGCGGGGGTAACGCCGTCGACCATATTTTCGAGCTGGCCCCTCAGTGCCGCGACGGGCGTGCGCAGTTCATGGGAGACGTTGGCGACGAGGTCTCTGCGTAGCTCGTCCGTGCGGGCGAGCTCGGCGGACATCGAGTTGAAGGCCGACGCTAGCTGGCCCACCTCGTCGCGAGATTTTGTCGTGACACGCCTGCCATAGTCACCCATCGCCATCGCTTTAGCGGCGACGGTCATTTCCCGCAAGGGGCGCGTCATGCCACGCGCGAGGATCTGGGTGACAAGGAGCGCGGCGAAAACCGTGAGGGGAATGAAAAGCAGGGGGCTCAGTCCTGCGGCCGATCCGGCCCAACCGAGGAGGGCAGCAACGAGCACGGAGACGGCAACGATGACCCCGAGTTTGACCTTGAACGCGCCAAAGCGCTGAAGGGGCGATCCGTCGAGAGCCTGCGTCGGAACCTTCACGCGAGCGAGCCCTCCGGAACTTCGAGCGCGTACCCGACTCCGTGCACGGTCCTCACAAGATCGCTGCCGAGTTTGCGGCGGAGCGCCTTGACATGGGAATCAACCGTCCGCGTGCCCGTAGCGTCCACCCAGTCCCACACGTCTTCGAGGAGCTGCTCGCGCGTGAGCACGGTGCCGGGGGCGAGAGCGAGGCACACGAGGAGGTCGTATTCGGTGGGGGTGAGGTGTGCCTCGGTTCCGCCCCGCGTGACTCGCCTCGAATCGCGGTCGATGTGGAGGTCGCCGAGCTCGATCGTGGAGGGCGCATTGGCGGTTGCGGGTGCGGAGGAGCTTCGGCGCACGCGCCGCACGAGAGCCTTGAGTCGCGCGACGAGTTCGCGCATCGAGAAGGGCTTGGTCATGTAGTCGTCGGCGCCCACACCGAGCCCCACGAGCATGTCGGCCTCTTCATCGCGGGCCGTGAGCATGAGCACCCCGAACTCGCCGAGACCGCGGACTCGCCTGCACACTTCGAGACCATCGAAGCCTGGGAGCATGACGTCAAGGACGACGGCATCGGGCTTGAAGTTCTCGATCGCCGTGACGCCCGAGGGGCCATCGTGAGCGATTGCGACTGCCCACCCTTCGGCGCTCAGGCGGTCGCTGATCGTGCGCGCGATCGTGCGCTCATCCTCGACAACGACGATCCGGGCGTGTTGCTCCGCGGCGCTCGCGGGGGTGATTGAGGTCCTCATCATGCTCCCAAGCCTATTGTGTGAATCGACCCGTCACTGTGAAGGAATCGTGCACTATAGTGGCGCCTACGATGAACGAGAACGATTCACCCCCTCGAAGTTGCATGCCCCCTCACCGAGGTCGCTCGTGCGGCGCTTCATTCCTGTGTGTCGTGAGCGGTGAGCGGGCATCATGACCTGGATCCTCCTCGGCGTGGGGCTTCTCCTCACCGCCGGCACCGCTATTTTTGTGGCCTCTGAGTTCTCCCTCGTTGCGCTCGATAAGCACACGGTTGAAAAGGCCGTGGCGCGCGGTGATAAAGGCGCGAGGGGCGTCATGAGCGCTCTCACGCACCTTTCCACGAACCTTTCGGGTGCCCAGGTGGGTATCACCATCACGACGTTGATCTTCGGTTTCGCGGTTAAAGACCCGCTGACCGAAGTCCTCTCGAGCCTACTCGCCTTCACCGGCATGGAAGCATCACTTGTCGCCACCACTGCGCTCACTCTCGCGATGGTGCTCTCCTACGGTTTCTCGGTCGTGTTCGGTGAGCTCATCCCCAAGAACCTTGCGATCGCCGCGCCTTTTGAAACGGCGAAGATCGTGGCGCCCCTTCAGCACGGCTTCACGATCGCGCTCAAGCCGCTCATCATGATGTTCAACGCGACCGCGAACTTCTTTTTGCGCTTGCTTGGAGTCGAGCCGCAAGAGGAGCTCTCGGCTGCGCGCTCACCCGCCGAGCTCGATTCGCTCGTGAGGCACTCGGCCCAGGCGGGCACGCTCGATGAGGGCACGGCGATTCTTCTTTCGCGCACGCTACAGCTGGCCGATCGCACTGCCGCCGACGTGATGACGCACCGCGGTGCGATGATCAGCATCGATATGAGCGAGCCGGCGTCGGAAGTGCTCGCCCTCACCGCTGACTCCGGCAAGTCCCGCTTTCCCGTGACTGACGAGAGCGAAGATGACGTTGTGGGTATCGTGCAGGCGCGCCAGGCGATCAAGCTTCCTCGCTCCGCACGCTCGAGCACGAGCGTGAAAGAGATTATGAGCGAGGTCGTACGGGTTCCTGAAACCGTCGGTCTTGATTCTCTGCTCGAGGACCTCCGCGCCCAGGGTGCGCAGCTCGCCGTCGTGATCGACGAGTACGGCGGAACCGCCGGGATCGTCACCCTTGAAGACGTAATCGAAGAGATCGTGGGCGAGGTATCTGACGAGCACGACACCGACGAGCCCGAACGCTTCGCGCAGGGCGGGATCGACGAGTGGACCCTCTCGGGCCTTATGCGTCCCGACGAAATTCGCCGCGATATGGGCGTGATCATTCCTGAATCGCCCGACTACGAGACGCTCGGCGGGCTCATCATGGACCGTCTCGAGCGACTCCCGCGGGTTGGTGACGTCGTGGAGGTCCCCGGCGTACGATTCGCGGTCACTGCGCTCGACGGCCGACGCGTGGACACGGTCGATATGAAACTGCTCTCGGACGAAGCGCGTGCACGCGTTGACGACGAGGAGGGGGACGACCATGAGTGATCTTTCCGCGCTCCTCATCGGCCTTGCGATGCTCGCTGGTAACGCCTACTTCGTGGGGGCCGAGTTTGCCGTCATGAGTGTGCGCCGCAGTCAGCTCGAGCCACTCGCGGCCGAAGGCAAGTCCGGCGCGAAGACGGCGCTGTGGGCGATCCAGCATGTCTCGCTCATGCTCGCAACCGCCCAGTTCGGCGTGACCGTGTGCTCCGTGACGCTCGGTGCGGTTGCAGAACCCGCGATCGCGCACTTGATTGAACCGATCTTCGAGAGTTTCAACGTTCCCGAGGCGCTCGTGCACCCGATCTCGTTCACGATTGCGCTTCTGATCGCGAGCTACCTTCACGTGGTGCTCGGCGAAATGGTGCCGAAGAACCTTTCGATCGCGCTTCCGGTGGGCTCGGCGCGGCTCCTCGCACCCCCGCTCGTGTGGCTTACCAAGATTCTCCGACCCGTGATTTGGCTTCTCAATGCCACCGCGAACGCCTCGCTGCGTCTCATCGGAGTTGAGCCACAAAACGAAGTATCCTCACAGTTCACGGCCGAGGACATCGCCGCGATCGTGGACGAATCTGAACGCGAGGGGCTCCTTGACGATGAACAGGGTCTGCTCAAGGGAGCGATCCAATTCTCCGATCACGTTGCGGGTGATGTCATGGTGCCCATGGATGATGTGGTGACCGTCGGCTACGGCATCACCCCCCAGGAGTTCGAGGAGATCGTGGCGCGCACGGGCTTCAGCCGCCTCGGCGTGAAGAACGATGCGGGGGACCTCGTGGGCTACCTGCACCTCAAGGACATGATCGTGCTCGATGACGAGGACCCGGCCGTCTACACCACACCGGTAAGCCCCGGGAAGGTGCGCGCGGTCGTGTCGGTTGCCGACGACGACGACGTGGAAGAGGTGTTGCGCGCGATGCAGTACAACGGTGCGCACATGGCTCGCGTCGACTCCGCGAACCATCGCAGCGTGGGCGCGGTATTCCTCGAGGACGTCCTTGAAGAGCTCGTGGGCGAAGTCAATGACGTCATGCAGCGTCAGCGGCTCGGGGGATCGCGACCGACGGCCGCGCGCCCCTCACCCGCACAGTAAAGACGTGTGACGCTCGACACGGGTGACTGTGGGCAGTTAAGTGCTGTGGAGGGGCTTTGCGCGCCTGAACCGTGATGGGAGAGACGCCGACGGTAAAAATTCGGCAATCACTCGGCCAGGTGGGACGGTTGGGGCTCTTCGCGGGCCTACGTTAGTAGTGGCTTGAAAAGCGGAGCTTCCCCCTCCGCAAGAGCTCGCGCGAGAGATGCTCGCGCGACCACCGAACATTGGCAAGGCAGAAGGACACTCAACGTGGCGAAGCATCGCGCAGCCGGAAGGGCACAGATGAGGCCCCTCCAGCCGGCACAGGGGACACGACGCAACTCGGAGGCTGCGAGCTCGGCCATGAAGGTCGGCGTTGTGGGCGCCCTCGCCACGGCGACAATTGCCGTTCCTCTCGCCGCTGCCGCCGCCGATCAGGGCACGGCCCTTCCCTCGAGTGTCGAGGCCACATCGCAGCCCGTTGCCTCCAAGGCGCAGGACGTTGCTTCGCCAGCCCCCGCCGCAAAGGCGGCGATCCCCGCGGCCACCCAGACTGACCAGATTAGCTACGCGGATACCACCATCGAGGGGAATCTTGAGGTGAAGGCTGATTCGCCTCTCACCGCAAGTGGTCTCAATGCTGGCGATGTTGCCGGCGAGGGCCAGTGGCAAAAGCCCACTCCCGGCGCGCCTATAACGTCGCCATTTGGCTACCGTATTCACCCGACCCTCGGGTACCGCAAGATGCACGATGGCGTTGACTTCGGTGCGAACTGTGGCACCCCCGTCTACGCCGCTGAGTCCGGCACCGCCTCGCTCGCCGGTTACAAGAGCTCCGCGAGCGGCAATGCCGTCGTGATTGATCATGGCAACGGCGTGGAAACCGAGTACTACCACCTTTCATCCGTATCTGTGAGCGCTGGTGACACGATCGAGAAGGGCCAGCAGGTGGGAACCGTAGGCTCCACCGGCCGGTCGACGGGATGCCACCTTCACTTTGGCTTGCAGAAGGGCGAAAGCCACGTCGATCCGATGTCGCTGTGGCGTTGAGCCCGGTCGTTCTTGGAGTCGAGTCCTCGTGCGATGAGACCGGCTTCGGCATTGTCAGTGAGGGAAAGCTTCTAGGTCAGGGGCTTGCCTCGTCCGCTTCGAAGCACGCGGAATTTGGGGGAGTGGTTCCCGAGATCGCGGCACGTGCTCACCTCGATGCGGTTGTCCCCACTCTCCAGATCGCGCTTCAAGACGCGGGCGTTGAACCGAAAGACATCACGCACGTGGCAGCAACATCCGGCCCCGGCCTCGCTACGGCTGTGCACGTGGGGCTTGCAGCGGCAAAGTCGATTGCGTGGGCTCTCGACGTTCCGCTCTACGGCGTGCACCACCTCGCTGGGCACGCTGCCGCGGACACGCTCGAACACGGGCCACTTCCCGAACACAGCATCATCCTGATTGTCTCGGGCGGTCACACGTCGATTCTCGAAGTTCGCGACCTCGTTCGTGACCCGATCGTGCACCTTGGTGACACGCTCGATGACGCCGCGGGTGAGGCCTTCGATAAGGTTTCCCGCCTGCTCGGTCTCGGTTACCCCGGCGGTCCCGCAATCTCGAAGGCTGCCCTCGAGGGGGACCGCGAGGCGTTCCGGTTCCCGCGCGCGATGCTCCGTGCGGGTGATCACCCGTACACGTTCTCGTTCTCGGGAGTGAAGACGGCCGTGGCCCGGACCGTGGAGCAGATCGAGCGCACCGGCGCCGCTGTTCCCGTCGCGGACATTGCTGCATCCTTCGAGGAGGCGGTCGTAGACGTGCTCGTGACCAAGGCTGTGAAGGCGTGCCAGGAGAAGAAGCTGAGCACCCTCGTCATGGTTGGTGGCGTCGCCGCGAACCGGCATCTTCGCAAGAAGGCGCAGGAGCAGTGCGACAAGCTCGGCATTGAGCTTCGTGTGCCACCGCCGAGCCTGTGCACCGACAACGGCGCGATGATTGCCGCCGTCGGCGATCTTCTTGTGCGCAGCGGCGCCGAGCCGAGTGGCCTCGGTATCGCGGCGGATCCGTCGGCGGTTCTTCACGGCGCCCAGCTGCCTGTTCCCGCCTAGCGCATCACGTTTCGCGCCCTCAGGGCGCGCCCCGTGCCCGATCTTGCTAGACTGGCACGGTTGCCCGCGTAGCTCAGTGGATAGAGCGTCTGCCTCCGGAGCAGAAGGTCGTAGGTTCGAATCCTGTCGCGGGCGCCATCACCCCCTTTGTTTCGTCGTGCTAGGTTTTTCCTATGACGGATACCGAGTGGGCGCCGGCTCTGACGATCAACGGTGAAACCTCGTACGAGGCTAAGCGTGAGTGCGAAATCGGCTTAGAGCGCACCATCGAGCGCATGGACGGGGAGAACCTCCACTCGCTCGTGCTATGGCACTACCCGGCAGACGAGGAGTTTGCCAGCCCCGACTATCTCGACCAGTACCTTCAGTGCGCGGGCACTGCCGAGCGCCTCACGATCGAATTTCGTTACACCAGGTCCGACGGCACCTACGTGCACTTTGTTCTTTGTCGTGAAGAGCCGGAGGGCGATGAAACCTCGGCGATCCATCCCCGCTACCCGAGCATCCAGGTTTATCCCGAAGACGTCTGGACCGCAGCAGAAGCCGCCCCCATCTTCGATTACTACGCTCGCGAAGTGATGATTCCCGATTGGGTGCTGGGGCGCGAGCTTGACGTGTAAATCTCAAAGGCTTCCCATGCTGAGCGACTCTTTGACGCGGTCTTAGGGTGTCGTCGTGGCAGAAACGGGGATGGCGACCGATGGTCGGCTCGAATCCCGGCATGGACTGCCAAAGAGTTCCAATGGTCTTCGACTTCAACGCCGAAACGGCGGGTGATTCGCAGGGCATTGTTGCGAATCTGCGCACCATGTGGTGTAGCTTCCGCGGGTCAGCTTCGCAGCACCCCGAGAAGTTTCGCGTCGGCGCCGGCGCCGAATCTCTGCTAGTATGATGCCAACAGTTCAGCCCGCCACGGCAGTAGTTGTGAGTGGGCTGGATTTCTATCTGGCAAAGAGGTGCAGGCCTTGTGAGTAGGTCGCTTAAACCCGCGATGAAACTCGATCAAGCACTCAAAGCGCGCGGTAGCACCAATGTGTTCGAGGTCCTCCGCGCCGAGTTCGTCGCGAACGCCCTGCCAGTCTATGGGGTGCTCTTCGAACGCGTCGCCACCTACGCGATGCAGAACTACTAGGAGATTGGTCCCGCGCGAAAGGTGAAACCTTGAGGCCTAAAGTTTCACGAACGCTTCGGCGGTGACACTTTAGGCCCTAAAGTGTCACGCCCGCCTTACTCCGCACGCTTCGCAAGCAGCTGCGCGAGCAGCTCCTTCACCTCTTCGGGATCGGCGATGCGGAAGCTCGCCGCGGTCTCGCCGCCGCCCACCTTGATGGTGAGGTCGCTTTCGCTGGCGCGGTGGAACACGGACTCGTCGGTCACATCATCGCCCAGGTAGAGCCACGCGTCGCACGCACACGCACGGGCAAGCGCTTCGATCGCTTCGCCCTTCGTCGCGGGGATCACCGAGAACTCCACCACGGCCTTTCCTGGCGTGACCTTTGCGTGGCGGATCGAGCGTGCATACTCGAGGGCTTCTTCGGTCGCGTTCGCGGCGCCGCGGCCCTTCGCGTTGCGCGTGTGGAGCACGGCGGCCGTGGGCTTTTTCTCTACCTCGGTACCCGGGTACTTGCGGGAAATCCGCTCGAGAGCCGCCGTGATGGTCTCCAGCTGCGAGCGGCGCTCATCCGTCATCGAGAGCGACGAGGAATCGAGAATGCCCGCATCCATGCTCTCGGGAAGCGCCCCCACCTCGGCACCGTGCGAGCCAATCAGCACAACCGAACTCGGCATTTCCGTGAGCGAATCGAGATCTTCGAGAGAACGGCCCGATACGAGGGCAACGTTCGTGCCGTCGAGGCCCGAAAGGGAGCGAAGCGCCTGAAGCGATTCGGGAAGGGCGCGCGCCTCATCGCGGTTCGCCACGATCGGTGCGAGAACTCCGTCGAAATCCGAAGCGACCAGCACGCGCGGCGTTGCTGCGAAAGACTCGAGTGCAGAATCGAGCTCGGCGCGAGGTGGGCAAGTGTCGGCACTGAGAGTGGGGCGAGCCGGAGCCTTCCTGGCTTCCGCACTGCGATTCCCGCCCATGCGCTCGAGTGATTCGAGGAAGTCAGCTGCCCACCGCTGCACGTCGTGATCAAACACCTGGCGGCGAAGCGAACGCATGTTGTCTTGCTGCTCCTCCTCGCTCATCGCGAGCGCGTGGAGGATCGCCGATTTGAGCTCGTCAATGTCGTGTGGGTTCACGAGGGTCGCGGCGCGAAGCTCATCGGCGGCGCCCGTGAACTCCGAAAGCACGAGAACGCCGCGCTCATCGATGCGCGAGGCGATGTATTCCTTCGCCACGAGGTTCATGCCGTCGCGAAGGCTCGTCACGAGCACCACGTCCGCGCACATGTACAGCGCGGTCATGTCGGTGCGGGGGAACGTGCGGTGCATGTACGAGATGGCGGGGCGGCCAATCGGGGCGAAGTCACCGTTGAGACGGCCGACGGTCAGCTCGATCTCATCGCGCAGCTGCTTATAGGCGTCGACCCTCTCGCGCGAGGGGGTCGCGACCTGGATCATCGTGACCTCGTGCGGGTCGATCGCGCCGTCGTTGAGGAGCTCGCCGTAGGCCTTGAGGCGGTGGCGGATGCCTTTCGTGTAATCGAGGCGATCCACGCCGAGCACAACCTTCTTCGGGTTGCCGAGCTGCTCGCGAATTTCCTTCGCCCGCGCGAGCACAGCCGGGTCCTTCGTGAGCTCGTCGTACACGCTCACGTCAATGGAGATCGGGAAGCAGCGCGCTTCGACCGTCCGGTCGTCTTCAAGGCCGAGGCCCGGGACGATGATCTGGTGCTCGTTCGCGCGGTAGCCGAGGATCTGCCGCACACACGTCGTGAAGTTGATGGCATCCCGCTCGCGCTGGAAGCCGAGCAGATCCGCGCCGAGCAGACCCCGCAAAACCGAGTCTCGCTTTGGCAGCTGCGCGAAAAGCTCGAACGGGGGGAAGGGAATGTGGTTGAACCAGCCGATCGTCACGTCCGGGCGGAGGCTGCGGATCATCTCGGGAACCAGTTGTAGCTGGTAGTCGTGCACCCAGATCGTGCCACCCTCGGCCGTTGCGGCGGCAGCGGCCTTCGCGAACTTCCGGTTCGCCTCGACGTAGACGTCCCACCAGGTGCGGTGAAAGTTCGGGTCGGCGATCACGTCGTGGTAGAGCGGCCACAGCGTGTCGTTCGAGAAGCCCTCGTAGTATTTTTCGACTTCTTCGGCCGTGAGGGGCACGGGCACGAGATGCATGGTGTCGATGTCGAACGGATCGATGTCTTCACCTGCGCCGCCGGCCCAGCCAACCCACGCGGCCGATTCCGCGTTGCGCATGACCGACTCCATCGCAGTGACGAGACCGCCCGGGCTCGTGACCCACTCGGTCGAACCATCGGGAGCCGTTTTGCGATCGACCGGGAGGCGATTGGCGACGACAACGAGGGATGCGCGGGACATGATGCTCCTTTTCCGAGGCGCGTGCTTCACCTCCTGACGCTACCAATCCCGGATGGATGCTTATGTAAAGGCGTTCGTCTTTGCACGTGGACACGACCTCGGAGCCGCGGGGCCTCGACCTAGGGTTTTGGCCAACGAATGTCCCCTAGAGCAAGGAGTAGACATGCGCGCACACGAGGCGGGAGCCCTCCACGGGAACGATCTCGTTCCCCAGTGGTTGCCCTACCCGAGCGACGTCAACCACCTGATCGACGGGCTCTGGAGCGAGAAGACGACGCGCAACGAAAGCGGCGAGGTCGAGATCGCGGGCGTTGGCGTGGGCGAGATTAAGGAGCGGTTCGGTACGCCCACCTTCGTGATCGACGAAGAGGATTTCCGCTCCCGCGCGAGGCTCTTCCGCGCAACGTTCGAGAAGGCTTTCGCACCGCTCGCCGGGGTGGACATGAGCTACGCGAGCAAGGCCTTCCTCTCCATGGCGGTCGCGCGGTGGGTACGCGAGGAGGGGCTCGGGTTAGACGTGTGCTCGGGTGGGGAACTCGCGATCGCGCTGCGCGCGGGGTCCGACGCCAGCCGCCTCACCTTCCACGGAAACAACAAGAGCGATGCTGAGCTCACCCTCGCCATCGAGACCAGAGTTGGACGCATCGTGATCGATTCTCTCGACGAGATCGACCGCCTTAATGCCATTGCCGCTCGCCTAGGGGCCTCCCAGCCGGTGCTGTTGCGCGTGACTTCGGGAGTTGAAGCCCACACACACGAGTTCATCTCGACCGCGCACGAGGATCAGAAGTTTGGCATATCGATTACGACGGGGGACGCACTCGAGGCGATCCGTCGCGTCGAGGCCGCGGACGCGCTCAGGCTCGAGGGCCTGCATTCGCACATCGGCTCGCAGATCTTCGATACCAACGGCTTCGAGGTCGCGGCGAGGCGCGTGCTCACCCTCGCGAAGGAAGGGCGCGAGGCGATCGGACGCCCTCTTACCCACATCGTTCTCGGCGGCGGCTTCGGGGTGATGTACACAACCCAAAACACGCCCCGAACGGCCGAGCAACTGGCTGAGCAGCTCGCCGCGATCGTCGAAAACTCCTGCCGCGCACTTCAGCTGGAGATCCCAAGGCTCGGCTTCGAGCCGGGTCGCGCGATCGCTGGCCCTTCGACCCAAACGCTCTACACGGTGGGAACGCTCAAGGATGTCGAGCTCGGCGCCGGGCAACAGCGCCTCTACGTCTCGATCGACGGGGGCATGAGTGACAACATCCGTACAGCCCTCTACGACGCTGACTACTCGTGCCTGCTGTCCAATCGCACCTCCGAGGTCGAGCCTCGCGTTGTGCGCGTCGTCGGCAAACACTGTGAAAGTGGCGACATTGTCGTGAAAGATGAATACCTGCCCGCGGACGTGAAGCGAGGAGATCTCATCTCCGTGCCCGTCACGGGTGCCTACTGCTACGCGCTCGCCTCTAACTACAACTGTGCGTTGAAGCCCGCCGTCGTCTCCGTCAAAGACGGCGAGGTGAGCGAGATGATCCGCCGCGAAACTCTCGAGGACCTGCTCGCGCGCGACCTGGGGTAACGGTAGGGGAGAGGACAGCGTCGGGCCCTCGTCCCCGACACTCGCTACGCTTGAGGTGATGCACGCACGCGATAAGCCCGTGCGAGTGAGTAAGCGAAGCGCCGCGAGCACCACCGCGCGCAAGAGAGGGAAGTGTGAGAATCGCGAGAGAACGCGTCACGGTACAGCCGTGCGCGACGAGCGCCAACCTCGGCCCGGGCTTCGACAGCCTCGCCCTCGCCCTCGAGCTTCGTGACCGTTACACGCTTGAGGTCACCACCGGGGAAACCGAGGTCACCATTCGCGGCGAGGGAGCCGGTGAGCTGCCCACCGACGATACCAATCTCATCGTGCGCACGCTGCGCGAAAGCCTCGAATGGGTCGGCGCGCCCCAGATCGGCGTGCGGCTTACGTGCACGAATGTCATTCCCCAGGGCGCAGGGCTCGGCTCGAGCGCCGCGGCGATCGTGGGCGGCATTGCCCTCGCGAGAGCCATAATTCAGGAACCGAATGCGCTCGACGAACGCGCAATGCTCGAGATCGCAACATCGATCGAGGGGCATCCCGATAGTGTCGCCGCCGTTATCCACGGCGGCGTGTGCCTTAGCTATATGGATGGCGAAAATCCCCACACCGTGCGCGTGCGCGTCGCCAATGCTGCCGACGGTCGACCCGTTCTGCGCCCCCTCATCATGTGCCCGAACCGCACGCTTTCGACGACCACGGCTCGCGCGATACTGAGCCCCGAGGTGCGCCGCCGGGACGCGACCCACAACATCGCCCGTGCCGCTCTTCTCGTGCACGCTCTTGCGGAAGACCCCTCACGCCTGTTCGCGGCTACGGCAGACCGCCTCCATCAGGATGAACGCAGCGCCCATATGCCCCAGAGCGTGGGCCTCGTCCACGTGCTGCGCTCGCAGGGCGTTCCCGCCGTGATTTCGGGGGCGGGGCCGACGGTGCTGATCCCTATCGACGCACCGGACGACATCGCGCGCATCGTCCGCGAAGTCGTCGAAGAGCCCGACGACTGGCGCCTCGCGCGCGTGCCGCTTGCACGAGAGGGCATCCACACTGTGTTATCGTGAGGGTGCTCGGCCACGCGAACGTGGCCCCGCCCCCGTTGAAGGCTGGCAAACCGCCCCGCGCAAAGCCACAATCCTTCCCTCGGCGGTAGGCGCTCGCAGAAGAGAACCATCTCATGATGGTCGAGCATTCCTCACACCGACCGGTGCCCCTATTTCGGCGTGAAGCACACGAGCCTCCCGCCCCAGTGCCCGAGTGCGCGTTTTTCCCCGAAAAAGCACGGTCATCTCACGAAACTGAGTACAACCACGGGACACACACCTCAGAAAGGACCCCGGGTGAACGACAACTACACTGACGCCGCCGAGCTTTCGGCAAAGAGGCTCCCTGAGCTTCAGGCCATCGCGACTTCCATGGGCATCCGCGGCGTGCGCAAGCTCCGCAAAGGCGAGCTGATCGAGGCAATCCGTACGGGCAAGGCACCGTCGGCCCCCGCCGCGCGTACCGAAAAGACGAGCCCCTCCGACGACGCGCCCGCGGCTCCCGCTCCTCAGAGCGCTGAGACGGCACAGAAGCCTTCGCGCTCCCGCAATCGCAGCGAGGATCAGGAGCGCGGCGATGCACAGGAGCGCAACACCGAATCCACCGGTGATAGCAACGAACGCGCAGAGCGTCGCCGCGGCGAGCGCCCGCGTCGGGTCGAAGACATCGAGCTTCCCGATTCAGAAACCACGCGCGATCGCCGCAAGGGGGAGCGCCCTGACCGCCGCGAGCGCGGCAACGATAAAGGCCGCGATACCAAGCAGGGCGACCAGAAGAACCGCGATGGCGAAGGCCGCCGCGACGGTCGCAACAACCGCTCCGGCAACGACAGCGACGACAACAACAACGATCGCCGTAGCCGCCGCTCGCGCGGACGAGACCGCAACCGCAACCGCAACCGTCGCGACAACGACAATAACGGCGAGCCGCAGATCCACGAAGACGACGTCCTCGTCAAGGTCGCGGGCATTCTCGACATTCGCGACAACTACGCGTTTGTGCGCACGACCGGCTACCTGCCCGGCCCGAGCGACATCTACGTGTCGATGAACCAGGTGCGCAAGTACGGCCTGCGCAAGGGCGATGCGATCGTCGGCCAGGTCAAGGCGCCGAAGGACGGCGAGGAACAGCAGCGCCAGCAGGATTTCCACCACGGTGGTGGAGGCCGCGGGCGCGGGCGCAACAACAACCGCCACTCGAAGTTTGCGGCGCTCGTAAGCGTCGACACCGTCAACGGAATGACTCCCGAGAAGGCTAAGGCGCGCGTCGAGTTCAACAAGCTCACGCCGCTGTACCCCGATACGTGCCTTCGTCTCGAGAACAAGGCCACGAATTTCACGCCGCGCATCATTGACCTTGTTGCCCCCGTTGGCAAGGGCCAGCGTGGCCTCATCGTCGCGCCTCCGAAGGCGGGTAAGACCATCATCCTCCAGCAGGTCGCCGATGCGATCACGCAGAACAACCCCGAGGTTCACCTCATGGTTGTTCTCGTGGACGAGCGCCCCGAGGAAGTCACCGACATGCAGCGCACGGTCAAGGGCGAGGTCATCGCCTCGACCTTCGATCGCCCCGCCGACGACCACACGACCGTCGCCGAGCTCGCGATTGAGCGCGCGAAGCGCCTCGTGGAAATGGGGCGCGACGTCGTCGTGCTCCTTGACTCGATCACGCGCCTCGGCCGTGCCTACAACCTTGCGGCGCCCGCCTCGGGCCGGATCCTTTCCGGTGGTGTCGATTCCTCGGCGCTTTACCCGCCTAAGCGTTTCTTTGGCGCGGCTCGCAACGTCGAAAATGGCGGCTCGCTCACGATCCTCGCCACAGCCCTCGTGGACACGGGATCGAAGATGGACGAAGTGATCTTCGAAGAGTTCAAGGGCACCGGCAACTGGGAGCTCAAGCTCGACCGCAAGCTCGCTGAGCGCCGCATCTTCCCGGCCGTTGACGTCAATGCCTCGGGAACGCGTCGCGAAGAAGAGCTCATGGGTAACGAGGAGCTCGCCATCATGTGGAAGCTTCGCCGCGTGCTCGGCCAGCTCGAACAGCAGCAGGCGATTGAACTTCTTCTCGAGCGCCTCAAGAAGTCGCAGTCGAACAGCGAATTCCTTCTCGCCGTTTCGAAGACGACCCCGAGCGTTCCTCGCCAGAGCGAATAGCGCCGCTCCGAGCAGGGTCTGTAAGCAGAGTTACAGGCAGCGCACTGGAGCTCGCACGCCCATTCGTGGGAAACTAAACGACGGTTCTGGTTCACGGCCCGCACCTCGGCGCCGACCCAGCGGCCATGATCGAAAAGGAGACATCACATGAAGAAGGGGATTCACCCCGAATACGTGGAGACCACGGTGACCTGCACCTGTGGCAACACGTTCGTGACGCGCAGCACGAAAGCCGACGGAAAGATCAACTCCGAAGTGTGCTCGGCTTGCCACCCGTTCTACACCGGTAAGCAGAAGATTCTTGACACCGGTGGCCGCGTGGCCCGCTTCGAAGCGCGCTACGGCAAGCGCAAGAAGTAGCTTTTCAAAGCGGCGTCGGCACCCCGCCTCCATGTGGGATGCCGGCGCCGCTTTCGCGTACGTAAAACATCCACGCCCGCCCCACCACGCCAAGAAAGACCCTCATGTTTGAGAACGTGTCCTCGCTCGTTGACGAATACTCGGCCCTCGAGCAGCAAATGGCCGACCCGTCCCTCCATAATGACCACAACAAGGCTAAGCGAGTGGGGCGCCGCTACGCCGAACTCGGGCCCGTGGTCAGCACGTACCGCGAATGGCTCACGGCAGGCGAGGATCTCGAAACCGCTCTCGAATTCGCCGAAGAGGACCCCTCGATGGCGGAGGAAGCTGACGCTCTCGAACGCACGCGTGAGGATCTCACGGCGAAGCTCGAAGAGCTGCTTGCCCCGCGCGATCCCAACGATGCTCGTGACGTGATCCTCGAGGTCAAGGCCGGTGCGGGTGGCGATGAGTCCGCGCTCTTTGCCGCGGATCTCGTGCGCATGTACGAGGCGTACGCGACGAAGAATGGCTGGAGCACCGAAATCATCACGGAGACCGAATCGGATCTCGGTGGCTACAAAGACCTCGCGATGTCGATCCGCACGCGAGGCAACGTCGGCCCTGCGGAAGGCGTGTGGGCTCACCTCAAGTACGAAGGCGGTGTGCACCGTGTGCAGCGCGTGCCCGTGACCGAGTCGCAGGGGCGCATTCACACCTCGGCCGTCGGTGTCCTCGTCGTCCCCGAAGCCGATGAGGCAGATGAAGACGAGTTCCTCGCCGAACAGCTACACCCGAACAATCTTCGCATCGACGTCTATCGTTCCTCCGGCCCCGGTGGCCAGAGTGTGAACACGACCGACTCGGCCGTTCGCATTACGCACCTGCCTACGGGACTCGTCGTGAGCTGTCAGAACGAAAAGAGCCAGCTCCAAAACAAGGAGCAGGCGATGCGCATCCTCCGCTCGCGCCTGCTCGATGCCGTACACGCTGAGCAGGAAGCGGAAGCCTCGGCGACGCGCCGCTCCCAGGTGCGCACCGTGGATCGCTCCGAGCGCATCCGGACCTACAACTTCCCCGAAAATCGCATCGCCGATCACCGCACCGGGTACAAGGCGAATAACCTCGATCAGGTGCTCAACGGCGAACTCGATCCGGTCGTAAAATCGCTCATGGATGCCGACCGTGAAGCGATGCTCGCCGCCGCGGGTTCGAACGAGTAAGAGCACGTGAACGAACACCGTGCCCCCGCTGCACACAACGGCCTGAGCGTTTCGCAGCGAGTGGCGCTCGCACGCCGAGGAGCACGCGCGCGGCTTCACGCGGCCGGCATCGCTTCAGCCGAAGCCGAAGCGCGGCTCATCGTTCTCCATGCAGCGCAGGCCGAGACTTCCCTCGTGCTCCTCGACCAGCTCCCCGAGACTTTCGAGGCGGACGTCGAGGCGATCCTCGCGCGACGCGAAAAGCGCGAGCCCCTTCAGCTGATCCTCGGACAAGCCCCCTTTCGGCATCTCACACTCGAGACCGCCCGCGGCGTGTTCATCCCGCGGCCCGAGACCGAAACGGCACTCGACATCGCCCACGACTGGGTGCGCGAGGAAGGCCGGCAAGCGTCGGACCCACTGCACGCCCTCGATGCCTGCACCGGAAGTGGGACCCTCGCCGCAGCGCTCCTTGACGAATTCCCCGCCGCCCGCGTGAGCGCGTTCGACGTGAACCCGCGTGCCGTGGAACTTGCGCAGCGCAACTGCGCAGCAGCCGGGCTGGGGCGCTTCCGCGTCTTTCAGGCCGAACTGCCCACCGGTCTCACTGGGCTCGACGGTTTCATCGACACGCACATTCCTGAGCGTCCGCTCGACCTCATCCTCGCGAACCCGCCCTATATTCCCGCGCGCGCGATTCCCGCCGAGGCCGAGGTGCGCGAGTACGACCCGCACGAAGCATTGTTCGGGGGAGGGGAGAGCGGCCTCGACGTTCCTCGCGCCGTGATCAACCTTGCCGCGCGCGTGCTGCGGCCACGAGGCCTGCTCATCATGGAGCACGACGAAAGCCAGGGAGCGCCGACGCGGGCCCTCGCCGCAGAGACACAGAGTTTTGACACGATTGAGACCACGCGCGACCTCACGGGACGCGACCGCTTCCTCGTGGCGCGCGCAGCACAACAAGTGAGAGAATGACGCACGTGAGCGTATACGACTACACCGACGAATCCACGCGTGACGAAGCCCTTGAGGCTGCTGCCACCGCGGTCAAGGATGGCAAACTGATCGTTTTGCCGACCGACACCGTGTACGGCATCGGCGCCGACGCCTTTAATGAAGACGCCGTACAGGCGCTCCTCGACGCGAAGGGGCGAGGCCGCGAATTCCCGCCGCCCGTACTCATCGGCGACCCGAATGTCATGCACGCGCTCGGGTTCGATATTCCGCCGATCATCGAAGACCTCGTCGAGGAATACTGGCCCGGCGCGCTCACGGTGATCGTTAAAGCCCAGCCGTCTTTGCACTGGGACCTCGGCAACACCAAAGGCACCGTCGCGTTGCGGATGCCCGATCACGAGGCCGCAATTGCACTGCTCAAGAAAACGGGACCGCTCGCCGTTTCGAGCGCGAACAAGCACGGCGGCGATGCCGCCAAGAGCGTCATGGATGCGGCCGTGCAACTCGGCGACGCGGTTGAGGTGTACGTCGATGGCGGCAAGAGTCGCATCGGCGAGTCCTCCACGATCATCGACGCGACCGTGAATCCGCCCGAAATCCTCCGTCGCGGCGCACTGAGCGAAGAGGAGATCGTCGCGAAGTTCGGCGAGATTTTCACCCCCGAAAAGCCCGTAAGACCCGAAGACGAACGAGAAGGCGAGGGGGCCGAGGCACCCCAAGAACAGTCACCTGCCGGCGAGGATAAGGCTGACGCTTGAGGGTTTACCTCTTTCTCCTGCTCATCGCAGCGGCCGTCACCTATCTCGTGACGCCCGCGGCGCGCGTCGTTGCACGGCGCATCGGTGCAATGACCGCCGTTCGTGAACGCGATGTGCACAGGGACGTGACACCGCGTCTCGGTGGAGTAGCGATGTTCGCGGGGGTCGCGGTCGCGATGCTTCTTGCCTCGAACGTGCCCTTCCTCGAACCGATCTTTCGGGGCTCGTTCAAGGTGTGGTCGATCCTCATCGCGGGTGGGCTCATATGCCTGCTTGGCGGCCTCGACGACAAATTCGACCTCGATTGGCTGACGAAGCTCGCCGGTCAAGTGCTCATCGCGCTCTTCGTTGCCTCGCAAGGAGTGCAACTCAGGACCCTCCCGATCGGTGGCCTCACGCTCATTTCCGCTCGCTCATCGCTCATCTTGACCGTCATTGTGATTGTGGCAGCGATGAACGCCGTGAACTTCATCGATGGGCTCGACGGCCTCGCCTCCGGAGTCATGGCGATCGGCGGAGTGGCCTTCTTCATTTACGCCTACCTCCTCACGCGAGACGTTTCCTCCACCGACTACTCCTCGATGGCGGCTCTCATCACTGCGGTCATGATCGGGGCGTGCCTTGGGTTCCTGCCTCACAACTTTTCCAAAGCACGCATCTTCATGGGGGATTCGGGAGCCCTCTTTCTCGGTCTCTTGTTGGTCTCGGCAACCATCGCCGTCACGGGCCAGGTCGATCCAGCTCGCCTCGCCCCCTCCGATGCCTTTGGCCAGCTTCTCCCGATCCTCATGCCCGTGGGTGTGATGATCCTTCCAGCCCTCGATATGGTGCTCGCGGTTGTCCGGCGCGTGGGAAGTGGGAAATCGCCGTTTCATGCCGACCGTCGGCACCTGCACCACCGCCTTTTGAACCTGGGGCACTCGAAACTCGGCGCTGTACTCATCATGTACACGTGGACGGCACTCGTGTCGCTGTGCCTGCTCGCGCCCGTGTTTTTCGAAGCGAAGACAGCCTCGTTTATTTGGATCGGCTCGCTCGTCGTCGCTATAGTCGTGACGCTTGACCCCCTGCGAGCACTCCATCGTGCTCGCCGTAACCAGGACGTGGAGAAAACCGCATGAGCACCGCAGAGAAGAACCGCGCGTACAACAACGCACTGGTGCAAAAAGCGATCGTGAGCGCGGTGATCGTGGGGGCCGTCATCGCTGCCGTCGTTGTGCTCGTTGCCTGGATCGGCTTCGATCCGCTCGCCCGCAACGGCGCGATCGTCGGTGCTCTTCTCTCTCTAGTGGTGACGCTGCCAGCGCTCATCGTCGCGTACTGGGGTATCGCCCAGAGCCCGCTCATCATGCTCGGAACGGTTGCGTGCACGTGGGGAGGCAAAATGCTTGCTCTCATCCTGTGCCTCATCCTGCTCAAAGGGGAGACATGGCTCTCAATGCCGTGGGTGGGAATTGCGCTTCTCTTCGGCGCCGTCGCCCCGATTGCGGTCGAAGGAGCGCTGCTTGCGCGAACACGCCCGAAAATTGAGGTGTAAGAGGCACCGAACTGAGTCAAAAGTCCGTCTCGTCCTCTGTTATATTGATTCAGAATGCTGAGCGAATAGCGGTGCAGCCTGCACAGGTGCTGAATGCACGTGCACGGCGCCCAAGCCGCCTCGAACAGATCGTCCCATGCCCGTGGCGCGCGAAACGCACGCCGACAACTCTGGAGTAAGAGCAGTTGATTCCTAGCGAAACTTCGCGCCTTGTCGCTGAAGGTGGGCTGGATTTTCACACCCCTTCCCTCGCCGACTTTTTCCCCGATGCGATTCTCTTTGCGGGCACCCCGTTTGAGTTCAACCGCGTGCAGCTCATTCGCCTCATCGTGGTCGTGGGATGCCTCGCGATCACGTACGCGATCGCCTCACGCGCCAAGGTTGTGCCGGGGCGCATCCAAAGCATCTTCGAGCTCTTCATGGGCTTCATTCGCGACAATGCGATCGAGCCCGTGCTCGGTAAGGCAAAGGGGCGCCGCTTCGCTCCCATGCTCTACACGCTCTTCTTCCTCATTCTCGCGATGAACCTTGCCGGCGTGACCCCGGGTCTCAACCTCGCGGGCACCTCCGTGATCGGCATGCCGTTCCTCCTCGCGATGTGGACCTTCGGCACCTACGTGTACTGCGGCATGAAGCAGCACGGCTTCCTCGGCTACTTCAAGCACGAAACGATGCCCCCGGGCGTGCCGAAGCCCGTGTATATCCTGCTCGCCCCGATCGAGTTCCTCCAGCTCGCCGTCGTGCGCTGGTTCTCGCTCACCGTGCGTCTTCTCGCCAACATGGTCGCGGGCCACATGATGCTCGTCGTGTTCATCTCCCTCACGCAAGCGATCTTGTTCTCAGGGACGTGGCTCATTGCCGCGACCCCTTTCGCGGGGGCTTTCGCACTCGGCATTTTCGGCTTCGAAATCTTCGTTGCCCTTCTGCAGGCCTTTATCTTCACTACGCTGTCAGCCGTGTACATCAACATGGCGACGAGCGAAAGCCACTAAGGCGTCTAAATTTTTCCGATTTTCCACCCCGAGCTTCGGCTCACAACCGAAACCCTGCCCGGCAATGCGGCAGAAAACTGAAAGGAATACCCTCGTGGGCACCACCATCCTCGCTGAAATCAACGGCAACCTCTCCTCGCTCAGCTACGGCATCGCCGCTTTCGGCCCGGCCCTCGGCCTCGGCCTGATCGGTGCTAAGACCGTCGAGTCGATGGCGCGCCAGCCCGAGATCCGCGGTTCGCTTCAGACCACGATGCTTATCGCCATGGCGTTCGTCGAGATCATCGCGCTCCTCGCGGTTGTGACCGGCCTCCTCTTCTCCTGAGGTTAATTCCGAATGTATCTGGCAAGTGGAGAAGGAAAGGTCAGCAAGTACGCCTTGCTGATCCCCGAGGTTCCCGAAATTATTTGGAGCGCCGTCTTCATCCTCATCTTTGCCTTCGTATTCATGAAGTTCGTGCTCCCGAAGATGAACGGGGTTCTCGACGAGCGAGCAGCGAAGATCGAGGGAGGAATCCGTAAGGCGGAGGAGGCCCAGTACGAGGCCGATCGTCTCAAGGCAATGCAGGAAAGCGAACTCGCTGCTGCACGCCGTGAAGCCGCAGAGATGCGCGAGAAGGCCCGCGAAGAGGGCACTCGCATCATCGAAGAGGCACGTACGCGCGCAAGCCTCGAGACCGAACGCATGATCGGGCTCGGCAAGCAGCAGATCGAAGCTGAACAGGCGCAGGCAAGCGCCGAGCTTCGCGGTGAGGTTGGCTCGCTCGCGAGTACCCTCGCCTCGAAGATCGTTGGCGAATCGCTCACCGATGATGAGCGTTCGCGCCGCGTGATCGATCGGTTCCTCGACGAGCTCGAATCGTCGACGGCGGCGAAGTAAGGAAGGCACAGCACATGCGCGGAGTTTCCGCCAAGTCGCTCCAGAGCGTGCTACGGCGCGCAGCGGAGTCCACCTCGGCGAACACCCCTAGCACCGAGATCGCGAGCGAGCTCTTCGAAGCCGTGCGCGTCATTGACTCGAGCAACCAGCTCGTGCGCCTCTTGAGCGACCCCGGTCGCGATGAGGACCTCAAGGCCGATGTCGTGCGGCGCCTCTTTGGCGGCCGCGTGAGCGAGGCCGCTCTCGAGGTTCTTCTTGAGGCCTCGCGGTGCACGTGGTCCGAGCAAAACCACCTCCTCGAGGGCATCGAGTTCGCGGGTGTTTCGCTCGTTCTCGATGAAGCTCGAGGGCGCGGCACGGCGCACACCGTTGAAGAAGAACTTTTTCAGGTTGCGCGCCTCGTCGAGGACACCCCTGAGCTGTCCGAAGCATTCGACTCTAAGCGCGACGACGTTCCGGCGCGCGTAGGGATCACCGAACGTCTTCTGGGCGGCAAGGTGGATAAGGCGACCGTCTCACTCGCCGCGCAAGCGGTGAGCTTCGAGCCCGAAGCCAAGGTTCCCGCCCGTCTGCTCGAGTTCGCGAACTTCGCGAGCGCCGAACGCGACCGCCGCTCCGGCGTCGTCACGAGCGCGATCGCGTTGAGCCCCGAGCAGCAGGAACGCCTCACGCGCATCCTCTCCGCCCGTTACGGCGGCGAGCTGAGCCTGAATTACGAGATCGACCCGAGCGTGATTGGCGGCCTCCGCATCACCATCGGCGACGACCTCTACGACGCCACGATCTTCGGCCGTGTTCGCGATGCTCGCGAACGCATTTCCGCCTAAGAATCACCAACGAGAACACGTATCACCCCTCCCGGTACCACCGGGAATGACCAAGAAGGAAGCGGAGCGCGATGGCCGAGCTCACCATTCGTCCCGAAGACATCCGGGACGCTCTCGACACTGCGGTGTCGAATTACCAGCCCCAGAACGCAGGTCGCGAAGAAATCGGCCGCGTCACCGAATCAGCAGACGGCATTGCACGCGTCTCGGGCCTGCCGAACCTCATGGCAAACGAACTCGTGCGCTTCGAGGACGGCACGCTTGGCCTCGCTCTTAACCTCGAACTTCGCGAGGTCGGCGTCGTTGTGCTCGGTGAATTCACCGGCATCGAGGAAGGGCAGGAGGTGCGCCGCACCGGGGAGGTCCTTTCGGTTCCCGTTGGCGACGGCTACCTCGGCCGCGTCGTTGACCCGATGGGCCGCCCGATCGACGGCCTTGGCGAGATCGCGACGACCGGCCGCCGCGCCCTCGAACTTCAGGCCCCCAGCGTTATGCAGCGCAAGAGCGTGAAGGAGCCTCTCCAGACCGGCATCAAGGCCATTGACTCGATGACCCCGATCGGTCGAGGCCAGCGTCAGCTCATCATCGGCGACCGCCAGACCGGTAAGACCACGATCGCGGTCGATACGATCCTCAATCAGAAGGCTAACTGGGAATCGGGCGACCCCGAACAGCAGGTGCGCTGCATCTACGTCGCCGTCGGCCAGAAGGGCTCGACGATCGCTTCAGTGCGTGCGACCCTCGAGGAAAACGGCGCGCTCGAATACACGACCATCGTTGCGGCCCCGGCTTCGGATCCAGCCGGCTTCAAGTACATCGCGCCCTACGCGGGCTCGGCGATCGGCCAGCACTGGATGTATGAAGGCAAGCACGTCCTCATCGTGTTCGACGACCTGTCAAAGCAGGCTGAGGCCTACCGCGCCGTGTCGCTTCTTCTTCGCCGTCCGCCGGGCCGCGAGGCATACCCGGGCGACGTCTTCTTCCTCCACTCACGTCTGCTCGAGCGCTGCGCAAAGCTCTCGGACGACATGGGCGGTGGCTCGATGACCGGTCTCCCGATCATCGAAACGAAGGCAAACGACGTCTCGGCCTACATTCCGACCAACGTCATTTCGATCACCGACGGCCAGTGCTTCCTCCAGTCGGACCTGTTCAACGCGAACCAGCGCCCCGCCGTGGACGTCGGCATCTCAGTGTCGCGCGTCGGCGGCTCGGCTCAGACCAAGGCCATGAAGGGCGTCTCCGGTACCCTCAAGATCTCGCTCGCGCAGTACCGCGACCTCGAGGCGTTCGCGATGTTCGCTTCGGACCTCGATGCCGCTTCGAAGCAGCAGCTTGCGCGCGGTGCTCGCCTGACCGAGCTCCTCAAGCAGGGCCAGGCCAACCCCATGCCCATGGAGGAGCAGGTTGTGTCGATCTGGGCCGGCACGCGCGGCAAGCTCGACGACATCGAAGTTGACGAGATCCTCGAGTTCGAAGAGCGCCTGCACGAGTTCCTGCGCCACAACGGCACGATCCTCGAAACGATCCGCGAGACCAAGAAGTTCTCCCCGGAGACCGAAGCGGAACTCGAGACCGTGATCGAGAACGTCAAGCGCGACTACTTCGCTGCAAAGCAGAAGGATGCCGTGTACGACAACACCGGCGTGATCGAAGACGAGGACATCGAGCAAGAGTCGATCCTGAAGTCCTCCAAGTAGTGGCGGATGTTCGAGAAATAGAACGTTAGTCACGAGGGAGAGATATGGGAGCCCAGCAAAGGGAATACAAGAAGCGGATCGGCTCCGCGAAGGGCATGAAGAAAATCTTCCAGGCCCAGGAAATGATCGCGGCTGCCCGAATCTCGAAGGCACACGCACGCGTGCAGGCCACGACCCCGTACGCGAAAGCGATTACGGACGCGATTGCCTCGGTCGTTCAGCACGCGGAGGAGACGAACCACCCGTTCCTTGAAGCGGATCGCTCGTTCTCCAACCGCGTCGGTGTTCTCCTCATTACCTCGGATCGCGGCATGGCCGGTTCCTACTCGCCAAGCGCGATTCGCGAGGCCGAACACCTCACGAATAAGCTGCGCGAAGAGGGCAAGCAGCCGGTCCTGTACGTCGTTGGCCGCAAGGGCGACTCGTACTACCGCTTCCGCAACCGTCCCGCTGAAAAGTCGTGGATTGGTGTCAAAGAGGAAGACCTTCCGAAGCTCGGTCGTGAAATCTCGGCGCTCTTTCGCGAGGCACTCCTTGCGGAAGAGGTCGAGGAGCACCTCGATGAGCTGTATGTCGTGGGGCACCGGTTCACGAATCGTTTCCGCCAGGATGTGAACGTCGTGCGCCTCGTCCCGCTCCAGCTGAGTGCCGACGGTGCCGAGAGCCGGTTGACCCGCCAGTACCCGCTGTATGAGTACACGCCGAGCGCCGATGAGGTGTTCGAGCAGCTCGTGCCGCGGTACGTTGAATCGCGCATCATCAATATCCTTCTGCAGTCAATCGCGTCGGAGCACGCGAGCAGGCAGAAGGCGATGAAGACCGCGACCGACAATGCGGAAACGCAGATTCAGAAGTTCACTCGCCTTGCGAACTCCGCTCGCCAGGCCGAGATCACGCAAGAAATTACGGAGATCGTGGGCGGAGCGGACGCCCTCAATGCCTCCGGCAGGAAAGAACGCTGAGCGAGAAAGCACATTTGGAGTAGAAGAATGACCATCACCGAAAACGCCCCGGCTCAGACCGAGGCTAGCGCCGCCATCGGTCGTGTCGCTCGCGTGACCGGCGCCGTTGTCGACGTCGAATTCCCCGCGGGCCAGATCCCCGACATGTACAACGCGCTCGTCACCGAGATCGAGCTGCCCACTGGCGACGAGGACGGTGGCTCAGCCACCCAGACCCTCACGCTTGAGGTTGCCCAGCACCTCGGCGACGGCATGGTGCGAGGAATCGCCCTCAAGCCGACCGACGGCCTCGTGCGCGGCCAGGCCGTGCGCGACACGGGCGCGCCAATCTCCGTCCCCGTTGGCGACTTCACCCTCGGGCGCGTGTTCGACGTTGTCGGCAACGTGCTCAACGGAGAAGAGGGCGAGAAGTTCGAGATCAACGAACGCTGGCCCATTCACCGCAAGGCCCCGAACTTCGATCAGCTCGAGTCGAAGACCCAGATGTTCGAGACCGGCATCAAGTCGATCGACCTGCTGACGCCCTACGTGCAGGGCGGCAAGATTGGTCTGTTCGGCGGCGCCGGCGTGGGCAAGACCGTTCTCATCCAGGAAATGATTTACCGCGTGGCGAACAACCACGACGGTGTCTCGGTGTTCGCGGGTGTTGGTGAACGTACCCGTGAAGGTTGGGACCTCATCGAAGAAATGACCGAATCGGGCGTGATCGAGAAGACCGCTCTTGTGTTCGGCCAGATGGACGAGCCGCCGGGCACGCGTCTTCGCGTGGCGCTTTCGGCGCTGACGATGGCGGAGTACTTCCGTGACGTCCAGAACCAGGACGTGCTCCTGTTCATCGACAACATCTTCCGCTTCACGCAGGCGGGCTCTGAGGTGTCGACGCTGCTCGGCCGTATGCCGTCGGCAGTGGGTTACCAGCCGAACCTCGCGGACGAGATGGGTGTGCTCCAGGAGCGCATTACCTCGACCCGCGGCCACTCGATTACGTCGATGCAGGCGATTTACGTTCCCGCTGACGACTACACCGACCCGGCTCCGGCCACGACCTTCGCGCACCTTGACGCAACGACCGAGCTGAGCCGTGAGATCGCCTCGCGTGGTCTGTACCCCGCGATTGATCCGCTCGCCTCGACCTCGCGCATCCTCGACCCGCGCTACATCGGGCAGGATCACTACGATGTTGCGGTTCGCGTCAAGCAGATTCTCCAGCGCAACAAGGAGCTTCAAGACATCATCGCGATGCTCGGTGTCGATGAGCTTTCCGAAGAGGACAAGGTCATCGTGGCGCGCGCACGCCGCATCCAGCAGTTCCTTTCGCAGAACACCCACATGGCGAAGCAGTTCACCGGCGTCGACGGCTCGGACGTCCCGCTGCGCGACACCATCGAAGGGTTCAAGGGCATCTGCGACGGCGAGTTCGACCACATCGCCGAGCAGGCGTTCTTCAACGTCGGTGGTATCGACGATGTGCTTCGTAACTGGGACCGCATCCAGAAGGAAACCTCGAAGTGAGCGCCATGAAGGTCAACTTCGTGTCGGCCGAGGGCAGCATCTGGGAAGGCGAAGCCGAGTACGTTTCGGTGTTCGCCATCGACGGCGCGATGGGCATCATGGCCGGCATGGAACCCCACCTTGCGCTCCTGAGCGAGGGCCCCGTGGTGATTACCGAAGTCGGCGGAGCGAAGCACGAGTTCCAGGTCACGGGCGGTTTCTGCTCCGTTGATGCGGAAGTCGTGAACGTCGTTGCCGACGAGGTTCTCACCGAGGAGGCGGCCCGCGAGGCGGCTCTTGCACGCTCTACTCCGTCATCAGAGCTCGAAGGAGAGGCCGAGACCGACTAAGGGTCTTTCCTCCTCTCCGTGAAAAGCGGCCCCGCCAGCGCACCGTGTGCGCGGCGGGGCCGCTTTCCTGTGCCGTGTTTCCACGCGGTCGAATGCCGCGGTGCGAGAACGAAAGGAACGGGGCCGCTTAGGAGGCGTCGGAACTCCACCACTCACCCGCATGCATGACCCGTTCAGGCTCGAGCCCCTCGGCGCTCACGAGCGCGAGGTCAGCGCGGGCACCTTCACAAATCTCGCCGATGTCGTGGCGGCCGAGAACATGCGCGGGGGTCGCGGTTGCGGCGAGAACTGCGCGCTCGAGCGACACGCCTGCCTCGAAATGGGCGAAGCGTACGACATCGAGCAGGTGGGCGGTGCCTCCCGCGATCGCGCCGCCTTCGGTGAGGGTCGCGACGCCGTCTTTGACCGTGACGGGAAGCGAGCCGAGAACGTAGTCACCGTCGGCCATCCCCGTCGCGGCCATCGCGTCGGTGATGAGCATGATGTGCCCGTCGGTGATGAGATCGAACGTGTACCGCACGGTGTCGGCGGAGGTGTGGACGCCGTCGGCGATGAGCTCGGCGACGACCGTGCCGGCGGCGGCCTGGTCGATCGCGGCGAATGCAGGACCGGCATCCCGGTGATGGATGGGGCGCATCGCGTTGAACAGGTGGGTGGCGGTTGGCTTCGTGGAACGGGCGACGGGGCCGACGCTTGCGAGCTCCTCGTGTGCCTTCTGGATTGCGGTGACCATCTGTTCACCCGTGCAGTCCGTGTGGCCGTAGCTCGGGAGGGCTCCTCGCGCGATCAGGGCCCGGGACACGTTGCCATCGAGGTCCGCTTCGGGGGCGATCGTCATCGTCGCGATCGTGCCGCCTCCCGCTTCAAGGAGCGCGAGAGTGCGCGCGGCGTCCCCCTCAGCGATGAACTGGGGGTCGTGAGCGCCCTTGCGGGCGTGGGAGATGAAAGGGCCCTCGAGGTGGATTCCCGCCAGTTCGCCGGCCTCGACGAGAGACCGTAGCGCGTGCACCCTCGACATGAGCGTGTCCTGCGCGGCCGTCACGAGTGAGGCAACGATGCTCGTCGTGCCGTGGGCGCGGTGCTCCGCGATCGCCGGCGCCGCTTGCGCCGGGTCCTCGGTATCGGGGAAGGAGAATCCGCCACCGCCGTGGCAGTGGATGTCCACGAGCCCCGGGAAAATGAGGCCATCGTGGCGCACGTGCTCATAGGCCTTGAGGTCCGAGGGGAGTGCGCTCTCGGGCCCCGCGTACGTGATTGTGTCGCCGTCGATAAGGATCGAGGCTTCGGAAAGGAAAGAGCCGGAGATAAAAGCGGTGCCGTCGATGCGTTGCGTCATTTAGAAGAGCCTCATTTCGGAGTTGTCGATTCCACGCAGTTCGTCGTAATCAAGGGTGAGGCATTCGAAGCCGCGGTCCTTCGCGAGGGTGCGTGCTTGCGGCTTGATTTCCTGTGCTGCAAACATGCCGGTCACGGGGGCGAGGAGCGGATCGCGATTGAGGAGTTCGACGTAGCGGGTGAGCTGCTCAACGCCGTCGATCTCACCGCGGCGCTTGATTTCGATCGCGACTGTGCCGCCTTCGGGGTTCTTCGCGAGGATGTCGACGGGCCCAATCGCGGTGGGGTACTCGCGGCGCACGAGCTTCCAACCTTCGCCGATGCTCGCCATGTTTTCGGCAAGAAGCGCTTGAAGATGCGCCTCGACCCCGGCCTTTTCGAGCCCGGGGTCGATGCCCAGGTCGTGGCTCATTTCCTCAATGATCTCGAATACCGTGATTTCGAGACTGTCGCCGGTCTTCTTATGCGTGACCTTCCACGTTTCGAGTGCATCCTCCGCCTCTGCGGCCTCGATTGTGAGCGAGCACGGAGGGGCCATCCAGTTGAGGGGCTTGTAGCTGCCGCCGTCGGAGTGCACGAGCACGCTTCCATCGGCTTTCACCATGAGGAGCCGGGGGGCCCGCGCGAGGTGCGCCGTCAGCCGCCCGACGTAATTGACAGAACATTCCGCTAGAACTAATCGCACTGGTAAAGACTACGCGATGGGTCTTTGAGCGCTCTTTACATGAAATGTTGACCTGCCCACTGCATCTCGTGGCCTTCAGCCCACCGCCGGGAAACTCCGCCAAAATGGGTGAGTACTGTTTTTGACAGCGTCGTAGACGTCGAATGAGCGAAAGGTCGTGTCCTCGTGCGAAAGTGGCTAGCGGGCGTCCTCATCCTCCTGGGTCTCGCGGGGCTTGCACTTGGATGGGCCGGCCAGACCGTGTGGGCGCCGAAGGAAAACCACACCGCGCGCGCGAGCTTTGAGAATCCCGGTGCAGCCGTGGTGATCAATCCTGGTGTGCTGTATGTGGGTGGAAAGAAAGGCACCGTGACGATTACGTCGAGCGGTGACTACTACATGATTTCCGCCCCCGAGGGCACCGTAAAGAGCTACCTCGAAAACTCGAAGTACACGGCAATTACGGGCGCATCGAACTGGGCAACTCTTGCGACGGGCACCGAAAATGCCGATAAGAAGGAGGGCACCGCCGGTATCCAGAACTCGGATCTGTGGACCGACATCAAGCCCAAGAAGACGGGCGAGTCCTTCACGATCGAAGACTGGTCGAAGGCGGAGCTCGACCCGAAGAAGCCGCAGCCGTATCGCGCAATCCTCCTCGCTAACGATGGCGATGCCTCGACCATCACGCAGGTCGAGATCACGTGGCCGAGCAACGCCACGAACGCGTGGACGCCCTATGCGTACGCTGCCGGCGCAGTGCTGCTCATCATCGGCCTCGTGCTGCTCCTGATCGCGCTCACGTCGCGCTCGCGACCCACGCACGACGACGTGCTTGAAGAAATGATGAGTGAGCGCCAGGCCCGCCAGCAGGAGGAGGCAGGGGAGTCCGACGCTGGCTCCGCCGAGGTCGACGCGACAGTCAACGACGACGCTGCGACGGCGCGAACCGACGCACAGAGCGACAACACGAGCCGTGAATCCGGCAGCGGCGAGAGCGACGAGGCGACAGAAGCCCCCGAAGGTAAGGGCTCCCGTCGTGCGCAGGCTGCCGTCGGAACCGCGAGCGTTTCCGAAACGGAACCGGCTACCGCGACAGAGCCCGTTGGCGACGCCGAGCCAGCCGAGCAAGCCGAGCCCGCACTGGGAGTGCCGCAGGAGACCGCAAACGCTCGCCCGGCTCACGACGACGTGGACACCCCCGTCACCGTCGCGCGTAAGGGGCGCCGCCGCGGTACTCCCGACGATGTGACCGACCGACTCAAAGCGCTCGAACTTGAGAACCACGAGAGGGGTGGCAGCGGCGTGAGCACTCGGCATGGGCGCAGGCGTGCCGCCGACGGTTCTGACGCCACGACAACAATGACCGACCCCATCGCGACGCGAATCGAGGAGGAACGATGACAGGACTTTCACGGCGCAGCCTCCTCGGGCTGACTGCGCTCACTGCCGCAGGTGCGCTCACCGCGTGCGGAAGCGAAAAGAAACCGCCGAAGGTCGATCCCGGGCCGAAACTTGCGAGCCCGACCCCGGAACTCACGGGGACGAAACTCGGGGAGATTCTCACCCAATACGCGAAGGCGCTCGAAAAAGCCGATGCCGGCAAAAACGCGGATCTTCTCGCCCCGCGTATTTCGGGAAGTGCCGCGGAATTTCGCCGCGCAACCTACGCGATCATCAGCAAAGTTCCCGAACATGAAAGCGCCCTCCAAAGGCCTAGCGACAAGCTCGTCGTGCCGATCGCCTCGACTTCGGAAGGCTTTCCCCGCTATGCCCTCGCGCTCGTGGACGATGCCGCAAACGCGGGCGAGGCACGCTTCTTCGTGGGACTTCAGCAGAAAGACGCTCGCTCCGACTACACCTCGTGGGGCTGGGCCCGCCAGGCTGCCGGTATCGAGATGCCGACCGTGCCGAGTGCCGAGGCCGGCACCACACAGGTCGACCTCGAGCAGCAGGGACTGGTGCTGACCCCCAAGGAAGCCCTCGCGAAGTATGCGGCTGTGCTCACGGACGGCCACGATAAAGCCGACCCGGACGATCTCATTAACGAGGACCCGTTCCAGCAGAGCGCCCACGCCGAGATCCAAGGGGAGCGCGCGCAAATGAACGAAGGCGTGGACTGGGATGAAGTCGCCTCAGTCCGCGAAGAATATGCGGTCAAAGACGGCGAGTTCCTCGGCCTCGCCACTGCCGAAGGCGGAGCCGTTGTCATGGGGACCATCACCTCGACTCGGCGCGTGAGCGTGAATTCCGGATCGATCTCCTACACGGAGGAGAACCTCTACACGAAGCTCGCGGGTACGAAGAAGTTCGAGAAGGAGCTCGTGCGTACCTACGGCACGACCGTACTCATGCACATTCCCGCGGCGGACTCCGGCGCCAAGATCCAGCCAATCGGGGCCTACAAGGTGCTCCTGTCGGTTTCCGGCAGCTGAGCGCCCCACGAAAGACTCGACAAAGGAGAAAACGATGACGAGCTCGTACGGCGTGATGGACTTCAACACGCTTAAAAAGGAAAACCAGACCGGTGGCACCTCCGATCCGCTCGAGGGCGAAGTCGCTGTCAATGAGGCGAACCTCGAGAGCCTCATCAAAGACTCCGATCAGCACCTCACGATCCTCTTTGTGACGAGCGCACGCGTCAACGGGGGAGCAGCCTTCACGGACGATCTACGTTCGGTTCTGGCTAAGCATGCTGGCACGATCCGTCTCGCGATCCTCGATGCGGATCAGCAGCCGCGCGTCGCGGCGGCGCTTCGGATCCAGTCGCTCCCCACGGCCGTGCTTCTCATGAAGGGACAGGTCCAGCCGCTGTTCGAAGGCGTGGTCACGAAAGAGCAGCTTGCCCCCGTCATGGAGGAACTCGCGGGGCTCGCCGCGAAGGAAGGCATGCACACAGAGGCCCCGCGCGAGACGACCGAGCAAGCCGCGCTGCCCGAAGCCCTTGAAAAGGCCTACACCGCGATGGAGAGCGGCGACATGGACGGCGCCGAGACGGCCTTCACCGCGTACCTCGATGAGCACCCCGGTGATTCGGAGGCGAAGAAGGGCCTCGCCGTGATTGCCCTTATGCGCCGCACGCAAAGCGTCGATCTTCAGGCCGGGCGCGAGGCCGCGGCCTCGAACCCGAAGGACATCGACGCTCAACTCCTTGCCGCTGATCTCGACCTGCTCGGGGGACACGTCGATGATGCCTTCGCGCGCCTTCTGACGTCGTTCCGCGACGCTCCCTCGGAGCGCGATCGCATCCGTGAGCGTCTGCTCGAGCTTTTCGACGTCGTAGGCGTCGAAGACGAGCGCGTGCTTCAGGCCCGCAAGAAGCTCAGCCGCCTCATGTTCTAAGGCACCAAGAGACCGGCAACGCCTGGAGAAGAGGCCTGCGCCCCTCGGGGAGCGCAGGCCTTTTCCGTATCCGTCGACGCTACTGTTTTGCCGCGCGCTCCGGAACAAAGAACACCGCACCGAGCGGCGGAACGCTCAGGCGAACCGAGTAGTCGAGGCCGCCGTACGGGACAGGCTCCGCCTGGACCCGGCCGAGGTTCCCCACGCCGCTGCCGCCATAAGCGAAAGCGTCGGAGTTGAGCACCTCGGCCCACGCGCCGCCCTCGGGAAGGCCGATCCGGAAGCCACGCCACGGTTCGGGTGAAAAGTTGATGATTGCCACGACCGGATCGCCCTTGCGGTCGAAGCGTGCGAACGCCACGAGGTAGTGGCCCGCGGCATCAGCATCGAGCCATCGGAAACCCGCACCCTCCTGATCCAGCTCGTACAGTGCCGGGTAGGTGCGTTGTACGCGGTTGAGGTCACGCACGAAATCGTTGACGCCCTGATGGAGCGGGAAGTCAAGGAGCCAGAAGGGAAGTGCCTGGTTCTCGTTCCACTCCGTTCCCTGCGCGAAGTCGCAGCCCATGAACAGTAGCTGCTTGCCCGGATGGGCCCACATGAGACTCAGGTAGGCGCGGAGGTTCGCCGCCTGCTGCCAGTCATCGCCGGGGGCCTTGCGCAGCAGCGGTGACTTCCCGTGAACGACCTCGTCGTGAGAGATCGGCAGGATGAAGTTCTCCGAGTACTGGTAGACCATCGCGAACGTCAGCTCGTGGTGGCGGTATTGCCGATAGATCGGGTCCTGGCCAAGGTATTCGAGCGTGTCGTGCATAAAGCCCATGTTCCACTTGAACCCGAAGCCGAGGCCTCCCTGGTCGGTGGGCTTCGTGACCCCTGGGAATGAGGTCGACTCCTCCGCGATCATCGTGATGCCCGGGGCTCGCTTATAAGCGGTGGCGTTGACCTCCTTGAGGAAGTCAATCGCTTCGAGATTCTCGCGCCCACCGTATTGGTTCGGGATCCACTCGCCCTCGTTTCGCGAATAGTCGAGGTAGAGCATCGATGCGACGGCATCGACGCGCAAACCGTCAACGTGGAATTCTTCGAGCCAGTAGCACGCGTTGGCGACGAGGAAGTTGCGCACTTCGGTGCGGCCGAGGTCGAAAATGTAGGTGCCCCAATCGGGGTGCTCACCCTTGCGTGGATCGGCGTGTTCGTAGAGCGCGGTGCCATCGAAGCGTCCGAGCGCCCACTCGTCCTTCGGGAAGTGAGCGGGAACCCAGTCCATGATGACCCCGATTCCTGCCTCGTGCAGAGCGTTGATGAGGTAGCGGAGGTCGTCGGGGTGACCGAGGCGTGAGGTGGGCGCGTAGTAGCCCGTGACCTGGTAACCCCACGAGCCGCCGAAGGGGTGTTCAGCGAGCGGAAGGAACTCGACGTGCGTGTAGCCCATGCCCTTGACGTACTTAACGAGGGGTTCGGCGATATCTCGGTAGGAGGCGAAGGGGCGCCACGAGGCGAGGTGAACCTCGTAGATCGACATTTGCGATTCGAGTGGATTCTTCGCGGCGCGCTCGGCGAGGAACGCATCGTCGCTCCATTCGAAATCTGATTCGACGACGACGCTTCCGGTCGCGGGCGGCACCTCGGCTAGGCGGGCCATCGGGTCAGCCTTTTCTCGCCATACCCTGTCGGCTCCGAGGATGCGGAACTTGTAGACCGCGCCCGCGCGCACTCCGGGAAGGAAGATCTCCCACACGCCTGAATCGCCGAGTGATCGCATTGCCGTGCGTCGGCCATTCCACCCGTTGAAGTCGCCGATCACCTGCACGGCGGCGGCGTTCGGTGCCCACACGGTGAAGCTTGTGCCCTGAATGCCGTCGAGGGTGCGTACGTGCGCGCCGAGCGCACGCCAAAGCTCCTCGTGCCTCCCTTCGCGGATGAGATGCAGGTCGAAGTCGCTGATCGTCGGGAGGAAGCGGTAGGGCTCGTCCACGATTTCGGTGCCGCCACCGGGCCACGTCACGCGCAAGCGGTGCAGCACAATCGGGGAATCGGGAGCCTCGAAGGCGGCGCTAAAGATGCCGTCGTACTCGTGGTGCAGTTCGATCTCGAGGCGTTCGCCGTTTTCGAGGCGTACAAGGGCCACAACCTGGTCGGCGAACGGTTTGAGCGTGCGAATCGTGTACCCGCCCTCGTATTCGTGCAGGCCGAGGATCGAATGCGGCGAATAGTACGAACCGGTCGCGACTGAACCGAGTTCGTGTTCGCTCGCGGGCAGAAGGGGAAGTGGTGCGCTCATGTCTATCTCCTTTGGTGACGGCGCTCAGTAGCGAATAACACGGAGGATATGGGCAGGCCGGAAATCGGCGTTCAACTCGACGTAGCTGTCGCGGTCCCACAGGAACTGCTCACCCGTGAGCAGGTCCTCGACCATGAAGTCGGAGTGGATGTTGAGCGCCTCGGTGTCGATGTGGACCCACGTTGACGTGCCCCCGTGTGTCTCGGTCATCGAGACGACGATGATCGTGTCGTCGAGACCGCTTTCGGTGTCGCGCCCTTCGACGTGCTTGGAGAACACGAGTACACGGTCGTCGTCTGAGCCGTGGAAGCGGGTCGTCGTGAGGGTCTGGAGTGCGGGATGGGCCTTGCGGATCTCGTTGAGCCGCGTGAGGAGCGGCTCGAGCGAGCGACCGGAGCGAAGTGCACCCTCGTAGTCACGTGGCTTGTATTCGTACTTTTCGTTATCGATGTTCTCCTGTGCCCCCGGTCGCGGCTGGTGTTCGACAAGCTCGAAGCCCGAGTAGATTCCCCACGTGGGGGAGAGGGTGGCCGCGAGGATCGCGCGGAGGCGGAATGCATTCCAGCCACCGTCGGACATAAAAGGCGTCAAAATGTCGTGGGTCGTGGGCCAGAAACTCGGCCGCATGTAGTGGGCCGCGGCCTTGAGTTCCTCCATGTATTCGCGAAGTTCTTCGGGACTGTGGCGCCACGCGAAGTACGTGTAGGACTGGTGGTAGCCGACCTTGGCGAGCGTGTGCATCATCGCCGGCTTCGTGAAGGCTTCGGCGAGGAAGAGCACCTCGGGGTGGGTTTCGCGGAACTCGGCGAGCAGCTCCTCCCAAAAGCGCACGGGCTTCGTGTGCGGGTTGTCGACGCGAAAGAGCGTGACGCCGTGCGAAATCCAGTATTCGAGGACGTCGCGAATCGCCTCGTACAGGCCGCGATAGTCGGTATCGAAGCTCAAGGGATAGATGTCCTGATACTTCTTCGGTGGGTTCTCGGCGTACGCGATCGTGCCGTCAGCACGAACGACGAACCATTCGGGGTGCTCCTTGACCCACGGGTGATCGGGGGAGCACTGAAGCGCGATATCGAGGGCTACTTCGAGGCCGAGGCTTTTCGCGTGCGCGACGAAACGGTCGAAGTCCTCGATCGTGCCGAGGTCGGGGTGAATGGCGTCGTGGCCACCGTCGGGTGAGCCGATCGCGTAGGGCGATCCCGGATCGCCTTCGAGCGCGGTGAGCGTGTTGTTGCGCCCTTTGCGGTGCGTTGTGCCGATGGGGTGGATGGGAGTGAGGTAGGCGACGTCGAAGCCCATGCGCTTGATGCGATCAAGTTGCGGGAGTGAGCTTTCGAGTGTGCCGGATGTCCAGCCGCCCTGTTCAGGGTCGAAGTGCGCGCCTTCTGACCGCGGGAAGAACTCGTACCAGGAGCCATACAGTGCACGTTCGCGCTCGACTCTCACGGCAATTTTTGCGGAACGCGTGGGCCAGCGGCGTAGGGGGTATTCGGTCATCGCCTCGTGCATGTCGGCGGCGAGGGCTGGGGCGATGCGGGCCGACGGCTGCAGGCTCGTATTGGTGAGAGCGTCGATCGCTGCTTCGAGACGGGCCCTGTGCGTTTTGGGTCGTTTTTTCTTGGGGATCTCGGCGAGCGCAGCCTTGAGGACGATCACGCCTTCGGCGCACATGAGTTCTTCGTCGACGCCAGCGGCGATTTTGACCTCGGCGTTGTGGGCCCACGTGAGGTAGGGGGCGTCGAAGGCCTCGACCCTGTACGACCATTCGCCTTCACGATCGGGGCGGAAGCTGCCCTCCCAGTGGTCGAGTCCAGGATTCGTGCACGTCATCGGGGAGCGAACCGTGTCGCCCTCGGGATTCGTCACGAGGAGCTGCACGCCCATCTGGTCGTGGCCCTCGCGAAAGCTCGTGGCATGAACGCGCACGCGCTCGCCCACGACCGCTTTGACGGGGAAGCGACCGCCGTCGACGTTCGGTGAGACAGAGGTGATCGGGATTCGCCCGATCCCGGTGGTCATCGCTGCTTTCGCCTTCGTGGCCATGGTGCCTCCCAATCTCGGCATGGTCGTGATCTGCGCCTCAAAGTTTATCGGGGTGCGCTGGGAGATTGTCTGCACTTTCGTCTCGAGAGGCGGGCGATCGCCAACCGTCGGATTGCACGACGACGACCGTTGGTCCGTCGAGGTGGAGGCTCTCGTTCGCCCGGTCGAGACGTGCGCCTCCGAGCGAAGAGTCCAGTGCGATGCTGAGCGGACCGGCACCCCAAGCGCTCGCGGGCAAGCGCACCTCTCGAGGTCCCTGTTCGTTACTCATCACCACGATGGTGAGGCCGTCGTGGTTGGGGATCGCGATGCTCAAGTGGCGTCGTTCGGGGTTGAACCAATCGGCGTGGCTCATGGCCGAGGCATCGCCCTTGAGCCACCTGATGCCTCCCGGCTCGCGATCCTCGAGGCTAGCGTCGTCGAAGAAGGTGGAGGGGCGAAGGGAACTGAGGGCGCGCCGAGCGGCGATCGCTGCTTTTGTGAAGGCGAGGTGGCGTTCAATGCGCTCGCTCGAGTCCCACGAAAGCCACGTGAGAGGACCGTCGTGGCAATACGCGTTGTTGTTTCCCTCTTGGGTCCGCAAGCGTTCGTCACCCGCGGTGATCATAGGAACGCCAGCGCTCGTGAGGAGCGTTGCGAGGAGGTTGCGGGCGCTTCGATCGCGCACGGCCTCGAGCGCCGCATCGGGACCCTCCGTGCCGTGGTGGAAGGAGCGGTTGTTCTCGGTGCCATCGCGGCCGTCCTCGCCGTTGGCGAGGTTGTGCTTGTCGTTGTAGGTCGTGAGGTCAGTGAGCGTGAAGCCATCGTGGGCGGTCACGAAGTTGATCGACGCGAGCGGCGAGCGCATCGACCGACCCTCGGGTAGATCGTGCGGATCGGCGCGTCGAAAAATATCTGCGGAGCCCGCAAACCGAGTGGCGAGATCGCGAATATAGGGGTGCTGCGGCGCGCCGTTCTCGCTCAGCTCGCGGGTGCTCGAGAGCCAAAAGCCTCGAATGTCGTCGCGGTAGGAGTCGTTCCATTCACTCATGCCCGCCGGGAAGTTGCCCGTTTGCCACCCGAAGCTGCCCACGTCCCACGGCTCGGCGACGAGCTTGATGCCCGCGAGCGCGGGGTCGGTGCGCATGGCGGTCAGAAGAGGGTGCTGTGCATCGAAGCCGTGCTCACCACGTGCGAGGGTGGTGGCGAGATCGAAGCGGAACCCGTCGACTCCCACGGTGTTTGCCCAGAACCTCAGCGAGCGCATGACGAGGTCCACGACGTAGGGGCTTCGCGCGTCGAGGGTATTGCCCGTGCCGGTGAAGTCGGCGAGGTGGCCCGAGTCCTGCCAGTAATATTCGCGCGCGTCAAGCCCGCGGAAGGACACGCACGGACCGTCTTTAGCGCCTTCAGCCGTGTGGTTGTAGACGACATCGAGGATGACCTCGACGCCGGCGGCGTGAAGCGCGTTGATCATGTCCTGGACTTCGGCGAGGACTGCGCTCGGGCCCTCGTCACGTGCGGCCTGGGTGGCGTAGCGCGGATTGGGGGCGAAGAAACTGAGGGTGTTGTAGCCCCAGTAGTTGCTCAGCCCGAGGCGCGTGAGGTGGACTTCGTCGAGGGCCGCGTGGATCGGCAGCAGCTCGATCGCCGTGATGCCCAGCTCGCGCAGGTAGGCGATGGAGGCCTCGTGGGCGAGGCCCGCGTAGGTGCCGCGAAGCTCGGGTGGAACATCCGGGTTGAGCTTCGAGAAGCCGCGGACGTGCGCTTCGTAGATGATGGTGTCCCGAAGTGGGGTGCGGGGGCGCAGCGCGGGGTCGAAGCGGTCGGGATTGACGCGCGTGACGACGGAGTGGATCGCTGAGTCGGCGTTATCATGCGGATCGCGCTCGAGGGGCTGCGTGGGTCGAAGTGCCGAATCGACGGTGTGGGCGAACATCGATTCGAGGAGCGCCGAGGCATGATCGATGCCGTGCCCGTACGGATCGACGAGTACCTTGTTGGGATTGAATACGAGGCCGAGTTCGGGCGCCCAAGGACCGTAGGCGCGTAGTCCGTAGTGGGTCCCTTCGGTGAGGCCATCGACGGCTCCCCAGTGCACGCCCGCGTCGACGTGGGGGAGCGGGATGCGGCGCTCGCGGCCTGCGTCGAATATGCACAGCTCAATCCGTTCGGCGCGCGGGGCAGGGATCGAATACGTTCCGACGCCTGCCTCGTTCACGGTGAGACCGGGCGTCGTTGGTGGAGGGGGGACAGTCACGCACACATTGTTTCAGAGATCTGGCGTTTGCCGTGTTTTTGACGTGGCGTCGAGTCCGGTTCGGTATTGTCATGCCGTAGTGCGCGCGCTCGCGCACGTGTGACCGATCGGGAAGCGGCAAAAGAGGTACGTGCATGAGTATGAATGGTCAGGCGCCTTCGCCTCGTCCGGTGGGGCAGGGGCCCTCCCGTACGCGGACGTTCCAACCGGAAAGCCCCGTGCTCGGCCCCGCTGAGCGGGAACGGGCGGCGCATATTGTCGCGAGTATCGCCGAGGTGTTCGGCACGCGGGTCGTCGGCCAGGAGCGTCTGCGGCTCGCGCTTCTCACAAGCCTCGCCGCCGGTGGCCACGTGTTGCTCGAGTCTGTGCCCGGTCTCGCGAAGACGACTGCCGCGCAGGCGCTCGCGAGCGCGATCGGCGGCTCGTTCCGCCGAATCCAGTGCACGCCCGACCTCATGCCGAACGACATTATCGGTACGCAGATCTTCAACTATGGCACCGGTGAGTTCACGACCCAGCTCGGCCCGGTGCACGCGAACATCGTCCTTCTCGACGAGATCAATCGCTCGAGCGCAAAGACCCAGTCGGCGATGCTCGAAGCGATGCAGGAGCGTCAGACGTCAATCGGCGGTGAGGTCTATCCACTCCCGCACCCGTTCATGGTGCTCGCGACCCAGAACCCCATCGAGGAAGAGGGCACCTACGTGCTGCCCGAAGCCCAGATGGACCGCTTCCTCATGAAGGAAATTCTCACTTATCCCAAGCCCGCGGAAGAGCATGAGATTCTCGATCGCTCGACCTCGGGCACGCTCGCTGCGCCAAAGAGCTCGAGGCCGAGCGTGAGCCTTGAGGACATCGAGTTCCTTCAGCGTGCGGTCGACCGCGTGTACGTGGATGCCGCGGTCAAGCGCTACATCATCGACCTCGTGTTCTCGACCCGAGGCTCGGGCCCGCGCCCGATTCAAAACCTCACCCAATCGGTGCGCGTGGGCGCATCGCCCCGTGGTTCGCTCGCACTCATGCGCGTCGCGCAGGCCCACGCGCTCGTCGAAGGACGCGACTACGCTACCCCCGACGACGTACGGGCCCTGCGCTACTCGGTGCTGCGCCACCGACTCGTGATGACCTTCGACGCACTCGCGAGCGGAATTACGCCTGAGACGATCATCGACGCGGTGTTCTCCGCGGTTCCACTTCCGTAGGAGCCGCTTTGGCGTCGCTTCTAACCAAGGTCAAGGCCAAGATCGAGATCACGACCACCAAAAAGGTGCGTGGTCTCATCTCGGGCCGCGGGCGCTCCCTGTTTAAAGGCAGCGGCGAAGACTTCGACGACCTCAAGTACTACCAGCCCGGCGACAAAATCTCCGATATCGACTGGAAGGCGACCGCAAGAAGCGGCGAGCCGCTCATCCGCCAATTCAACGAGGAGCGCGTACGCTACCTGTGCGTCATCGGCGATACGTCGGGTGCGATGGCAGCGAGCGCCGCCGACGGAACCTCCAAGCGCGACGCCCTCGTGACCGCCGCGGGCCTGCTGTGCTACCTCGCCCACTCCAACGGCGATCTCGTGGGACTCGTTGCGGGGACCCCGGGCGATCAGCTCCAGCTTCCTGCGCGCAGCTCGCGCGGCCACCTCGAACTCCTCCTCAGAACTCTCCAGAAGAACACCGTCCTCGGCGGGGCCCCCGCGAATGTTGAATGGGCACTCACGCGGGCCCTCAGGCTCACGCGTCGCTCAAGTCTCATGCTCCTCATCACCGACGAGGCGAACCCCGGACCAGAATGTGAAGGGGCTCTTCGACGTCTCATGACGCGCCACGACGTGCTGGTCGTGCGCATCCGCGACGCCGACCCGCTCGGGCGCCTGGACCTCGATGCCGCACTCATCGACCCCGGCTACCCGCGCGAAATCCTTCGCCACACGCGCACGGTCGCGGCCGTGCAAAAGGAAGCAGACGCGTTCCGCGAGAAGCGCGAAGCTGACATCACGGCGATGCTCGACTCCCTCGGGATCGTCCACACCCTTACCGACGGCGACTCTCAGATCGTTGACGACATGATCGCGATGTTTCGCAGACAGGGGGCACGTAATGGACGGCCTTGAGATCATCGACCCGCCGCAGTATTCGATTGCGTGGCTCATCCTCGCGGTGCTGTGCGCGCACGTCATCATCGCGCTCATCACGACCCTTGTGAAGCTCACCCGCTGGCTCGTCGAGCGACGCGCCTACGCGAAGCGCCCCGGCGCAACCGACGCCCTCAAAGCCGAATTCCTCCGCTCGATCAACGCTCTCGGGGAAGCCGTCGACGCAGGCGAGAAGAGCGCGCGCGAGGGACATCGCGATCTCGAAGCCATCCTGCGTGTCTTTGTCCTTCGCAGCGAGGGGCTCGATATTCGCCAAGAACCCGTCGAACGGATTCAGGCCGACCCGCGCACGCAGACCGTCGGAAATCTCCTCGCCCGCACCCACGAAGCAGGCTATGCCCGCGACAGTCGCACGCGCCTTTCCGAAAGTCTGCACGCGGCTAGAGGGGTGGTGCGCGCATGGTCATGAGTTTCTGGTGGGTGAGCTGCCTCCTCCTGATCGCGGGCCTCATCGCGTGGGCCTTCGCCTATCTCAACCGTCGTGCCGTGCGTAATCGCGCGCTGTTCGTCGCGAACACGAGCTACCTCGACCACCTACCGAGCGTGCGGCGCGCACAAAAAACCTCGCGCGTTCTGCGCCTCGTGAGCGTCGCGCTCGCGGGCATACTCGTGCTGTCCGGGGCCCTCCTTTCCGGGCGCCTCGCAAGCGAACGCGTTGAAACCCCGTCATTCAAGAACCGCGACATCGTGCTGTGCCTCGATATTTCCGGCTCGATGCTCCCCTTCGACCGCGAAATTCTCGAAAGCTACCTCGAGCTTGTCGATGGCTTCAAGGGAGAACGCGTCGGGCTGTCGATCTTTAACTCGAACTCGCGCACGGTCTTCCCGCTCACGAATGACTACGGTTTGATCCGACGCGAGCTCAAGCGGGGGATCGAAGCTCTCAACTACAATCCCGTCGCCCATAGGCTCGGCACGGCCCAGTACAGCGACGAGGACATCCAGAAATTTTGGGACTTTGTGGGCGGCACCTACTCGGAGACCTACCCGCCCTCGCTTATCGGCAACGGTGTCGCCTCGTGCGGTCAGTTGTTCGACCACGCGGAAGAGGAACGCTCGCGCTTCGTGGTCCTCGCAACGGATAACGAACCGGGCGGCACCGGCATTTACGAACTCCCCGGAGCCGTCGACACCCTGATCGAGCGCGACATCACGATGTGGACCTTCTATCCGGGGGCGTCGGCCTGCCAGGGACACTGCGCGGATGAACTCAAAACCGAGACAGAACGATCGGGCGGTGGCTTCTGGGCCTCGTCTGACCCGGGGGCGATTCCAGCGATTATCGCCCAGATTCAAAAGGCACAGGCGCGGGACATGGGCGCGATTGCGCGAGTCATCCGCACCGACCATCCCGCCATGTTCTTCGGGCTCTGCCTCGCAATGCTGATCGGAGTGGTCGTCGTAGGGTGGAGGCAGCGATGAATATTGGACTGCATCCCCTCATGCCGTGGTGGGCCATCGCCCTCATTTTCGTTCCGCTCGCGGTCACGTGCGCCGTGCTCCTCGGAGTGCGCAAGGGAGCACGTCTCGACTGGCTGCGGCGCCTGCTCATGGTGCTCGTTCTCGCCGTCGTGGCTCTGCGGCCCGTGACGGGCGATGAAACGCTGAGCACTCAGCGCCTCAACGCGAACGTGATCTTCGTTGTGGACCTCACGGGCTCGATGAACGCCGAAGACTACGACGGCTCGAAGCCGCGCCTCGAGGGGGCCAAAGCCGATATGGCTCGGATCATGGAGGGCTTGAAAGGCGCGCGTTTTTCGATTCTCACGTTTGATTCGAGTGCCTCTGCGCAGCTTCCGCTCACGACCGATGCAGGCGCGGTCAAGTCGTGGATCGACACGGCACGTACCGAAACAACCGCTTACTCGCGCGGATCGAACGTCGACCGCCCGCGAGGCGCTCTCCAGAAGCTCGTAGAACAAACCAAAAAAGAAGACCCTGATTCGCGCGTCATCGTGTATTTCTTGAGCGATGGCGAAAACACCGACCAGAAGAAATCAGAGCCCTTCGGGGCGCTCGGCGGAAGGCTCGACAGCGGCGCCGTGCTCGGCTATGGCACCGCGGCGGGCGGCCCCATGAAAACCGTGGGTGGTGAGCATGATGGCGAATATATTAAGGACCCTGCGGGCGGTCGGGGACTTTCAAAAATCGATGAAAAGAACCTGCAGTTCATCGCGCAGCAAATGGGCGTTGCCTACTTCCACCGCACCGGTGGCGAGGATGGAGCAGCCCTCGAGAAAACGTGGAAGAACCTCAAACTCGAGTTCATTGACTCGACCGAGGAACAGCCCACGCCTAGCTTTGAGGATTGGTACTGGATCGCCTCGATCCTCCTCACGCTCCTGGCAGTGTGGGAGCTTGTCACTCTCACTCTGCGCCTGCCCAAGCCCCTGTCTCGCGCCGACGTCGCGCGCGCCGGAAGGAGATAGCCATGTCGAAAGGCTCGCACGACCAGAGGCTTACGGTGCGAGAGCGCTTCGGCCTTCGCCGCTCGGCGCGAAAAGGGCGCGGCTACGGAATTGATCGCGGGCGCTTTCTTACCCTGCGGGTGATCGGCACATTGCTGATCGCGATCCCCGTTCTCCTCCTTTTCGCGGGTATCGTGCGCTTCGTCTCGATGCCGCTCACCCAGGCGTGGGCTCTGGGAGCGTATTCGAACGAGCAGTACGAAGATACGCGTGACCGTCTCGGTCCCGTCGAAAAACTCAACCTTTTCGAGCCCTACCTTCCGCATCTCACGAAAGGCACCGCGTTCCTGCGCGAAAACAAGTTCCCCGAGGCGCGCGGAGAGCTTGAAAAGGCGTTGAGCGAGTGGACGACGGGGAAGGACCTCAACAAACCACCGCATGCCGAGTGCAAGATCCGCAACAACCTCGCGGTCGCGATGGCTGGAGAAGCGAAGGCTATTGAAGACCCGAATGAGCGCGCGGACCTTCTGTATAGGGCCGAAGAGATCCTCGAGCCGTGCCAAAACGGGGGAAGCTCCTCGGATTCCAACGAAGATAAGGAATCGACCGGGAAAACGGGCAAGCAGATCGAGGAAGAGCGGAAGGAAGCCGACCGCGAAGCTGGGAACGAGGAGCGCGAGGGGCCCAGCGACAAAGGGAAAAACGACGAGGAAAACCCCGAAAACGATCCCAAGAAGAATGACCCGAAGGGGAAGGGGAACGAGGGCCACACCCCTACGCCCGATCCCGAGGAGCAAAAGAAACAGGAGGAGCTCAAGAAGCAGAACGGCGGCGATGACCCCTCGAACGGCGAGGGAGACGAAGACGGCAAGGGCGACGACAAGGGAGTAACGAAACCATGGTAGGAACTCGCGTGTATTTGGATCACGCTGCGACAACGGCAATCCGCCCAAGCGCGCTCGACGCGTACGCGCAGGCCGCCCGCACCCTCGGCAACCCCTCGAGCCAGCACGCCTCGGGGCGCCGCGTGCGCGGGATTTTCGACGACGCCGTCGCGGAGATCGCGGATGTCCTTGGCGTTCCGCGCAGCTGGATCATCATGACCTCCGGTGGCACGGAGGCCGACAATCTCGCCCTTCGCGGGATCGGAGGGCGCGTCGTTGGGCTTGCGACGGATCACCCCGCGGTCGTGGATACGGTGCGTGCGCTTGGCGGGGATCTCGCGCCGGTGGATTCCGACGGCTGCCTCGATCTCGCCGCGACCGAGCAGCTCCTGGCGCCTTCCGAGGGGCGAGACTCTGCCGCTCTCGTGAGCGCGGCCCTCGTGAATAACGAGACTGGAGTCATCCAGGACCTCGAGGCGCTTTCCGAGCTCGCCTCTCGCTATGGCGCCGTCGTCCACACCGACGCGGTGCAGGCCATGGCACACATGGCGCCACCGGACTTTGCGAAGGTGCCGCTGTGCTCGATTACGGGCCACAAGATCGGCGCTCCCGTGGGCGCGGGCCTCCTCGTCGCCGACCCGTCGATCAAGCTGTCGGCATTCGGCACAGGTGGCGGGCAGCAGCGCGGTATTCGTTCAGGCACGCTCGATGCGCCCCACGCTGCCGCGCTCGCGGTGGCACTTCGCGAGAGCGCCGAGGAGCGCCAGTCACAAGGCGAAGAAAGGGAGGCGCTTGCCGGGTATTTGCGTGAGAGCATCCGCCAGATCGATCCCCGCGCCCATTTCACGGCCGAGAACGCCCCGCGTTCTGCGCACGTCGTGCACGTGTGCTTCGAGGGCGCCGACCAGGACGCGATCTTGTTCCTCCTCGACCAGGAAGGCATCGACTGCTCGGCGGGATCGGCCTGCCACGCTGGCGTCACGCAGGCCTCCCACGTGCTCAGCGCAATGGGGTACTCGGAGACCCGGATGCGCGGCGCTATCCGGTTCTCACTCGGGTGGACGAGCACGAGAGCGGATGTCGAGGCGCTCGTACGCGTCCTCCCGGGGGTTCTCGAGCAGGCGCGAGCGGTCGCGTCGAACCGCTGATTCTTTCGTGAGATGCCCCGCGCACATCGTGTGTGCGGGGCTTTCGCTTTGTACAGTGGAGGCGTTTGCAACGCATGCGAGTGAAAGGCGCGAGGTGAAGGTTCTTGCCGCGATGAGTGGCGGTGTCGATTCGGCTGTGGCTGCGGCGCTCGCCGTTGAGCAGGGCCACGATGTCGTGGGTGTGCATATGGCGCTGTCGAAAAACCGCGAACAGACCCGCAACGGTTCGCGCGGGTGCTGCACGGTCGAAGACGCTTCGGATGCCCGCCGCGCGGCGGATCATATTGGGATTCCGTATTACGTGTGGGACCTCTCTAACGACTTCCACGACCTCGTGGTGGAGGATTTCCTTTCGGAGTACTCGCGCGGCCGCACCCCGAATCCATGCGTGCGCTGTAACGAGCGGATCAAGTTTGCGGCGCTCATGGACCGCGCTCGTCTGCTTGGATTCGATGCGGTGTGCACGGGCCACTATGCCTCGATTAGGAACGAAGGCCCGAAAGGTGCGCGCTCGCTCCACAGGAGCGCGAACATGCTCAAGGACCAAAGCTACGTGCTTGCGGTGATGGGGCCCGAAGGGCTTGCGCGCTCGGTGTTCCCGCTCGGAGATTTCGCCGATAAGGCAGAGGTGCGTGCCGAGGCGGATCGGCGTGGGCTCGGAGTCGGCCACAAGCCTGATAGCTACGACATTTGCTTTATTCCCGACGGGGACACTCGCGGTTTCCTCGAGCGTGAGCTCGGTGAGCAGCCCGGGGAAATCGTCGATACGGACGGTCGGGTGCTCGGCGAGCACTCGGGCACGTACGGTTTTACCGTGGGGCAGCGTAAAGGGCTCAACCTGGGCCGACCAGCCGCCGATGGCAAGCCGCGCTATGTACTCGACGTCAAGCCCGAGGCGCGCCAGGTCGTCGTGGGGGCCGCCGAACTGCTCTCGACGCGCACGCTCATCGCGAGCGATGTGGTGCGGTTCGAGGATCTTGACAAGGGCCGCGAAGTCGAGGCGCAGATTCGCGCACACGGCGAGGCAATTGCGGGCGTCATCACGGGCGTCGAGGCCGACCGGGAGGGCGAGGGAGAGATCGCCTCTGTCAGTGTCGAGCTTGCTCGACCGATCCGCGGGGTCGCGCCCGGTCAAACCCTCGTGCTGTACGCGGGCGACCGCGTGCTCGCCTCGGCAACTCTCGACGCGCGCGCATGACAGCACACGGGGGAGCGCCCGATTCGCTCGTGACGATTTTTTCCGACGGCACCCTCGCTCTCACCGAGTCCGCCGCGGACATTGATGGTGGCCGCCTCCTCGGTCGATTGACGCGGATGCGCTCCCTTCTCGGTTCGAGTCCTGAGGCGGGTCTCGGGGTGGAGCCCTCGCTCGCGCTCGGAGGCGAGGACTCCTTCGATCACGTTCTTCCGGCGAGCCTCGCGATGCTGCCGGTGTCGGGAGACCTCGCCCCGTACGGTTGGCGGATCGGCCCGGGCGAAGGCGCACGATGGCGCGCCAACCGCGATGCGGCCTTTGCGCGCCTCGACGCGGCTCGCCTCGCATTTTTCGAGTATGAGGGGCCGTTGAGCCTTGTGCGCCTCGGGCCCGTGTCGTGCGCCTCTTCGGTGTTTATGGCTTCCGGCGAGCTCGCGCTCGCCGATGCGGGGCTCGTGCGGGAGCTTCCCACCCTCATTGCCGAGGGCATCGGCTCCGAGGTTTCCGTGCTTCGCGAACGCGTATCTGGCGCACGGCCGCGCGTCATGCTCGATGAGCGAGGAGCACTTCGGGCCGTTGAGGGGCGTGTGCGTACCGCTTCCGGTTATCGTTTCCACCGCGCCATAGGCCGTACGGGGCTCACCGATCTTTTTTCGGCCTGCATAACCGGGGCCGCCGAGCGGGGGATTGGAACGGAAGAACTCACGCTCGCCGTTGACGCGCGAGTGGGGATCGTGCGTGCGGCCCTCGATGCGGGGGTGCGTAGTATCGCCCTCGATCCACTCTCGAGAGACCTCGCGGCCGTTGGTGGTGCGTGGGAGGCGCTTGCCGACGCCCGAGAAAGAGGCGTCGAGATTCGCTTCCTGGCGACGGCGGGCGCGGTCGAGAGATCGATGAGGCACGTCCTTGCCGCGTGGAACGAGCTTGGCTACGCCGCTCGCGAGGCTCGCGGCTTCGCATTCGCGGTTACGCGGCGACGGGCGGCCGACCCCGCGCGTGAAAATGGCGCGTCGGCCTTCGTGCGCCCGTGCGACATGGACGAAATCATGCACGCCGCGCCGGGCCTTGCCGAACGCGTGAGCGACTAGGGCGATTAAGCGAGAAAGACGCCCGCTACTTCGAGCTCGTACGCGGTAGAAGCAGCCACGCGAGCGCTCCGAAAACAGCGAGGATCGCGACGAGGATCATGACGCTCGGGATTGCTTCCGGGCGCATGAAGGCGACTGGAACGAGGGCGATTGCAATGAGCGCCGCGGCGAGACCGAGTACGAGGCTCAGCGCGCCGACGACGCGAATCAGGGCCTTCGTGCTCGTTCGCCCGTGGGCGGGCGAACGCGCGGCGAGTGCCCACAGGGAATGCGACGCGAGCACAAGGATCGCGAAGGCGATTGCCGGTGCGAGCGAAAGCGGAGGCGAGGCCCACAGAGCGAAGATCCACACCGCGAACGTGACGAGTCCCGCCTCTGATCCCGGCTGGGCTAGTTGAAGAAGGTTGAGTACGGCGAGCGCGATAAACGGCAGTATGATCCCCATCGTGAGAGGTGCCGTAAAACCAGCCGTTGCACCCGCCGCGACGACGAGCGCAGCGGCGATTTGCGCGGCGAGCGCGCCGATCCTCGCGCACCACTGAGTGGGAGAGACGGCCCGAACGAGGTCGAAAGCATCGAGAAGATGATCGGTGAGGGAACGGATCACAGAGCCTCCTCGAGGCGGCGCACGGGAATCCCGCGTCGTTCAAGATCGGCGATGACGAAGCGCCTCTCAAATCCGCGAATAACCCATGCCTCGTCCCACAGATGAGTGTCCTCGATCCCGTCGATGCGGCGCATGGGAGCACCCGTGAGGCGCGCGGTATTCGTGAGTTCTGCGGGAAGTGTGTCGATGATTGTGAGGTTCGCGCCGATCGTGCGTAGAAGGCCAATCTGCCCGATGAACTCTTCGCTCAGGAGGGGAGTGCACGCGATGGTGAGTGTGCCGGAGCGGATGCGCGGGGCCCGACGTAAACGAGGAGACACGGACTTGTCGCGCGATACGGCCGAAAGCGCTTCGAGGATGCGTCGCATGTGACGCTCGCCCGTGCCGAAGGGGATCGACCCGATTAACGCTCCCGCATCATGCAGGCCCACGCGGTCGCCGAGCGAGAGGTAATGGCGCGCGAGCACCGTCGCAGCTTCAACACTCATATCGAGGCTCGAGGCGCGGCCATCCCCGGGCTCGGCACCGATCGGCCGGATATCGGCCATCGTATCGACGACGATGAGGACGTCCGTGTCTCGTTCGGAAAAGGTCTCGTTCGTGTGCAGGACTCCCCGGCGTGAGGTCACGCGCCAGTTGATTGTTTTGAGTCGATCGCCCGCGCGGTAGGGGCGGATGTCGGCGAGCGCCGTCCCCTCACCTTTCGTGCGGGAAGTATGGGGACCGCTCACACCGAGGACGCGCTCAAGGGGAAGGGGTCGAGGTTTCGCCGTTGCACTCGCGACGGCAGAAACGTTGCGCGCTGCGTGGTGCCGGTGGCGTCGGAACGCCCCGAGCGCATCGGTTTCTTGCACGGTGAACGGGCCGAACTCGTGCGTGCCCCACACCCGGGGCGTCGCCCGAACCCACGTACTTTCGAGACCCGTGATGACCGCCCATCGAGGCGAATACTCGAGCCCGCTGTTCATGTGGACGCCCACGGTCACGAGTGTTCCGCGAGCACCGCGAGCGATCGCCGTGACGCTCTCACCCTCGTTGACTTTGGCTTCCGCGGCCTCGAGCGTTGCCGGCTTCGCCTCGCTCGGCCGCATGATGTGGGCGACCGCAATCCAGGCAACGAGCGCACACCCAGCAAGGAGGGCGTCGAGGCGTGAGCCGAGCACGCCGTACAGGATGAACGCCGCGGCTGCGAGTACCGCGCGCGTATAGGCCTGGGTTGTACGCATTCTCAAGCGGCAGCTTCGGGGGCGGGAACGCGCGTGAGAATCGAGTCGATCACGCTCGCGGGTGAAATGTTCTGGAGCCACAGTTCGGGCCGGATCACAACGCGGTGCTCGAGGCACGCGTGGGCCAAAGTCTTGATGTCTTCAGGAATCACGAATTCGCGGCCCTGGATGAGCGCGAGCGCGCGTGCGCACTGAATGAGCGCGAGCGAGCCGCGAGGCGAAGACCCCATCGCGGTCTCGCTGTGCTCTCGCGTTTCGCGCACGAGCGCGACGGCGTAGCGGCCAACGGCCTCGCTCACGTGAATTGTTTCGACTGAGCGCTGCAGCTTTTCGAGTTCGCCCGCCTGGAGCACGCGCTCGACGTCGATGCTCTCCTCGCGGCGCTCGATTCGGCGTGCGATGACATCCCATTCGTCGTCGGCGCTCGGGTAGCCGAAGGTCAGTCGCATGAGGAAACGGTCGAGTTGGGCCTCGGGCAGGGGATAGGTCCCTTCGGTTTCGACGGGATTGGCGGTTGCGAGCACGTGAAATGGGCGCGGGAGTGCGTGCGTCGTGCCCTCGATACTCACCTGGCGTTCCTGCATCGCCTCGAGGAGCGCAGCCTGAGTTTTGGGAGGCGTGCGGTTGATTTCATCGGCAAGGAGGAGCCCCGTGAATACCGGACCTGGCCGAAACTCAAACTCGTTCGTTTTTTGATTGAACACCTCGGAGCCCGTGAGATCGGCAGGCAGGAGGTCGGGCGTGAACTGGGCGCGGCGAAACTCGAGTCCAAGAGCGAGAGCGAACGAGTGGGCCGTGAGCGTTTTGCCGAGGCCCGGGTAGTCCTCGAGGAGGACGTGTCCGCCCGCGTAGATGCCCGCGAGGAGCTTCGTGAGCGCTTCGCGCTTACCGACGATCGCGCGCTCTGTCTCGTCGAGGATGCGCGTGCTGAGTGCGGCGGCCTCGCTCGGGGTGAAGGTGTCGGTCATGGCCTCTCCTTGACGTGGGGTGCGGGGGCGATCAGTCGTGCGTATGCACTCTCGAGGTCGCGCAGCGCTGCGACGAGGCCGCGACGTGTGAGGCGGACCTGCGTCGTGCGCGGTCGAGGGGCATAGGCGGGGGAGTGGGCAGCGTCGCTCTCTTCCGCACAGGCGATAATGTCCGACGTTTGCTGCGACAGCACTAGGTTTTCCCCGCGCGTGGCAGCGAGGGTCTCGAGTTCGTGAGCGATGCCCGCGAGGTACGTTGCGGGAAGGCGCGGGCCTTGCCGCTTTGTCTCGATTGTGCGGTAGAGGTCATCCTCGATGCGGCGCACGCGGCGATCCTTTGCTGCTTCGAGCTCGGGTGCTGCGCGATAGAGGACTCGCGGAAACTCGGGAGCCTCGCTTCCGGTGAGTCCCGTGGCATTGAGCTCCCTCGCGAGCAGTGCGCCGAGGGTAAAGATAAGCGCGTAGGCGAGGTTGAGGCGGATATCGACGAGGTGCAGCGCGAGGACGATTGCCGTCGTCACCGCCGTCACGGCGAAGGTGAGCACGAGACGTTTCATGAACGTGCGCCTCCCTTGCGGGCCGTGTCCAATTCGCCGCTCAAGGCACGGAGCAAGTCTCGTGCCTCGTTGAGGCTGGCGGGGCGAGTTTCTGCGCTCGAGTAGCGTTCGGTTCGGTAGAGCTCCCCAAGGCGCGCGAGGCGAGAGTTATCGAGTCCAGCGGAGCCGACGACGCGCTCGACAAACTCGCTTGAGGTTTCGTAGGAATAGCGACCATAACCCTCTTCCGTGAGGCGGGCTTCGATCGCGAGCCATGCCGCGACAATGGCGTTGCCGTCGACCGCACTCCTCTCAAGGGCTTGCGCCGCGGCCTGGAGAGAGGCCGCGACAGCGGAGGCTTCGACTTCGCTCGGCGCGTCCCCACTTTCGCTTTGAGGAGTGAGTGTTCGCCGCGTCCTAAGCGCGCGTAGCCCTACCCGCACACAAATGATGAGTAAGCACAGCCCTGCAAGCGCGAGTAGCGCCCACACGATGATCTCGAGGGTCGGGCCGAGGGGATTGGGGCCCTCGGGTTGATACTGCTCGAACCCCGCGGAGATTTCCGTATTGACGTGTGCCTTCTGGTCAGTCGCGCTCTCCTGCGGGAGGACATCGAGGGCCGAGGGGCCGGCGCCGATGTCCACGAGGGGAGGCATGTGCGCGGCCGTTGCACATCCGAAGAGGAGAGCGCAAACGATCGCGATGAGCGCAGGAAGAACCCGCTCAACTTTCATCGCGAATCTCCCTTCACTCCGGGCCTCGTGATTCGTGCGCGGCGCGGCGTTCTTTGTCCCGAAATCCTATACCGGAGCCCTGAAGGGGATGCTCGTGCCGGTGATCGCGTGAGATATTTGAGGGGGAACGGACGTGAGCGAGAAACGCGAGGCGAGGCATTGAACCACAGCGGCTGGGCTTTTGACGACGACGCGCCCCTGACGGCGCGCCTCACGGCTGCCTTCGCCTTCACCGTGGCCGCGGGCCTCTCCATACTCTTCACGATCGTGTGGCTTCTCAGTGATGGTCTAAGTGCCGACATCTCGCTCGGAGGCCTCATCGCCCCGCTCATGCTCGGAATTTTCATCGCGGTCGCCGGTGCGGTGTATGACGCGACGCGTCGGCGCTTGCCGTTTGCATGGATGTGCGGTGTTGTCGCCGCGAGCATTCTTGCGCTTGCTCTCGCGGGCGCGACTGTTTTCGAGCTCTTGACCGACCAGCGGTATGAGCTTTCGCCGTTCGTCTATCTCATTGGCGTGCCCGTGTATGGCGCTCTCGCGTGGGCCGTGCTCGCTCTCTGGCCCGCGCCAAAGAAGCAAGAGTCGCGACTCTTCGGCTCGGGTGAGGATCGGGGCGACTGGCGCGAAGAATTCATTCGTGCCGCTCGCGTGCGCGGGGACCTCACCGAAAAACGCATCGAGGAGCTCGCTGACGACGCATTCGCCCGTGCCGAATCTGCACACCGAAGCGTGGGGGAGGAGTGCGGCGATCCCGTGCGATACGCGCGTAACCTCCCGAAGGATCGCGCGACGGTCGCAAAACGCAAGCTTTTCTTCCAGCTTGCACTCATGGTGCTCGCTGGCATCCTCCTGGCCTTGGACATAAGCGGAGAGCGACAGAGTTCCTTTGGCATCGGAGCGCTCGTGCTGTGGCTCGCCATCTTTGCGGTGGGTGCAGTCTCCTCGTTCTTCCTGTGGCGAAAAGCGAAGCGCGAGCAGGAAGGCGAAGCGGAGCGGCCCGTAGACTGAACGCGTGAGTACCGAGCAGACACCGAGCACGACCGCCTCAGACAGCTCCGCAGCCGCTGACCTCGCGGAGATCACCGCGCTCGAGGCTGAGGGCCGCATTCTTGAGCTGCGCGAACGCCTCGCAGAGGCGCGCGTCGAATACTACGAGAACGACGCGCCGATCATGGCCGACGGCGAATACGACGCCCTCGAACGCGAGCTCAAGAGTCTCGAGGAGGAGTTTCCCGAGTTTGCGAGCGAGGAGTCACCCACCCAGACCGTGGGCGGCGCGGTTGCCCAGGGATTCGCCTCGGTTCCTCACATCGAGCGCATGATGAGCCTCGACAACGCCTTCAGCCTTGACGAGATTCGCGAGTGGGCGAAGCGCTGCCAGGAGGATGCGCCCGGAACGCCCCAGTTCCTGACGGAACTCAAGATTGACGGCCTCGCCATTTCGCTCGTGTACGAAAACGGCACACTCGTGCGCGGCGTGACGCGCGGCGACGGTCGCGTTGGCGAGGACGTCACCGCGAATGTCAAGACGATCCGCAACGTGCCGCACACTCTGAGCACTGAAAAGCCGCCTGCGCTTCTCGAAGTGCGCGGCGAGGTGTTCTTCCCGGTCGACGAGTTCGAAAAACTCAATGAGGAGCGCCGCGAGGCGGGGCTTCGCGAGTTCGCGAATCCTCGCAACACCGCCGCGGGATCGCTTCGCCAGAAAGACTCCTCCATCACCGCCTCACGCGCCCTCGAGGTGTACGTCCACGGGATCGGGGCGCACGAAGGCGCCGTCGGATACCCCGAGAGCCAAAGTGAGGTCTACGAGATGCTCGCCTCGTGGGGCCTTCCTACCTCTCCTCACTTCGAGGTGCTCGACTCGCTCGAGCAGGTCACGCAGTACATCGAACGGGCGGGGCGCAAGCGCCACGACTTCGAGCACGACATCGACGGCATCGTCATCAAGATCAACGACTTCGCTCATCAGCGTGCTCTTGGAGCAACGTCTAGGGCACCGCGCTGGGCCATCGCCTACAAGTACCCGCCCGAAGAGGTCACGACAAAGCTGCTCGACATTCAGGTTGACGTGGGCCGAACTGGCCGCGTGACCCCCTTCGGCGTCATGGAACCCGTCAAGGTCGCGGGCTCGACCGTCGCGCGGGCGACGCTCCACAACCAATTCGATGTCGAACGAAAGGGCGTGCTGATCGGCGACACGGTCATCCTGCGCAAGGCCGGCGACGTGATCCCCGAAATCCTCGGCCCCGTCGAAAAGCTCCGCGACGGGAGCGAAAAGCCGTTCGTCATGCCGAAAAACTGCCCGAGCTGCGGCGCCGAGATCCGCCCCGAAAAAGAGGGCGATAAAGACTGGCGTTGCCCAAACCAAAAGGACTGCCCCTCGCAGGTCACGGGTCGCATCGCCCATGCCGCGAGCCGCGGGGCCTTCGACATCGAGGCCCTCGGCGATGAATCGGCAATTGCGCTCACCGATCCCGATAAGCGCCGCGCCGAAGCCCTCGCCTCTCTCAAGGCCGGCCACGCGCTCTACCTGCCGGTGCTGACGGAAGAGGATTTCCAAAGCGACGCGTTTGTGACGCTCAAGAACGGCATTGCAACCGATGATGCGGACGGAGTTCCAATGCTCCGCATCACCGACCCCGACGATCCCCGCATTCCCGCACCACGCTCAGGCGTCGTGCGTACGGGCGCGAATCTGTTTGATCTCACGCCCGAGGACCTGCGCGAGGTCACGGTCTACCAGAGCGTGCGCCGCGACGGTGAGGAAACGGGTGATTGGCGCACCGTGAGCGCCTTTTGGAACCGCCCGCAGTGGCGCTACTACAAGTCCAGAAAATCCTGGAGCCTCGTGAAGCCGGCGACCGTCGGAAAAACCACCGAGGTGCTGATGAGCGAACTCGACAAGGCGAAATCGGCAGGGCTTTGGCGGGTGCTCGTGGCCCTCTCGATCCGCCACGTGGGTCCGACGGCCGCCCGCGCACTCGCGACGGCCTGGGGCTCTATCGACGCGATCGCGAGTGCAAGCGTCGAGGAACTGGCCAAAACTGATGGCGTCGGCGAGACGATTGCAGCGAGTGTCGCGGCGTTCTTCCAGGAGGAATGGCACGCCGAGCTCGTTGAGGCGTGGAAGCGCTCGGGTGTTGTCGTTGTCGACGAATCGACGAGCGGAATCGAAAAGACGCTCGAAGGACTCACGATCGTTGTCACCGGTTCTCTCGAGGGCTACACGCGCGATGGCGCGAAAGAGGCGATCCTCCAGCGAGGCGGCAAGGCATCCGGCAGCGTCTCGAAGAAGACGAACTACGTCGTCGTCGGCGAGAACGCGGGCTCGAAAGCCACGAAGGCAGAACAGCTTGGCATCCCGATTCTCGATGAGGAAGGTTTCACATCGCTTCTCGAGGGTGGAGAAAACGCCCTGCCGTAGCGCCTAGAATGGGCGGCATGCCAGCAATGAGTTCTGAAGAAGTCGCACGCCTGGCGTCCCTCGCTCGCATCGAGCTCACCGACGACGAAATCGCCCGATTCGCGGGCGAATTCGACGCGATTCTGGACGCGGTTGCGTCCGTGAGTGAAGTCGCGAGCGACGACGTCCCGACCACAAGCCACCCGATCCCCATGACCAACGTGTTCCGAAAAGACGAGGTCACCGAAACCCTCACGCAAGAAGAGGCACTCTCCGGCGCGCCCTCGGCCGCCGACGGCCGCTTCGTCGTTCCGCAGATTCTGGGGGAGGAGTAACCGATGACCGACCTTGTGAAGCTTTCCGCCGCGCAGATGGCGAAGGGCCTCGACAGTGGCGAGTTCAGCGCGCGCGAGCTGACTGACGCGCACCTTTCGCGCATCGAGGCCGTCGAGGGCCAGCTCAATGCGTTCGTGACCGTTACCGGCGAGGACGCACGTGCCACCGCCGAGGCTGTCGATGAGGCGCGCGCCAAGGGCGAGAGCCTCGCGCCGCTCGCGGGCGTTCCCGTTGCCGTGAAGGATGTCGTCGTCACAAAGGGGATCCAGACCACCGCGGGTTCGAAGATCCTCGAAGGCTGGATTCCGCCCTACGACGCAACGCTCGTGGAGAACCTCCGCGACGCGAAGCTTCCGATCCTCGGCAAGACCAACATGGACGAGTTCGCGATGGGCTCCTCGACCGAGACGAGCGCCTATGGCAACACCCACAATCCGTGGGATCTCGAGCGAATCCCCGGTGGCTCGGGCGGCGGCTCCTCCGCAGCTATCGCCGGCTTCGAGGCGCCTCTCGCGATCGGCACCGACACGGGCGGCTCGATCCGCCAGCCCGCAGCCGTGACCGGAACCGTCGGCGTGAAGCCCACCTACGGCTCCGTATCGCGCTACGGCCTCATCGCGATGGCAAGCTCGCTCGACCAGGCCGGCCCGTGCACGCGCACGGTCGAAGACGCCGCGCTTTTGCACGAGGTGATCGGCGGCTATGACCCGAAGGACTCGACCTCCCTTAAGGACGGTTTCGGTAATTTCGTCGAGGCTGCGCGCGCGAAGGACGTCAAGGGCATGCGCATCGGCGTTATCGAAGAGCTCGAGGGCGAAGGCTTCGATCCGCTCGTGAAGCAGCGCTTCGAAGAATCGCTCGCGCTCCTCGAAAAAGCAGGCGCGGAGATTGTTCGCGTGAGCTGCCCCAACTTTAAGTACGCGCTTGGCGCCTACTACCTCATCATGCCGTCCGAGGCGAGCAGCAACCTCGCGAAATTCGACGGCATGCGCTTTGGCATGCGGGTTGTTCCCGAGGACCACCCGACTGCCGAAAAGGTTATGGCCGCCACGCGCGGCCAGGGATTCGGCGCCGAGGTCAAGCGCCGCATTCTGCTCGGCACGTACGCGCTTAGCTCTGGCTACTACGACGCCTACTACGGAAGCGCCCAGAAGGTGCGTACTCTCGTGCAGCGCGACTTTGCCGCGGCTTTCGAGAAGTGTGACGTTCTCGCGTCGCCGACCGCTCCCACCGTCGCTTTCCGCCTCGGTGAGAACACCGATAACCCGCTCAAGATGTACCTCAACGACATCGCGACGATTCCCGCGAACCTCGCGGGTGTCCCCGGCCTCTCACTCCCGAGCGGCCTCGCCGAGGATTCGATGCCCGCAGGCTTCCAGTTCCTCGCGCCCGCGATGGCCGATGATCGCCTCTATCGCGCCGGCGGCGCGCTCGAGGCGCTGCTTGAAGACACCTGGGGAGGGCCTCTCCTGAACAACGCCCCGGCCCTGGAAGGAGGCGCCAAGTGAACGCCTACACGGATATCGAACCCCTCGACTACGACGAGGCGATCGAGAAGTATGACCCGGTCCTCGGCATCGAGGTCCACGTAGAACTTGGCACGAAGACCAAGATGTTCGATGGCGCCCCCAATGTCTTTGCCGCCGAACCCAATACGGCGATCACGCCCGTCTCGCTCGGTCTTCCGGGGACGTTGCCGGTCGTCAATGAGAAAGCAGTGGAGTACGCGATCAAGATCGGTCTCGCACTGAACTGCTCGATCGCCGAGCACTGCCGGTTCGCGCGTAAGCAGTACTTCTACCCGGATCTCACGAAGAACTTCCAGACCTCGCAGTACGACGAACCGATCGCCTACGACGGGTACGTCGACGTCGAACTTGACGACGGCGAGATCGTGCGCGTCGACATCGAGCGCGCGCACATGGAAGAAGACGCCGGCAAGAACACCCACATCGGCGGTACCGGCCGTATCCAGGGCGCGACTCACTCGCAGGTCGACTACAACCGCGCGGGTGTTCCCCTCGTGGAGATCGTGACACGCCCGATCCCGAACACGGGCGGCCGCGCACCGGAGGTCGCCGCGGCGTACGTTCGCACGCTCCGCGATATCTTCCGCACCCTCGAAGTTTCGGAAGCGCGCATGGAGCGCGGCAACGTCCGCGCCGATATCAACGTCTCGCTTCGCCCCTCGCCGGAGGCACCGCTTGGCACGCGTACCGAAACGAAGAACGTCAACTCGTTCCGTGCAATTGAGCGCGCCGTGCGTTTCGAGATCAGCCGCCAGGCGGGAGTGCTCGATAGCGGTGCCGAGGTCATCCAGGAGACCCGTCACTTCCACGACGACACGGGCCACACGAGCCCGGGTCGCGTGAAGAGCGATGCCGAGGACTACCGCTACTTCCCCGAGCCCGATCTCGTGCCGGTCGCCCCGAGCCGGGAGTGGGTTGAGGAGCTGCGCTCCGCGCTTCCGGAGCTTCCCGCGGCTCGTCGCCGACGGTTGCTCGGCGAGTGGGGTTTCACGGACCTTGAAATGCGCGACGTCATTAACGCCGGTGCGCTCGACCTGATCGAGGGGACGGTCGCTGCGGGTGCGAAGCCCCAGGCGGCACGCAAGTGGTGGATGGGTGAACTCGCACGCATCGCCAAGGAAGCCGAGAAAGCGCTCGAGGAGCTCAGCGTCACTCCGGCTCAGGTTGCCGAACTCGTCTCGCTCGTCGAGGGCAAGACGATCAACGACAAGATCGGCCGCCAGGTGCTTGCGAAGGTCCTCGATGGTGAAGGTGATCCCGCCGCCATCGTGGAGAAGGAGAACCTCGCGGTTGTCTCTGATGACTCGGTTCTCGAGGGTGCCGTGGACCAGGCCATCGCTGATAACCCCGACGTGGTCGAGAAGATCAAGGGCGGCAAAGTCCAGGCAATCGGCGCGCTTATCGGCCCGGTCATGAAGGCGACGCGCGGCCAGGCTGATGCCGGGCGCGTTCGTGAGATCATTATGGCCAAACTTGAGGTGGGCTAACTCACCGGTCATAATGGGTACTTAAGAACTACCTAGTATGAAATGGGGCCTCGGGCTTTAGTGACCGAGGCCCCATTTTGCGGCCTGAAGCAGATCTGGGCCAACCGAGAGGGACTCATGAGTTTCGACCAGTACGTTGACCAACTGATCGCACCGATTGCTCAATTTATGAGCGCGGTCGTGTTCTACGCGCCGAATATCGGCGGCATTGAAATCCCACTGATCGTCGTCTGGCTCGCAGTGGCGGCCATCTTCATGACGGTGTGGTTGCGTTTCCAGCCGATCACGGGATTCAAGCACGCGATTGACGTCGTGCGAGGGCGCTACGCGAGCAAAACCGACCCCGGTGAGGTGAGCAGCTTCCAGGCGCTTGCCACCGAGATTTCAGGCGCGATCGGGCTTGGCAACATCGCGGGCGTCGCGGTCGCGATTGGGCTCGGCGGGCCGGGCGCCGCACTGTGGATCGCGATCTTCGGCTTCTTTGCGATGAGCCTCAAGATGGCCGAGGCGACCCTGGGCACGAAATACCGCGTGATCGACGAAGACGGAACGGTCCACGCAGGCCCTATGTACTTCCTCAAATATGGATTCAAAGAGATCGGCTGGGCGAAGGCCGGCAGCGTTCTCGCAATGTTCTACGCGATCTCGGCTTTCTTCGGCGTGTTCGGCGGCGGAAACATGTTCCAGTCGAACCAGACCGCGATGATCCTCGGTGAGCAGCTCGGTTGGGACTTCCTTCTCAACAATCGCTGGATCGTGGGTGTGGTCTTTGGCATCCTCCTCGCGCTCGTCGTCGTCGGCGGCGTGAAGTCGATCGGCAAGATCACATCGAAAGCCGTTCCGCTCATGGCGGGTATCTACCTCGTCAGCGCAATCCTTATTCTTCTCTTCAACCTCCCGCAGGTCCCCTCGGCATTCATGACGATCGTGACCGAAGCGTTCCAGCCCAAGGGAGTGGCCGGGGGCGCGGCTGGAGCCGCCGTGATCGGTATTCAGCGCGCGCTCTTTTCGAACGCCGCGGGCGTTGGAACCGCGGGCATGACGCACGCGGCGGCGAAAACCCGCCACCCCGCGACCGAGGGCTTTACGGGCATGTGGAGCCCGTTCCTCGACTCGTGCGTCGTGTGTATGATCACCGCGCTTGTCGTGGTCGTGACCGGCGTCTATAAGAGCGGTGAGTCCGACGGCATCGTGATGACCGCGAAGGCTTTCTCGACCGTTGCACCGTGGTTCTCGTATGTCCTCATGGTGATCGTCGTTCCGTTCGCGTTCTCAACCGTGCTCGCGTACTACTACTACGGCCTGAGCGCGATCCAGTACATCCTCGGCAACTCGAAATGGGTGACCCACGGCTTCCAGGTCGTGTGGATTGCCTTCACCATCATCGGGTCCGCCATCACGATCGATTCCGTTGTCACTCTTGCCGATGCGCTCATCTTCATCATGACCATCCCGAACCTCATCGGCGTGTACGCGCTCGCCAAGATCGTTCGCTACGAGATCCTGCGCCACAAGGTGAAGGTGACAACTGGAGCCATCCCGCAGATTGATCCCGAGCTCGCCGTGGGCATGGGAGATCACGAGCCCACCGAAGAGCAGATCTCTGAGGCGCGTGATCGCGACGAAGAGGAAGCACGCGAATGGCATGAGATTCGCGAGCGTCTCTATGAAGACGGCGAATGGGGTCAGCAGCGCGAAGACGAGTGATGCAGGCCACCGAGTGGTGCTAGTCACAGGCGCCGCATTGGCCCTCATTACTTGACGGGGCTCCTGGTGATTGCTATGTACTGCCGCTAACCAGGGGTTTTGTCGCTGCGTCAGTGCGCAAATAGGTCCGCTTGAGTGCGCGTGGACAAATTGTCGCTAAGAATTCGTTTTCCCGAATGCGCTTGAAACCGCCGGTTCTTTTCCGAATGGTGGAGCGTGTTTGCTTTTCCCCCTCAAGGAGTAACTGATGCATAGTTCTGGTGTTATCGACCAGTTCTTGAATACCTACTTTGCGCCGTTTGCCAATTTCTTGTCGGCGGTCGTTTTTTACGCCCCCACCATTGCCGGGGTCGAGGTCCCCATCATCGTGTTGTGGTTGATCGCGGCTGCCCTCTTCCTCACGGTGTGGCTTCGATTCCAGCCCATTACGGGGCTCGCGCATTCGATCGGTGTCATTCGCGGCAAATATACCCGCAAGACTGACCCGGGTGAGGTGAGTTCCTTTCAGGCTCTCGCGACGGAGCTTTCGGGCACCGTTGGTCTTGGCAATATCGCCGGTGTTGCCGTCGCCATTTCGATCGGTGGGCCCGGTGCCGCGCTGTGGATCGTACTCTTCGGCTTCCTCGCGATGAGCGTAAAGATGGCCGAGGCGACTCTCGGTTCGAAGTACCGCGAGATTGACGATGACGGCCACACGCATGGCGGCCCCATGTATTACCTCAGGCACGGTCTTGCTGACGTCGGCTTCAAGAAGTTCGGCATCGTCCTCTCGTTCCTCTACGCGGCATTCACGCTCATCGGCGTGTTTGGTGCGGGTAACCTCTTCCAGTCGAATCAGGGCGCGGCGATCCTTAGCGATCAGCTCGGCATTGCCTTCCTTCAGGACAACCGCTGGGTCATCGGTGCGATTATGGCGGCGCTTGCGGCGCTCGTGATCGTCGGCGGTATTCAGTCGATCGGTACGTGGACGGCGCGCATCACGCCTCTCATGGCAATCGTGTACTTCCTGTGCGTGCTCGCGATCATCATCATGAATATTCAGGCGGTGCCCGAGGCGGTCGCCAAGATCTTCTCGACGGCTGTAACCGGCGAGGGCGTGACCGGTGGCGCGATCGGCGTGGCCATCGTTGGTATCCAGCGCGCGCTCTTCTCGAACGCTGCGGGTGTGGGCTCGGCCGGCATGGCGCACTCGGCCTCGAAGACCAAGGAGCCCGCGACGGAAGGCTTCACCGCGATGTGGGAGCCGCTCGTGGACTCTGTTATCGTCTGCACGCTCACGGCGATCGCCATTACCGTGACGGGTGTGTATGAGGACGGTAGCGGCGACGGCATCGTCATGACGGCGAATGCATTTGGGACGGTCGCAAGCTGGTTCCCGTATATTTTGACCGTGTCGGTGGCGCTCTTCGCGTTCTCGACGATCCTGAGCTACTACTACTACGGCAACCTTGCCGCCGAGTTCCTCTTCGGGCGGTCGGCCTTCGTGAAGCGCGGCTTCCAGATCGTATGGATTCTCGCGGTTATTCTCGGCTCGGCCGTGTCGATGGACGCTGTCATCAACTTCTCGGATGCCGTATTCTTCCTCATGACGATTCCGAACCTTCTCGGCATCTACTTCCTCGCAAAGATTGTGCGTTACGAGATTCTCCGCCACAAGGTGAAGCTTGAAACGGGCGCGATCGCAGTCGTTGATCCGGCACTCGCTGTCGGCATGGGTGACCACGAGCCCACGGAGCAGCAGGTCGCTGAAGCTCGCGCGCTCGAGGAGGAGGAAAACGCCAAGTATGAGGCGCTCAAGCAGCGCCTCGCGGACGATCCCGGTTGGCCGCATCGCGAAGGCTGATTGGTCGTTCTAACAACAGGCAGTTCATACTCTGAGACCCTCGTCCAATATTTGGGCGAGGGTCTTGGGTTTCTGCCTATGCTGTGGCCATGCCTCACCTTCGTTCACGCACGTCAACCCACGGCCGCAATATGGCCGGCGCACGCGCCCTGTGGCGCGCGACCGGCATGGGCTCGAATGATTTCGGCAAGCCGATCATCGCGATCGCGAACTCCTACACACAGTTCGTTCCTGGCCATGTGCACCTCAAAAACGTTGGCGACATGGTCGCCGAATCGATTCGCGAGGCCGGGGGAGTGGCGAAGGAGTTCAATACCATCGCGGTCGACGACGGCATTGCGATGGGGCACCAGGGGATGCTCTACTCTCTCCCGAGCCGAGACGTTATCGCCGACAGCATCGAGTACATGGTCAACGCCCACTGCGCCGATGCGCTCGTGTGCATCTCGAACTGTGACAAGATCACGCCCGGCATGCTCATGGCGGCCATGCGGCTCAACATTCCCGTCGTCTTCGTCTCGGGTGGTCCTATGGAAGCCGGCAAACCCGTCGAAGGCGTAATCGACCACAGCATCGATCTCGTCGATGCAATCAGCTACGCCGTCGATGAGTCCGTCAGCGATGACCAGCTCGCCCAGATCGAAAACAATGCATGTCCCACGTGTGGCTCGTGCTCGGGAATGTTCACGGCAAACTCGATGAACTGCCTCACCGAGGCCCTGGGGCTTTCGCTTCCGGGAAATGGCACGACGCTCGCGACGCACGCGTTCCGCCGCGACCTCTTCGTGGAGGCGGGAAAGCGAATCGTCGAGCTGTGCCGCCGCTACTACGACGATGACGACGAGAGCGTGCTGCCCCGCTCGATCGCTACGAAAGCGGCGTTTGAAAACGCCATGAGTCTCGATGTCGCGATGGGCGGCTCGACCAACACCGTGCTGCACATCCTTGCGGCAGCGATCGAGGGTGAGGTTGATTTTAGCCTCGAGGACATCGACCGGATTTCGCGGAACGTGCCCTGCCTCTCCAAGGTCGCCCCGAACGGAATTGCTCACGTCGAAGACGTGCACCGTGCCGGCGGGATTCCCGCGATCCTCGGCGAGCTTGATCGCGCGGGCCTGCTCGATCACTCGGTGCACGCGATTCACGCTCGTTCCCTCGCCGAATGGCTCGCCACGTGGGATATCCGCGGGGGAGAAGCCGGGCAAGAGGCCTTCACTCTCTTTAGCGCGGCACCGGGCGGAAAACGCACGACGGTGCCGTTCAGCCAGGACATGCGCTGGGAGGAGCTCGATCTCGACCAGGAATCGGGCGTAATTCGCGCCGTGCCGTTCGCCCACACGAAAGACGGCGGTCTGTGCGTGCTTCGTGGCAATCTCGCAAGTGATGGCGCCGTCATCAAGAGCGCGGGCATCGACGAGGAACTCTTCCATTTCGAGGGGCGCGCCTTTGTTGTCGAGTCCCAAGAGGAAGCGGTGCAACGCATCCTCGATAAGTCCGTTGCGGAAGGCGACGTTGTCGTGATCCAGTTCGAGGGACCACAGGGTGGCCCGGGCATGCAAGAGATGCTCTACCCCACCTCCTACCTCAAGGGACGCGGGCTCGGTAAGGCGTGCGCGCTCATCACCGACGGTCGGTTCTCGGGCGGCACCTCGGGCCTTTCAATCGGGCATATTTCGCCCGAAGCCGCCGAGGGTGGTGCGATCGGTCTCGTGGAGACGGGTGACCGAATCGTCATCGACGTCCCGAAGCGAGAGCTGACGCTCGATGTTCCGCAGGCAGAACTTGACCGTCGCCGCGAATCGCGCGGGCCTCTTCCGTGGCGACCGAAGAATCGACGCCGCGAGGTGAGTCAGGCACTGAAGGTGTATGCCCATCACGTGCGCTCGGCAACATTTGGCGCGACGCGTAGGCCTCTCCCGTAAGCGGCGGGCGCCGTGGGGCCGACGGTTCGCAGGAGCCGTCGGATCTCAAGATGTGAACCGTTTCGTTTCAAGATTCGTATCCGGGTAGTTTTACAGGCATGCAGAGCATTCTCCTTATCGTTACCGGGCGCGGCTAACGCCCCCGCACGATAAGCCGCGCCCCTCGATTTCCCGCAAGGGACGAGGGGCTTTTTTGTCAGTGAATAGTTGGAGGCGTTATGGCTGAAGCAGTCACGGGAGCGCAATCGCTCATCATGTCGCTCGAAGCGGCGGGGGCGGAAGTCGTGTTTGGCCTGCCCGGGGGAGCGATCCTCCCGACCTACGATCCGCTTCTCGATGCGAAGGGGCTTCGGCACATTCTCGTGCGTCACGAGCAGGGCGCGGGCCACGCGGCGAGCGGGTACGCCCATGCAACCGGCAAGGTGGGCGTGTGTATCGCAACCTCGGGGCCCGGCGCGACGAACCTCATCACCGCGATTGCCGATGCCCAGATGGACTCGATCCCCATGGTGGTGATCACCGGTCAGGTCGGTTCGAGTTTTATTGGCACGGACGCGTTCCAAGAGGCCGACATCGTGGGCATGACGATGCCCGTGACAAAGCACAACATCCTCGTCAAGAACGCGGACGACATTCCGCTCGCGATCAAACAGGCCTTCCACATCGCCTCGACGGGCAGGCCCGGAGTCGTTCTCGTAGACGTGACGAAGGATGCGCAGCAGGCAGAAACCGTTTTCGAATGGCCCGAAGAGCTCAATCTTCCCGGCTATCGCGTCCCGGGGCGCCCCAACGGCAAGCAGATTCGCGAAGCGGTCGAGTTGCTCGTGAACGCGAAGCGCCCCGTGTTCCTCCTGGGCGGTGGTGTGCTTCGTTCGCGCGCGAACGAGGAGGTGCGTGCGCTCGTCGAAGTGGCGAACGCCCCGTTCGTGACGACTCTCATGGCGCGCGGCGCCCTTCCCGACTCGCACCCGCAGCACCTGGGAATGCCCGGGATGCACGGAGACGTCGCCGCGGTCGCATCCCTCCAACGCAGTGACCTGATTATCGCGATCGGGGCGCGCTTCGATGACCGCGTGACGGGAAGGCTCGACTCGTTCGCGCCCGCAGCAAAGGTTGTGCACGCCGATATCGACCCCGCCGAGATTTCAAAAAACCGAGTCGCCGACGTGCCGATCGTGGGCGATGCGGCGGATGTCGCTCGCGCCCTTCTAGCGGCCCTCGCCGATCGCCTTGCAGACGGCGACGAACGCGACTACGAAGCCTGGTGGCAGCTCATGAACGGGCTGCGCGAGAACTACCCGCTCGGGTGGACCGCGACTGCCGACGGCTACACGGCGCCGCAGCACGTGATTTCGCGGATCAGCGCCATCAGTGGCCCCGAATCGATCTTCGTTGCCGGTGTGGGCCAGCACCAGATGTGGTCGAGTCAATTCATCGACTTCGAGGAGCCGTATTCGTGGATCAACTCCGGCGGCCTCGGCACGATGGGCTACTCGCTGCCCGCGGCGATGGGCGCGAAAGTGGGCCAGCCCGGCAAGGTCGTGTGGTCGATCGACGGCGACGGTTGCTTCCAAATGACGAATCAGGAGCTCGCGACCTGCGTGCTCAACGACATTCCGATCAAGGTCGCGATCATCAACAATTCGTCGCTAGGCATGGTGCGTCAGTGGCAGAACCTTTTCTACGATCAGCGTTTTTCCAATACCGATCTCAATACCGGGCACGGCACGCGCCGCGTTCCCGACTTCGTGAAGCTCGCCGAGGCCTACGGTGCCGTGGGGCTGCGGTGCGAGCGCGACGAGGACATCGACCGGGTGATCGGCGAGGCGATGGCGATCAATGATCGCCCCGTCGTGGTCGATTTTCAGGTGAGTGCTGACGCGATGGTGTGGCCCATGGTGCCCGCTGGCGTGAGCAATGACGAGATTCAAATCGCGCAGGGTATGACGCCCGAATGGGAGAGGGAGATCTGAGCATGGACTTTTCGCGCGACCCAGAGAAGAACCATACGCTGTCGGTTCTGGTTGAGAATAAGCCCGGCGTTCTCACGCGCATCTCGGCGCTTTTTGCGAGGCGTGGCTACAACATCGCGTCGCTCGCGGTGGGACCCACCGAGCACGAGGGCATCTCTCGCATCACCGTCGTGGTCGAGGTCGATCAGATGCCGCTTGAGCAGATCACGAAGCAGCTCAATAAGCTCGTGAACGTCCTGAAAATCGTCCAGCTCGAGCCGCGGCAGTCGGTCGAGCGTGAGCTTGTGCTCGTCAAGGTTAAGGCCAACAACCAGACCCGCACGTCGGTTCTCGAAATAGTGCAGATGTTTCGAGCGAAGGTCGTCGATGCGGCCTCCGATTCCGTCACGATCGAGGCGACGGGATCGGCCGATAAGCTTGCCGCGCTGCTGTCCATGCTCGAGCAGTTCGGGGTCAAGGAGATCGTTAAATCGGGGGCGGTCGCGATCGGGCGCGGCTCGCGTTCGATTACGGATCGCGCGCTGCTCGGGTAGGCAGCGTGGGGTCCGACGGGTGCACACCCACCGGCGTTTCTCAATATGAGACACGTATCCAGTAAGTAAGACGAGGGGCGGTTAGACTGCCCACAACCGAATCACACATGAGAACCGAAGGAGTTCACCGTGGCGGAAATGTTTTATGACGACAACGCTGATCTTGCACTCATCCAGTCCAAGAAGGTCGGCATCGTAGGATTCGGCTCGCAGGGCCACGCTCACGCCCTCAACCTTCGCGACTCGGGCGCCGAGGTACGCATCGGCCTCAAGGAAGGGTCGAAATCGCGAGCGAAAGCCGAAGAGCAAGGCTTCGGCGTGGACACCGTCGCCGAGGTCGCGAAGTGGGCCGACGTCATCATGATCCTCGCTCCTGACCAGTACCAGGCCGAGATCTACGAGAACGAGATCAAGGACAACCTCGAGGCGGGTAACGCGCTCTTCTTCGCGCACGGCTTCAACATCCGCTTCGACTACATCGAAGCGCCCAAGGGCGTCGACGTCGCGCTCGTCGCGCCGAAGGGCCCGGGCCATACGGTGCGCCGCGAGTTCGTCGCCGGGCGCGGTGTTCCCTGCATCATCGCAGTGGAAAACGACGAGTCGGGCGAGGCCTGGCCGCTCGCCCTGTCATACGCGAAGGCGATTGGTGGCCTGCGCGCGGGCGCGATCAAAACCACCTTCACGGAAGAAACCGAAACCGACCTCTTTGGTGAGCAGGCTGTGCTGTGCGGAGGCATGAGCCACCTCGTGCAGGCGGGCTTCGAGACACTGACCGAGGCGGGCTACCAGCCCGAGATCGCCTACTTCGAGGTGCTTCACGAGCTCAAGCTCATCGTGGACCTCATGATCGAAGGTGGCATCGCGAAGCAGCGCTGGTCGATCTCGGATACCGCCGAATTCGGCGACTACGTCTCGGGTCCGCGAGTCGTGGACGAACACGTCAAGGCCTCCATGAAGGCCGTTTTGGACGACATTCAAAACGGCAGCTTCGCGAAGCGCTTCGTCGATGATCAAAAGGCAGGTGCGCCCGAGTTCACGAAGCTGCGCGCGAGCGAGCAGGAGCACCCGATCGAGAAGGTCGGCAAGGAGCTTCGCACGATGTTTGCCTGGAGCGCCGAGCAGCTCGATGCCGACTACACAGAGGGCACCGCACAACGCTGATTCGCCGCCCCGTGCACCACCCTCGCGCCACCGAAGGAGAAACCATGAGCACACTTGACCTCGCTGTCATCCCCGGAGACGGGATTGGGCAGGAAGTTGTACCCGAGGGCCTCAAGGTTCTTCGGGCGGCCCTGGAAAGCACGGGGCGTAACCTCGTCACGACCGACTACAACCTCGGCGCGAGCCGCTGGCACGACACCGGCGAAACGCTGACGGATGAAGACCTGGACGCGCTTAAGCGCCACGACGCCCTGCTACTGGGTGCCGTCGGACACCCGAGCGTGCCCTCGGGCGTTCTCGAGCGCGGACTCTTGCTCAAGCTCCGGTTTGCGTTCGAGCACTACGTGAACCTCCGCCCTACGACTCTCTTCCCGCACGTGGATTCCCCACTTGCGAACCCTGGCACGGTCGACTTCGTCGTCGTGCGCGAGGGAACCGAGGGGGCGTACGTTGGCGCCGGCGGGGTGCTTCGCGAGGGGAGCGCTGACGAGGTTGCGACCGAGGTGTCAATCAATACTGCCCACGGCGTTGAGCGCGTCGTGCGCTATGCCTTCGAGCTTGCCGCAAAGCGCCGCGGGAAGCTCACCCTCGTGCACAAGCACAACGTGCTCGTGCACGCCGGGCGTCTTTGGAAACGCATCGTCGAGAACGTGGCCGGCGAGTATCCCGATGTCGAGGTTGATTACTCGCACATCGATGCGATGATGATCTACCTCGTTCAGGATCCTTCGCGTTTCGACGTGATCGTGACGGACAACCTCTTTGGCGACATCATTACCGATCTTGCGGGTGCGATCTCTGGCGGCATCGGGCTTTCGGCTTCCGGCAACCTGAACCCCACGGGTGAGTTTCCGTCGATGTTTGAGCCCGTGCACGGAAGCGCCCCCGACATCGCGGGCAAGGGCATTGCGAATCCCACCGCGACGATCCTCTCCGTTGCGCTCCTTCTCGAGTCAATCGGTGAGGACGCGGCCGCGCAGCGCGTGCGCGAGGCCGTGACCGAGGATCTCGCGGAGAACCCGGGCTCCGCGCGTACGTGCGCGCAGATCGGGGACGCAATCGCGCAGGCTGTTCGGGAAAAGGCGCATGCAGCCTCGTAAACTGGGGAAATCAACGATTAAAGGTGAGAGGAATAGAAGCCCATGGGTGAATACCGCGCAAGCTCGGCTCCGCGTCGAATCTCGAACGAGGAGCGTGAGCGCATCCTCAAGGATCCCGGCTTCGGCGACAACTTCACCGATTACATGGCCCATCAGCGGTGGACCGAAGCCGAAGGCTGGAGCGAGGGTGAGATTCTTCCGTACGGCCCCCTCTCACTCCAACCTGCCGCTGCGGTTTTCCACTACGCTCAGGAAATTTTCGAGGGACTCAAGGCCTTCCGGCACGCCGACGAAAGCGTGTGGACCTTCCGCCCCGAGAAGAACGCCGCGCGTATCCAGAACTCGGCGAGGCGCCTCGCGCTACCCGAGATTTCGACCGAGGACTTCCTCGCCTCGCTGCGAGGCGTCGTGAGCGCCGATGAGCCGTGGGTTCCCACGGGTGGCGAGTCGAGTCTCTACCTTCGCCCGTTCATGTTCGCCTCGGAAAGCTTCCTCGGTGTGCGTGCGGCGCACATGGTCGACTACTACGTGATCGCTTCGCCTGCCGGTAACTACTTCCCGCGCGGCGTGCAGCCCCTCGTCGTCTGGGTCTCGCCGCTCGCCGCCCGCGCGGGCCGTGGCGGTACGGGCTTTGCCAAGTGCGGCGGCAACTACGCGAGCTCGCTCCAGGGCAAGTATGAGGCGGCCAAGGCGGGCGCCGATGAGGTCATGTTCCTTGACTCGGAGACACACTCGAACATCGATGAGCTCTCGGGCATGAATATTTTCGTCGTCTACGCCGATGGTCGCATCGTGACGCCCACGCTCACCGGGTCGATCCTTCCGGGCGTGACGCGCGAATCGATCCTTACGCTCGCCGCCGATCGTGGCCTTAGCCCGAGCGAAGAGTCCGTCAACTACGAGGCGCTCACCGCCGATATCGCTGCGGGCCGCGTGACGGAAATGTTCGCGTGCGGTACAGCAGCCGTGATCAACCCGATCGGCGAGCTGCGTGATGAAAAGGCCACGTGGACAATCGGCAACGGTGGCAGCGGCGAGGTCACGATGGCCCTTCGAGAAGAGCTGACGGGCATCCAGTACGGCCGCGTTGAGGACCGCCACGGCTGGCTCACGCGCCTCGTGTAACGCCGCACTACCCGATCCGTTTCTTTCTTCAGCACCTCGGAGGTCACGGCAGTGTTCCACCTGTACGACACGACCCTGCGCGACGGCTCCCAGCAAGAAGGGCTCACGCTTAGCGTCGAGGACAAACTGCAGGTCGCAAGGCTCCTCGATGAGCTCGGCGTGACCTATATCGAGGGTGGCTGGCCAGGTGCAGTTCCGAAGGACACAGAATTTTTCGCGCGTGCGAAAAAGGAGCTCTCTTTGACAAACGCCCGGCTCGCGGCCTTCGGGGCGACCCGCAAGAAGGGGTGTGCCGCGAGCGAGGATCCGCAGCTGCGGGCGCTCGTGGATTCAGGAGCGCCGACGGTCACTCTCGTGGCAAAGTCTGATCTTCGGCACGTCGAATCGGCGCTGCGCACGAGCGCCGAGGAGAACCTCGCGATGGTGCGCGAGAGCATTGAGTTTCTCCGTGGTCACGGCCGCGAGGTGTTCATCGACGCCGAGCATTTTTTCGACGGCTACGCTCACGATGCCGACTACGCGGTGCGCGTCGTAGCCGAGGCCTTGCGCGCCGGGGCGGCGATCGTCATTTTGTGCGATACGAATGGTGGAATGCTTCCGCATCAGGTGAGTGCGATCATCACGGATGTGCGTGCACGGCTCGAAAAAGCAGGGCTCGAGAGCGACCGTCTCGGTGCCCACATGCATAACGATTCCGGCTGCGCGATCGCGAACACGATCGCCGCCGTAGAAGCGGGCGCGGTGCATGTTCAGGGCTGCGTGAACGGCTATGGCGAGCGGACGGGCAACGCCGATCTCATTCCGGTTCTCGCCAATCTTCAGCTCAAGCTCGGGCGAAAGCTCGTGAGCCCCGAACAGCTTGGCGATGCGACACGGATCGCCCACGCAATCGCGGAGATCGCGAATATTCCCGCGTACGCACGCGCGCCGTACGTGGGAGCGAGCGCATTCGCGCATAAGGCTGGCCTGCACGCGAGCGCGATCCGCGTGGATCCAGATCTGTACCAGCACATGGATCCAACGGTCGTGGGCAATGACATGCGCATGATCATCTCGGACATGGCGGGCAAGGCGTCGATCGAACTCAAGGGGCGCGAGCTCGGCTACGACCTCTCCGGTGAGGACGCCACACTCGCCCTGCTCGCCCAGACAGTCAAGGGGCGCGAAGCCGAGGGATACAGCTACGAGGCGGCCGACGCCTCCTTCGAGATGCTCGTGCTCCACGTTCTCGGGGACCTTCCCACCTACGTTGAGGTGGAGTCGTGGCGCACCTCCTCCCACCAGCTCCGCGACGGATCGCTCGAATCGGAAGCAACCGTGCGCCTCAGCACGGCTCCCGGTCACCGAAGCGTGACGATCGCCGAAGGCAACGGCCCCGTGAATGCCCTCGACAAGGCCCTTCGTGAGGCGCTCGTGGACACCTATCCCGAGATTGCCTCGTTCGCACTCGTCGACTTCAAGGTGCGTATCCTCGACTCCCAGCAGGGCACCGACGCGACGACTCGCGTGCTCGTGACGAGCCAGGCTCCCTTTGGCCGCTTCACGACGGTTGGCGTGGGCCCGAACATTATCGAGGCCTCGTGGGAGGCACTTTTCGACGCCTATTGGTATGGCCTCCACAAGCTCCGCGTGGCCCCAGCGCGCGAAAGCGGAAGATCGCTCTAGAGCATCGCTTCGAGGTCTTTCAGCTTGTGGATCCTGAATGGATAGCAGTGCCAGCGGTAGGCGGGACCACATCTCAAGCCCGCAGTGAGAAGGGCGGAAGGGGAGCCGGGAGGCCCGTGGTGGTGGGGCGTGAAGAAGGGTGGAAGCCATGTGCTCTCTCTAGGGGGAGGGGGAACCGTTCTGTGCTTATGGCATTTCCACCCCTACTCGCGGGCAGCAAGCCAGCTTCTCGGAGCATCGCTACGTGCGTCGTAACGGTGCGGGGAGTGCAGCCCACTTCTTCCGAGATCTCGCGGCGGGGTGGTATACGTCCGGTATCGCTATAGCTACTGGAGACGTCGAGGTGGATGCGACCGCGCGTCTCGTTGCCCTGTACCCAGTGCGACAGATGTGTCGCAAAAGTGCACTTTTGGGCCCATTGGGAACCGTAAAAGTCCCGCGAGTAACTGTCATGCTGGGGTGCCCCAGTTCAGTACGCAGCTCGCGCGGGGGCGCGCGGCGCCCTCAACGGTGGAGGCCTCTCCATCGGGGGCACGGGCACGTCGGTCCCCACGCCCTCCACCTCCTCCTCGGGCAGCGTCGGGCAGAGCATTGTCGACGCCGCTCGCACCCAGATCGGCACCTCCTACTCCTGGAGCTCGAGCAGCCCGGGGGTGGGCTTCGACTGCTCGGGGCTGACCCAGTACGCCTACAAGCAGGCCGGCATCGATCTGCCGCGCACCTCCGGTCAGCAGGTCAACGCCGGCACCTCGATCTCGAAGTCCGCGGCCCAGTCCGGCGATCTGGTGGTCTGGCCCGGTCACATCGGCGTCTACGCCGGCGGTGACAAGGTCGTCGACGCGGGCCGCTCCGCGGGCGCCGTCACCGAGCGCACGATCTGGGGATCCCCCACCTTCATCAGCTTCCGCTGAGCACCAGCGACACCGACGGGGCGCGGACCGCCTCCCGGTGGTCCGCGCCCCCTCTGTGTCGGGTTGCCGCTCCGGGGGGAAGGGGTGGGCAGCTCGGTGGGGTTAGGCGTGGAGGCTGCCTGCGGCCTCGCGTTCATGCACGGACGGGCTCTCCAACTGGATGGTGGCGTGCTCGATCGCCACCGGGAAGTGTGTTCTGACGCAGAGGTGGACGTCTTCGAGGATCCGCAGCGCGTGGGCGGATTCGAAGCACTCCTCGCTGACCACGACGTGGGCCGAGATGACGGGCAGGTTACTGCCAATCGCGGAGGCATGCAGGTCGTGAACGTCCTGGACGTGATCCAGGGCGAGGATGTGCTCGCGAACTTGATCGAGATCGACCCCCTGGGGGGTGTACTCCATGAGGATGTGCACCGTCGCGCGCAGGATGCGGAACGCTCGGGGCACGATCAGCGCAGCGATGAACAGCCCTGCCAGAGCGTCGGCCTGCTGGAACCCGGTGAACTGGATGACCAGCGCGGCCGTGATGACGCCGAGCGATCCGAGGGCATCGTTGAGGACCTCGAGGAACGCGGCGCGCATGTTCAGGCTGGAGTTCTTCCCCCCGGCCAGGACGAGGATCGCAGCGATGTTCGCGATCAGCCCGATCACCCCGAAGGCGAGCAGCTCCCCGGAAGGGACCTCGGGGGGCTCGGTCAGCCGCGAGATGCCCTCGATTGCTGTATAGGCTCCCACCACGATCAAGAGGGTGGCCTGGGCCAGGGCGGCCAACACTTCGATGCGGGCGAATCCCCAGGTGCGTTGGCTGCTGGCCGGGCGCAGCATCATGGTCGCCGCGATCAGGGCCACCAGCAGCCCCGAGGCATCGACCAGCACGTGTGCCGTGTCGGTGAGCAGAGCAAGGCTTCCGGTGACGACACTGCCGAGGGCTTGCGCGAGCATGATGACAGACGTAATGCCAAACGCGATCGCCAGGCGAACCCGGGCCGTGTCCGGTGAAGCATGGTGGTGGGAGTGCTCTCCCTCGCTCGCCATCACAGCTCCCCTTCCTCAAGCTCAGCGTGGTCACAGTGGGCTTTGAGGGAGAGCGACGCCCCGGAAGCGGCCAGCAGCGTCTCCGCGGTCTCCAGCAGGTCCGTGAGCCGGGCCGGATCAGCCAGGGCGAACCACGAGGCCCGTCCCTCAGTGCGCACGGTGACCAGACCACAGTCACGCAGGCACGCCAGGTGCTTACTCACGGTGGACTGCGCCAGGTGCATGTGCTCTACGAGGCCACGGACCCGGTGCTCACCGGTCGAGAGGTGCTGAAGGAGGGCCAATCGAGTGGGCTCGGACAGGGCATGGAACAGCGCAGCATGGCCGTCCGCGACCTCGAACGGAGCGTTGTCCACCACCGGAATCATCGTCATGTGCCGATTGTATCGTCATAAAGCGATATTGCAAGGGGTGTGGTCCTTGGCGGCAGCGCGAGCTGGGGCGCGCCCCGGTGCGGAGCCAAGGGCCAGCTCGGGGCGACTCGGAACTAGACTCGATGCGCCCCGCGGGCACGATCATCGTGGTCGTGCGAGGGCACTAGGGAAGGGGAGTTGCGACAGTGGACACAACGACGAGTAGACGTGCGGTGCTTCTTCCGCTTGCCGCACCGGGGCTGCTGCCGGTGGCCTCCGCGCACGACACCCTGTGCTGTCTCCTGTCCGACGCTGCCGTACCTACCTCCGGTCAGGCTAGCCAGGAACCAACCCTCCGAAGATCTCAGCAACCTCGTCGAGTCCGAACCGGGCCAACCCGTTGCACACCCCCGACACGCCCTCAGGGCTGGTTGGCTCGCTGTCGCTACGTCAGAGCCCGAAGGCTCCGCCGCTGACGAGGATCACGATGCCGAGGCCGATGAGAACGATGGGAAAGAGGATGTCCTCCCAGCGTTCGAGCACTTCCGCGATCGGGGGGCGGGTGGCGACGAACTTTGCCAAGGCCACCAGGACCGCAACGAGCGCGAGGAAGACGATGCAGTAGGCGACTACTGCGAGAGGTTCCACGCTAAGGAATACAGGGGTGTAGACACCGATGTTGTCGCCGCCATTGGCAAAAGTGACGCCTGCGACTGTCCAAACGCCGACCTTCTTGCCGGCAACCTTGGCCTCGTCGTCATCGTCGTCATCGTCTCCGCGCCAAGCCTGCCATGCGGCCCAGAGGCCGAGGCCCAGCGGGATGAGACCAAAATATGGAATGACTGCCGGAGGCAGAAATGCTCCGGCACCGATGGTCACAAGGATCGCGGCACCGAGGATGCCGGCAAATCCGAGGTACTGGCCGGCCAAAATACGGGCGGTGGTGCCGCTCTGGCGTGCCCCTCGCGCGAAGAAGAGGGCGAGCACGATGATGTCGTCGATGTTGGTAGCTGCGAACAGGCCTATCGCCTGCAAGACCGTGGTGAGATTCATGCGCCCTCCCCAGCTACGTTGCATTCGGGAAGCGAGCAGGCGGGGTCGATGCACGGGGCGTCTTCGTCCACTGCCAGGGTGGCATCGACCAGTGCCGTCAGCGCCTGCGCCAGGTGCGAATCGGCGATCTCGTATCGTGTCCGGCGACCCTCGGGCTCGGAGACGACGATCCCGCAATCGCGCAGGCATGCCAGGTGGTTGGACACGTTCGGTTGTGTCAGGTCCAGATCTCGGGATAGTTCCGCCGGGTAAGCGGGATGGTCGAGCAGGGTCAAGATGATCCGGGATCGAGTGGGGTCGGCCAGTGCACGACCCAGGCGGTTCATCACGTCCAGACGCGAAGCAATAGTCAACATACACTGAACTATACAGTGCGCACTGAACAGTTCGTGACCGGTGGCCTGGTGTTCTCGGTCTCTTGCTCCCAAGAAGCTACAGCTCCGTGGCACAGCAGGGTTGTCCTACTGGGGTACCCCATTGCAACAGCATCTCGTTGAGCGCGAACCAACACCCCTCGACCTCTATAGTTGGGTCATGCCAACAGGACCAAAACACTGGAAGCACACAGAGGTCGGAGACGGGACCGACGACACCTGGGCCGAAGAATGCCGATGCATGATCGGTGAAGACCACTATGTTGGCGCCGACTCTCCGATGAGCGAGATGCTCAGCGAAGTCGACGCTGAGGACATCTATCTCTCCAGCGGGATGGACCCCGACTACGACTTCCGCTGAACATCCCCTCGAGTCCAACCTCTGCTCACCGAGCGCCGCGTCAGTCCAGGCCCCCAAAGACGGTGGCTTCGTCGTGTTGTCCCTCATGGGTGGCGACCTGCGCTGGTGACGTTAGGTGGGAGGTCTGGCAAATGACCTTTTCTTGGGCCCTCCTGGCGAGATTCGGATGGAGGCGCAGGAGCGGGGAGCCGGCAGGGCATCGTGGAATACCGGAGCCGCGCGAGGATATGCCGCGAAAGGCCTTTGGCCTGACCCCCCTTGGGTAGGGCGCCGGGCCGCGGGAGAAGGGTGAGGAAAAGAGGGAAAGCCGTGTGCCCTCCCAGGGGGGAGGGGGAACCGTTCTATGCTTACGGCCTGACCCCCCTAGAGAAGATGCCGCACCTCGCGGAGATAGCGCTTCGCGGTGGACTCAGACAGTCCAAATTCCTGCATGACTTCCCGTCGCGTGGGCTGGGTGCCCGACTCGACAATCTGCCTGCTGAGAAACGCCAACACCTCGGCCTTCGAAGCCCTCGCCTGCTGCGCTCGGCGTTTGTTGGCGGCTTCGAGGGGTTTGCGGGCGTTGGTGTGGTACTCGGTTTGGGTGGGGTCGGTCCAGCGTTGTGCGGATTTTTTGCCGCCGCGTGAGCCGAAGGTGCGTAGTGCGCTGCGTTCGGTGGGGGTGACGTGTTGGGTGGAGCTGAGGCCTGTTCCGGCCTCTTTGACGGTCTTGTTGGTGGTGGCGTAGGCGCGGACGCGGCGGGCCATGGTGAGGCGGTCGCGCATGGGGGCATTTCGTCGGGGCGGCCTAGGGTGTCTTGGGCGTGGGCGATGCGGCAGGCGTGTTCGTAGGCGTCGATGATGAGGGTGTCTTTGAGGCGTTGGCCGCGTTTGTGGGCGCGGTGTGCGGTTTTGAGTGCGTGGCGGAAGGCTGTTTCGTCGCGTTGTGGGGTGCCTGCTGCGTCGTAGAGGACACGCACGCCTTGAATATAGGACGGGTCGTGGCGCTCGAGTTCTTCGACGCTGAGGCTGTCGAGCTCGTCGGAGAGGGCGCGCATGCGCTGAGCGCGTACACGGTTGGCTTTGGCTTGAAGGATCAGATCTGTCACGGTTTTCGCGGGTGTGGGGGTTTGTCGGGGGCTGTGGTGAGTGCGGCGAGTTGTTCGAGCATCGCTTCGAAGGACCGCCTTGCGTTCTCGGCCGAGCCGGCTTCGAGCCTTTCGCGGCGCGCGCCGTCGCCAAGGATGCTGAGGAGCCTTTCGAGTGCCTCGACCTGGGCCATCCCGTTGCCGGCAACGATAAAGACGGCGAGGCGCACCTGGAGCGCTCCGGCGTCGGAATCTCCCATTGCACCGAACGCGAGGGGCTCAGCGAGCCTTACCACCACGAGAGCATCCTTAAGGGTGTGGGTCTCGTCAGCGTGGGGTATCGCGACGGGCGGTTCGAGCGGGAGGCCGGTGGGGTAGAGCTGCTCGCGCGCGAGTAAGGCCTCGACCCACGACGACGTCACGCATGCGTCGGCCTCGAGGTGTCTCGCCACGAACCGGGTGAGCGAGGCGAAGCTCGTGCCCGCGTCTTTCGGGACGTCGAGCACGTATGCACGTGGCGGCGTCACCGCCAGGGCGCCTTCACGATGTCTCCGACGTACTCGAGGGTGAGTGCGAGCTCGCCCTCCTCGTCGGTCTGTTCGAGGTCCACGATCGCCTGCATCACGAAGTCGTGATCGCCTTCGGGATCGACGATGGTCTGCGTGACGAGCCAACGCTTCGACTCTTGCTCGAGGCGGAGGTATTGGTGTGCGCGGGCGCGATCCTCGATCACGACGTGATCGTGTGCGTCGTAGAAGTCGTCCATGGCTTCGCCCCAGCGATCCGCGTCCCACCCACTCGCGCCATCGAGTTCACCGAGTTGCTCCTCGCGCTCGAACGCGAAGTCTTCCACTCGTCGCCACATCGCGGCGCGCACCATTTGCGTGAGCACCTTGGTCTGCGCGCTCAGACTGCGTGGTGAATCGGGGCGTACTTCGCTCGCGGCATCCGTATCGTTGTCGGGGTTGGTGAGTGCCTCCCACTCGTCAAGAAGCGAGGAGTCAACACCCCGGACGAGAACACCGAGCCATTCGATGACGTCCTCGAGCCCTTCGGTTCGAAGCTCGACTGGGAGTGTGCGCCGGAGGGCTTGATAGGCGTCGGAAAGGTAGCGAAGCACGATGCCCTCGGAGCGCATGAGCTTGTAGCGCGAGACGAACTCGCTGAACGTCGCGCCCGTCTCGTAGAACTCGCGCACGATTTTCTTGGGGGAGAGGTCGTGCACGTTGATCCACGGCCTGTTTTTCGCGTAGATCTCGAGGGCTGCGGTGAGTTCTTCTTCGAGCGGCTTTGGCCAGGTCACTTCGTCGAGCCGGGCCATGCGCTCGGTGTAGTCGACGCCGTCAGCCTTGAGCTCGGCGAGCAACGCACTCTTCGCCGCATTTTGCTGCGCGAGCAGAATCTGGAACGGGTCTTCCAGGATCGCCTCGATGATCGAAACCGAGTCCATCGTGAGAGTCGGGGAGTCCTCGTCGAGGATATCGAGGGCTGCGATCGCGAATGCCGCGAGCGGCTGGTTCATCTGGAAGTCCCACTGGAGGTCGTCCACGAGTGTGACGGTGCGACCGAGGTGATCGGGCTCGTCGCGTACCGTGATGATCTCCGCTTCCTTGAGGCCGCGGAATAGCTCGAGAGCACGGCGCTTGAGCGCGAATTTTTGGGCGCGGCTCTGGTGGCTTTCGTCGATGAGGTGCTGAGCCGCCTTGAGAGCGCTTCCGGGGCGAGAGATCAGCGCGAGGAGGATCGAACTCGTCATCGCCATGTGCGGCTTCAGTTCCGACGGTTGCTCTTCACTCAGCTTCCTGAGGTTGTCCTCGGTCCAGTTCACCCGGCCCTCGGGGATGCGCATTTTCGGCTCGCGCTGCTTCTTTTTCTTCGCATTATTGGGGGTAGCGCCGCGTTCGGCACGCTTCGCGAAACGTTCTTTTTCTTTTTCGAACTCGACGGTCCACTCGGGAGCCTGGACGACGACGTGGCCCACGGTGTCGTAGCCCGCGCGTCCCGCCCGGCCAGCGATTTGGAGGAACTCGCGTGTATTGAGAAGACGCTGACGGCGGCCATCGAACTTCGCGAGCCCCGTCATCAGAACCGTGCGGATCGGAACGTTAATCCCCACCCCGAGGGTGTCGGTGCCCGCGATGACCTTGAGCAGCCCCGACTGGGCGAGTCGCTCAACGAGGCGGCGATACTTCGGGAGCATGCCGGCGTGGTGAACGCCGATACCCTCGCGCACGAGCTTCGAGAGGATCGAGCCAAAGCCGCGCGAGAAGCGGAAATCACCGATGAGCTCGCGGATCTTGTCTTTTTCCTCGCGCGTAAGAATCTTCGTGCCGAGCAGGTGCTGTGCCTGTTCGAGTGCGTCTTTCTGGGTGAAATGGACGATGTAGACGGGCGCGTCGCGGTTGTCGAGGATCTCTGTGATCGTCTCGGGAAGGTCGGTCGTCGCCCAACGGAAATCGAGGGGAACGGGGCGTTCGGCCCCCGCGATCGTACTCACGCTCCTGCCTGTGCGCGTCTCGAGGTCCTTTTCGAAGAAGGTCACGTCACCGAGGGTCGCGCTCATGAGCACGAACTGCGTGCGCGGGAGCTCGATCAGAGGCACCTGCCAGGCCCAGCCGCGCTGCGAATCGTCGTAGAAGTGGAACTCATCCATGACGACGAGGCCGATATCGCTCGTCTCACCGTCGCGAAGCGCATGATTCGCGAGAATCTCAGCCGTGCACACGATGATCGGGGCCTCGTGGTTCACGGACGAATCGCCCGTCATCATGCCGACGTTCTCAGCCCCAAACATCGAGACGATCTCGAAGAACTTCTCGCTCACGAGCGCCTTAATCGGGGCGGTGTAGTACGCGGTTTCTCCGCGCGCCATCGCGGCGTAGAGCGCCGCGTAAGCAATCGTTGTCTTTCCCGAGCCGGTGGGCGTCGCGGCAATCACGTGGTCGCCAGCGGCGATCGCGAGGAGCGCCTCCTCTTGATGGGAGTAGAGGGTGCGGCCAACCTCGGCTTGCGCCGCGATGAAACCCTCGACGATCGCATCCTCGCTCGAGGACGTGGGGAGAAAGTCGTGAAGAAGTGGCATGCCCCCATTGTGGCAGCCCCGCCCGGGCCGCTGCCTATTCGGCGGCGAGATCGACGTGAGGGATCTCGAGTTCCGCGACGACCGGGAGGTGATCCGACGCGTGCGTGCGGAGGGTCTTCGCCGAGATCGGCCGAATGTCACGACTCGCGAGAATGTAGTCGATACGTCGTAACGGAATGGGAATCACGGGGTTTGTGCGGCCGAGGAAGCGCTTGGCGAGCGGGAAGCGATGCTTCGCGGCCCACACGTCTGTGAGCCCCTTCGTGAAGACGGAATAATCGCGCGCATGCGAGGGCGCGGAATTGAGATCTCCCACGAGGACTGCGGGCTCCTCGCCCGCGAATGCGACCTCGCGCGCGGCTCGGAACTGCGCGCGTCTGGTCCGCCCCGGGCCGAGTGCGAGATGCGTGACGGCGAACGAGAAGGGGGTTCCATCGGCATCGATGCGTGTGCGTAGCACCGCACGGCGTTCGATCAGTCGGTTTTCGGGAAGACGTGCGAGGTGCGAGTCGACAATCGGGTACGAGGACAGCACCGCGATCCCGTACTGCCTGCGCGTGCTAAGCCCCACCCGCTCCGCGGAACGGCGCGACGGCTCAAGATCGATCGTGGGGGCGAACTGGGCGTGCATGTGGAGGCGGTCTGCGAGCCACGCTGCCTGATCCACGAAGTCTGAGCGCGTCCCGAAGAATCGGTCGACCTCCTGCAGGCCGATCACATCGGCCTCGAGCGACTCGAGGGCGTAAGCGGTCGCGTCGAGATCGAGAACGTTGCGGGAATTAGCGCCGTGATGAATGTTGAACGTGGCGACGCGGACGCGCGCAGTGCGTGGGGACGTGGACGGGGAAGCAGGCATACATCTATTGTGCCGCGAAACGTCGAAGAATAATGGTGTTTGGGAGACTTAGCTCGCGCAGGGGCGAGAAGACTTAGCAAATAGAGGCACGAGAGGTTCCACGGCGGCGAGGATCCGCGTGCGCAGCGCATCCGAACGATCGGCGAGAAGCCGCTGGCGCCGCACGTACTCGCGCTTACCCTCCTCAGTCTCGATGGGCACGATCCCGTATCCGTATCCTCGGCAGTCGTACGGGGAGGCCTCCATATCGAGAATCCTCAAATCCAGGGCGTGCTCGAAGCAGTCAAGTGCGATATCGCTCGGCAGCAGCGGCGCGAGCTTCATCGACCACTTGTACAGGTCCATACCCACGTGAAGGCACGCCGGGTCATCCCTCATGGGCTGACTCTCGCGAGTGGGGCGCGAGGCATTGAGCGGAGCCGCCTGCGGCGTAAAGAAACGAAACGCGTCGATATGCGAGCACACGAGACGGTTCTCTTCAACCACGCGGTTTGTTTCCTCGGCGCTCAGTCGCAAGGGAAGCGATTCATGCCGCTTCTCGCCCGGCCCGAGGCGGTACACCATCGCCCATTCGTGAAGACCAAAACACGAAAAATTCCCGGGCTTTTCGGCAAAACTCGAGTTGGACAGCAATCGGTGAATCCAGTAGGCGGCATCGCCTCGCTCGCGTGCAAATCGCTCGAGGTCCGCCGCGCGCACCGCACCCGAAGCGCCGCCCGATTGGAGCTGCATGTCGCTATACCAGCGCCGGCAGCCGTCGGAATCGACATCCCCAACTCCGCTGTGTGCCTGATCCGCCGAGGCTTCGTAACCCACCTGCCAGCCCGGATGCCAGCGCCGAAGCTGCCCCGGGCTGAAGGGGTAGTACGTGTGCAGAAAATCCTCGATCGGGTGCTTCTCGCCGCGTGCCTTTCGCTCTCGGTGCGGGGCGCTCAAACGATCCGCGCGTGCCTCGTGCTCCTCGCGTGCATGCATCGCTTCTTCCGCCGACATCACGGCGACGAAGCGACCGGGGGCAGCAGGCGAGATCGATGACGAAGACGAACGCGATGAAGAAAACACTCATTGAGTTTACGTGCCGATACGTGTGGGGCGGGCTGCGCACGGGCTGCGGATGTGAAGAAAGAGTGAGGGGTGGCCAAGGGCATAGAGGCATAGCCCGTGCAAGCCAAAGCGCGCTACTAGACTGAGGGCATGCGCATTGCACGATTCACCACTGGCTCGAACCCGATGTTCGGCATCGTCCAGGAAAAGGACGGCGTGGACATGGTGTACGGAATCTCGGGAGACCCGCTGTACACCCAGATTCAACCTAACGGCACGATCCTCCCGCTCGAGGACGTCCGCCTCCTCGCCCCTGTGATCCCGAGGTCGAAGGTCGTTGGCGTTGGCAAGAACTACGCGGAGCACGCGCGTGAGATGGGCGGCGAAGCTCCCGAACGACCGCTGCTGTTCCTCAAGCCGAACACGTCGGTGATCGGCCCTAACGATCCGATCGTTTACCCCGCTGATGCCGCGGAGCTCAGCTTTGAGGCCGAGCTCGCGGTCGTTATCAAAACCCTCGCGAAAAACATCCCGGCCGATCGCGCCTCGGACGTCATCCTGGGCTACACGTGCGCGAATGATCTCACGGTGCGCGATGCCCAGCGCGAAGAGTCCCAGTGGTTCCGCGCGAAAGCCTTCGACACCTCGTGCCCGCTCGGGCCGTGGATCGAAACGGACCTTGATACCGCGAACGCGCGCATCCGCTCGCGCGTGAACGGCGAGGTCAAACAGGACGGCACGAGCGCCGACATGCTGCGCCGCATCCCCGAGATCATCGAGGAGATCACGCGCTCGACGACCCTTCTTCCCGGCGACGTCATCCTCACCGGCACGCCCGCGGGCGTCGGGCTCGTGAACGTCGGTGACACCGTCGACATCGACATCGACGGAATTGGCACCCTCACGAACCGCATAGTGTCGCCCGAAGATCTCGAGGCCTAAGACCACATCCGGGGATCTCACCCCGCCAACCTCTCGAAGGAGAACACCCACGTGAGCGCTGAGAACATCGATCTCGCGAGCCTTCCCGCCCTCGACAGCACGCGCGGCCACAGTGAGGTCCGCGTGCGCTTTTGCCCGTCGCCAACCGGCACGCCGCATATCGGCATGGTGCGCACCGCCCTGTTCAACTGGGCCTACGCGAAACGCACGGGTGGCACGCTCGTGTTCCGCATCGAGGACACCGACCAAGCGCGCGATAGCGAAGAAAGCTACAACCAGCTTCTCGATGCGATGCGATGGCTTGGCATTACGTGGGACGAAGGCGTGGACGCGGGCGGCGAGGACGGTCCCTATCGCCAGTCGCAGCGCGGTGAGATTTACCAGGACGTCATCCAAAAGCTCAAGGACGGCGGCTACATCTACGAGTCGTTCTCGACTCCCGAGGAAATCCAGCAGCGCCACATTGCCGCTGGCCGCCCGAAGGAATCGGGGTACGACGGTTTCGATCGTGACCTGACCGAAGAGCAGAAGGCAGCGTTCCGCGCCGAAGGACGTGAGCCCGTGTGGCGTGTGCGAATGCCCGATGAAGACATCACGTTCAACGACCTCGTGCGCGGCGAAATCACGTTCAAAGCCGGCTCGACCCCCGACTACGTCGTCGTGCGCGCGAACGGCCAGCCGCTCTACCCCCTCACGAACCCCGTCGACGACGCCCTCATGGGAATCACCCACATCCTGCGCGGCGAAGACATCCTCAGCTCGACGCCCCGGCAGATCGTGCTGTTCGAAGCACTCAAGAAGATCGGCATCGCGAAGTTCACGCCCGAATACGCACACCTTCCCTACGTGATGGGGGAGGGCAACAAGAAGCTCTCCAAGCGCGATCCCGAGTCGAGCCTTTTCCTCTACCGCGACGAGGGCTTCGTGCCCGAGGGAATGATCAACTATCTCTCGCTGCTTGGCTGGGGCTACAGCGGCGATCAGGACATCTTCACGCGCGAACAGTTCGTCGCGAAGTTTGATGTTGCCGACGTGAACCCGAACCCCGCCCGCGTTGACTACAAGAAGGCGCTCGCGATTAACGCCGACCACATGCGCATGCTCGACGAGGCCGAGTTCACCGAGCGCATGATCCCGTACCTCGAAAAGGCCGGGGTTGTCGAAACCCCCATCACCGAGGACCAGCGCGCCCTCCTCGCGAAGGCGACGCCACTCGTGCAGCCGCGCATGAACCTCCTCGGTGAGGCCCCGGGGATGCTGCGCTTCCTCTTCATCGACGATGCCGATCTCGTGATCGAAGAGGACGCCCTCAAGAAGCTTGGCGACGATCCCGTTTCCGTTGTGCGCCGCGCCATCGAGGTCATCGAGGAAGGCGGCAAAGAGAACTTCACGACCGCGACGCTTGAGGCGTCTCTGCGCGAAGCGATTATCGACGGCATGGGCGTCAAGCCCCGGCTCGCGTTCGGGCCGCTTCGTTCGGGCATCTCTGGCCGTCGCGTGAGCCCGCCGCTGTTTGAATCGATGGAGCTTCTCGGCTACGAATCCACGATCGCCCGCCTTTCGTCGTTCGCCGATCTGCTCGCATCCCGGTGAGCGAAGAGACGTTCGAGTACGCGACCGGGCACGGCAGCGCGCACGCCAAGACGATTCTGATCGGCGAGCACGCTGTCGTGTACGGGCATCCCGCGATCGCCTTTCCCATTACCCACTTGAGCCTCACGGCGACGGCCAGGCTTTTGCCCTATCCGGATTCGGTCAGTACTCACGCCGGACGCATCGAGGGATCCGTCTCCGCCGAGGGGTTCGGGACGATCAGCGGCTCGTACTCGCTGACCGAAGGTTTCTCGTTCGATGATCAGACCGTTCCCGGCGATGAAGTGCGTTTCGAGAGTGGCCTCACGCTCGATGTGCCCTCGTCGCGAACGGGGGAGCGGCGTGGAAAGCGGCGCATTGCAACCGTCGGCGACCCTTCCACGGGCGCGATCTACCTCGACGTCGATACGGAAGAGGCCGAGGACGAACTCGCGCAGTCGGCACTGCGGACAATTCTCAGCCACGTGGGCGAGAAGCCTGGACGCGCCGAAGTCACGGTCGAGGGAAGCATTCCCACGGCGCGCGGCCTCGGGTCGAGTGCCGCGATGGCGAGCGCGATCGCCGTTGCCGTTGCGCGCCTATACGGTCATGAACTCACGAGCGAGGAACGTTTCGAGCTCGTGCAGTTCGTCGAACGCATCGCGCATGGAACTCCGAGTGGTCTTGACGCATACCAGACCATGGCGGATGGCCCACTGTGGTTCCAAGCAGGCAAGGCGGAACCGCTCGAACTTGCTCACGCGCCGGCGCTCGTCGTGGCCGACACGGGGCTTCCCGGCCACACCCTCGACGCGGTTCGCGGCATCCGCGAACGGCGTGAACGCGATCCCCGACTCGTGGATCATGCGCTCGAGACGATCGCTTCGCTCGCGCACACCACACGCGAAGCGCTGCGTATCGGCGATATGAGCAGCGTGGGTCGCGCAATGAACGACTGCCAGGAGATTTTGACGGAGCTCGGGGTATCGCATTCGCGGCTCGAACACCTCGTGGGGGCGGCACGCGATGCAGGCGCACTCGGTGCGAAGCTCACGGGTGGAGGCCTGGGCGGCTGCATCATCGCCCTCGCTCCTTCTCACGGCGCTGTCCCCGCGCTTTCGCGTGCGCTTTCGGCTGCCGGTGCGAAGAATGTGTGGTCAATCAACCCTGCGAGTGAGGAGAGCTCATGACCCGCGCTACCGCCGTCGCGCACCCCAATATTGCACTCGTGAAGTATTGGGGGAAAACGGATCGCGAGCTCAATCTGCCCGCGACCGGATCACTGTCGCTGACTCTCGACATATTCCCGACGACCACGACGGTCGAGGTGACGGACGATCCCCTCGACCGGGTCGTCCTCGACGGGGTTGAGCTGTCCGGTGAGGAATCTGCGCGCGTGCGCACGGTCCTTAATCGTGTGCGTGAGCTCGCGGGCTCGGGGGCGCACGCAAACGTCACCTCCACGAACACGGTTCCGACGGCTGCCGGGCTCGCCTCGAGCGCGGCCGCTTTCGCGGCGCTCGCGAAGGCTTCGAGTGTCGCGTACGGGCTTTCGCTGAGCGATGCGGAGCTTTCGCGCCTCGCGCGCCGCGGCTCCGGATCGGCATGCCGCTCAATTTTCGGCGGGCTCGCGCGCTGGAATAAAGGCACGAGTGACGACACGAGTATTGCCGAGCCCCTCGAGTGGAGCGGCGAGCCTCTTTCGATGGTCGTCGCGGTCATCTCGAGCGCGCGCAAGAAGATCGGCAGCCGCGCCGGCATGAACCACACCGTGGAGACCTCTCCCTATTTCGAGGGATGGGTTTCGTCGAACGCCGTGCTTCTGGAGCGCGCGTCGCGCGCCGTGCACGATGCGGATTTCACGAGCCTCGGCGAGATCGCGGAGATGAGCGCCCTTCGCATGCACGCCTCGATGCTCGGCGCGGAGCCGCCTGTGCGATACCTGACGGGCACGAGCTTCGCGATGATCGATGCGGTCCAGGAGCTGCGAGAGCAGGGGATCGAGGCATACGCGAGCGCCGATGCCGGACCCAACGTGAAGATTCTGTGTCGCTCGCGCGAGGCCGCTCTCGTTGCCGAGCGCCTGCGTGAGAGGATCGAAGACGTGAAGATGCATGTTGCGAACGCCGGCCCCGGTGCTTACCTCCTCGATGAGGGTGAGCGCCCGAGCGAAGCATGAGCGCTTTCGAATTCCGCGCCCCGGGAAAGCTTTTCGTCGCTGGCGAGTACGGGGTTGTGCGCGCCGGTAATCCCGCGGTGTTGATCGCCGTGGATCGCGCGGTCACGGCCCGCGTGAGTCCCGTGCGTCGCGCCTTCGGCGTGCGCGTCGCGAGCGAGCAGTGGGGCGAAGAGCGCGACTACGCTCCCGTGATTGCCGAGGCACCAGCATCCGAGCAACCGCGAGAACCTATTTTCCGCGCTCTCGACGTTTTCGTGGAGTATTACGGGCCTCTGCCCGCCCTTGATATTCACGTGTCGTCGACGCTTGATGACAGCGACGGTCGCAAGTATGGCTTTGGCTCTTCCGGCGCCGTTGTCGTCGCGACTATTGGCGCCACGGCTCGCGCCCTCAACATCGCTCTCAGCCCGCGAGAGCTTTTTAAACTTTCGGCCCTCGCCGTCCTCGACGGCAATGTGCGCGCCTCGTGTGCAGATGTCGCCACGAGTGTGCTCGGTGGCTGGGTCCTGTACCGATCATTCGATCGGGAGGCGGTGCGCGATCTGCGCGCACGCGAAGGCGTCAAGAGTGCGCTCGCCGCGCAGTGGCCGGGCCTTGCTCTTGAGTCTCTCGACGTGCCACACGCACTCAAGACCGTCATCGGCTGGAGCGGTGCGCCTGCGTCGACCCGCTCGCTCGTAGCGCAAGTCGACGATGCTGCCGGCGCGGGACGCATCGACTTCGAAGCATTCGCGCGCGAGAACGCTGCGCATGTGGAGCGTTTCGTTGAGGCGGTGCGCACGGGCTCGACGATTGACGCCATGCGCGTGCTCGAGTGCGTCCTCGCTCAATTGCGTGATCTCGACGCTGCGGCAGGAGGAAGCGAGGGGCCGCTCGGCATCGAAACGCCAGAGCTGCGCGCTATGACTGAGATCGCCGTCGCACACGGTGCCGCCGCAAAACTCTCGGGAGCTGGCGGCGGGGACTGCGTTCTTGCCCTCGCCCCGAATGCCGACGTCGCGACCGCGGTGAGACAAGCCTGGCGGCGAGCGGGAATGATCGCGCTCAACGTGGGCGTAGAACCGTCGGACCTCCACGCCCGCACACATGTGACGACCGAAAAGCAAGGAAGCGCCCATGAGTAGTTCCCGCAAAGACGATCACGTTCGACTTGCGATGGAGCAAGAGACCGCCCACCGCCGCTCACGGGACTTCGATGACGTGCGCGTGCTTCATCACGCCCTGAGCGCCGTCAATGTCGAGACCGTGAGCCTCGAGGTTGAAATAGGAGAGCGCACGTGGCCTCTGCCGTTCTATATCAACGGCATGACCGGCGGTAGCGAGTTCACCGGCAAGATTAATCAGGCACTCGCGATCGCTGCTGCGGACACGGGTATCGCGATGGCCTCAGGGTCCATGAGCGCCTACTTCAAAGATCCATCGTGCGCGCCGAGCTTCACCGTTCTTCGTGACGAAAACCCACACGGCTTCCTCATGGCGAACCTTTCAGCGAACGCAAGCCCCGAGCAGGCCTGCGAAGCGGTCGAGCTCATCGACGCCGATGCACTTCAAATCCATGTGAATGCCGTCCAAGAAATCGTGATGCCCGAGGGAGATCGCGAATTCGAGCACTGGGCCCAGCACATCGAGGCGATCGCACGGGCCGTCGATGTTCCCGTGATCGTGAAGGAGGTGGGCTTCGGGATGACGGGGGCTAGCGCACGCACGCTGTCCTCACTCGGTGTTGCCTTTGTGGACGTGGCTGGCAATGGTGGCACTGACTTCGCACGCATCGAGAGCGCGCGCCGCACCGATCAGTTCTCCCACCTCAATGGCTGGGGTCAGAGCGCCGTCGAGAGCCTGATCGATGCGCGCGGGGCGTCGCGCGACACGGGGCTCCCGCTTCTCGCGAGCGGAGGTGTTCGCACGAGCCTCGATGTCCTCAAATGCCTCGCGCTAGGGGCGAAGGCCGTGGGAGTCGCGGGCGGTTTTCTCGCGATCGTGCGCGACCACGGACCCGATGCGCTCATTGGTGAAATCCGAACGTGGAAAGAGCAACTGCGGTCGATGATGGCGCTCGTGGGCGCACGAAACGTCGACGCGCTCACGCGCACAGATCTCGTGCTCACGGGGCGCGTGCGCGAGTACGCGGAGGCGAGAGGCATCGATCTTTCCCCCTACGCGCGGCGCAGCGGAAAGGCGAATGGAGGCACTCATGAGTGACACACGCGAGCAGGGCGCTTTCGCGCAGATTCCCATGAAATGGCTCGGGCCCCTGAGGATCAGCGGAAACGTGGCCGAAGGCGAGGTCGAGGTCCCCCTCGCCACCTACGAGACGACCCTGTTTCCCTCAGTCAAGCGCGGGGCAACGGTGTCCCGGCTCGTCGAGGGCGGAATCCGCACGACCCTCGTTGACGAGCGCATGACCCGCTCGATCCTTTTCGAAGCAGATTCGGCGGCCGATGCCTACGACGCGGCGAGGCGTGTGTGCGCGGATCTGTCCTCGCTTCAGGAGGTTGTCGCCGGCACGAGCCGCTTTGCGCGCCTGATCGAAATCGCCCCCGAGATCGTCGGTAATCTCCTGTATTTGCGCCTCGAGTTCCTCACGGGCGATGCGGCTGGCCACAACATGGTGACCCTCGCCGCAGACGCCCTCATGGCGCACATCGCGAACCGCGAGAGCGCTTTGCGATACGCGAGCATCTCCGGCAACTACTGCACCGACAAGAAAACCTCGGCCGTGAACGGAATTCGAGGGCGCGGCAAGAATGTGATCGCGGAGATCGTCCTTCCCGAAGAGGTTCTGCGCCGGCGACTGCGCACGAGCGCCGAACGTATGGCGGACCTCAATGTGCGCAAGAACCTTGTGGGTGGCATCGCCGCAGGCTCCCTCAGGAGTGCCAATGCACACTACGCCAACATGCTGCTCGGGTTCTATCTCGCGACAGGCCAGGACGCCGCAAACATCGTTGAAGGCAGCCAGGGCATCACGCACACCGAACGCCGGGGCCGAGACGGCGAGGACCTGTATTTCTCGTGCACGATCCCGCATCTCATTGTCGGGTCCGTGGGCAACGGCAAAGGGCTTGATTTCGTGAGTGACAATCTCGCGCGACTGGGATGCCGCGAGGAACGCGAGCCGGGGGAGAACGCCCGACGTCTCGCGGGAATCGCCGCCGCAACAGTCCTATGCGGCGAGCTCTCGCTCATGGCCGCGCAGACCAATCCCGGCGAGCTCATGGCCGCCCACGTCCAGTTTGAAAGGAGTTCGCGATGACGCACGCGATCGGCATCACCGATATCTCAGCGGCGACGACCTCGCTCTTCTTCCCCCTCACTTCGCTCGCCGAAGCACAAGGCACGAGTCCCGGCAAGTATTTGCGCGGAATTGGCCAACATGAGATGAGCGTGCCGGGCGACGACGAAGACATTGTCACTCTCGCGGCCCGGGCGGCTGCGCCCATTATCGAGCGCCACGGCACCGAGGAGATCCGCACGCTCGTGCTCGCGACAGAGACAGGCATCGACCAGTCGAAAGCGGCGGGCATCTACGCGCACGAACTCCTCGGCCTCGAGCACAATGTCCGAGTCGTCGAGCTCAAAGAGGCATGCTATTCGGCAACCGCAGCACTCCAGTTTGCGCTCGGAATCGTGGCGCGCAACCCCGATGAAAAAGTTCTCGTGATCGCGAGCGACATTGCCCGGTACGAGCTTGATTCGAGTGGTGAGGCAACCCAGGGGGCGGGTGCGCTAGCGATGCTCGTGAGCGCTGACCCCGCGATCATGGCAATCGAGCCCGCTTCTGGTCTTTTCACCGAAAACGTCCATGACTTCTGGCGTCCCAATGACCGCACGACCGCCCTCGTCGACGGTCGCTTCTCCGTGACCGTCTACCTGCGTGCCGTGACAGAGGCATACGACGACTACGTGCGCCGCGGGGGAGCGGAGTTCTCCTCCATCGCGCGCATGTGCTTCCACCAGCCGTTCACCAAGATGGCGGCGAAGGCCATGCAGACCCTCGCGAAGCACGCGGGCGCCCAGTCGGTCGCGAGCGCCGTGTCCTCGCTTGAGGAGACCATGATTCACAACCGCCGCCTCGGCAATACGTATACGGCGTCGGTGTACATGGGGCTCTTGTCCCTTCTCGAGAACGCCGAGCTTCGTGCAGGCGAGCGGATTGGAATCTTCAGCTACGGCTCGGGCGCGGTCGCCGAGTTTTTCGCCGGCACGCTCGTCGAAGGGTATCGCGAGCATGTGCGCCCAGGTGCGCTCACGGCCCAGCTCGATGCGCGCCGAGAAATCGGCTATGAGGAGTATCGCGAACGGCACATTCGCGCGGATCGCACGGGCGATTATGAAACGCGTGTGGAGGGTGAGGGCCCATTCCGTTTGGCGGGTGTGCGCGAGTCGGTTCGGGTGTACGAAATAGCTTGAAAACAGGGTCCGACGGTTGCAGGGCCAGCGCCGGAATCCTATTCGTGTGAAAGCTTCCACAAAGGGCGCAGGAAAAGTTGCCGGGGCTTTCGCGCTGGACTACTGTTGTATTTCGTTCGGCTCGCCGGGCAAAACCCTTGGGGTATGGTGTAATTGGCAACACGGCTGATTCTGGTTCAGTTGTTCTAGGTTCGAGTCCTGGTACCCCAGCGATGCAGGTCACACGGCCTGGATTTGGAAACAGCCAGCAGCTTTGCTAAAGTTTCTAAGGCCTCATTGAGGCAAGGCCCCGTTCGTCTAGCGGCCTAGGACGTCGCCCTCTCACGGCGGTAACACCGGTTCAAATCCGGTACGGGGTACAGAGCGAAAGCCCGACCACTTCGGTGGTCGGGCTTTTTCGTGCCCGGGACCTTTCCGGCGTATCCTTAAAGCGAGCAGGGAGTTTGGCTCACAAAAGCGTGAGCCCGGCCGTGGAAGGAAGAAAACCATGAGTGCAAATGAAGGCCGGATCGTTGTCGGCGTCGAAGACACCGAGGAATCCGATCACGCAATCCGCTGGGCGGCGCACAATGCCCTCGCCCTGAATAAGCCCCTGCATCTTGTGCACGCATTCGTGTGGCCGCTCATGGGGGTCGATGTCGATCCCGTTCCCGGCGTGAGTGGGTCGGGCCTCAAGGTCGCCGCGCAACGCTTGCTCGATGAAGCGGCTCAGATCGCCCACGAAGTTGCCCCCGGCTGCGAGGTGACGACCCAGATTGTCGATGGCCGCGCGGTGGACGTGCTCATTCAGCAGTCAGCGACCGCAGATGCGCTCGTGGTCGGCTCGCGCGGGCTCGGTCGCTTCCTCTCGATCATTGTGGGATCGACCAGTTCGGCGCTCCTCACACGCTCGAAATGTTCGATCGTTGTTGTTCGCGGCGACATTGCCGCAGATGGCCCCGTGGCAGTGTTTTACGACGGTGGGACGGCCTTTGACCGCGCGCTCGAGCGCGCCGCAGAGTTTGCGAAGGTGTACGGCACCGGCGTCCGCGTTATTCCCTCGATCGTGATTCCCGAGGAGAGATGGGCGGGCATTCTCGAGAGCGCTCAACGTCACTTGCGCGAGGTTGCGCCCGAGGTGGACGTGGAGATCACCGAGTACGGTCGCCAGCACACGGCGAAAGAGTTGATCCGCCGCAGCGAGGGCACGAGGCTTATCGTTGCGAACGCGCGCGGCAAGCACGGGGAACTTGAGCGTCAGCCCGTCGTGTCGAATACCGCTTTCTTGCAGTACGCGAACACCCCCGTGTGGCTCGAGAGGCAGTAAGCCACTCGAGCCCGTCCAGTGGACTTCTAGTGGCCGCCCTGGCGCACGAGTTCGCTGAGTTTCTCCGCGTAGCTCATGACGAGAGTGGCGTGGATTTTTCCGGGCTGCCGCGTCATGCGGTCGATCGGGCCCGAGATTGAGAGGGCGGCAATGACGCGGTCGCTCGGGCCCCGAACCGGCGCACTCACGGACGCAACGCCCGATTCGCGTTCGCCGACGCTTTGCGCCCACCCGCGTCTGCGCACGGCCGACAGCATTGAGGCTGTGAAGCGTGCCCCGTGAAGGCCGCGGTGGAGGCGGTCTGGCTCTTCCCAGGCGAGAAGAATCTGTGCGGCGGAACCGGCTCGCATCGTGAGCGTTGAGCCTAGTGGGACGGTATCGCGCAGGCCGCTTGGGCGCTCGGCCGTCGCGACGCACACGCGGTGTTCGGCTTGGCGACGATAGAGCTGCGCCGATTCTCCGGAGCGGTCCCTGAGCTCGGCAAGAACGGGCCCGGCGGAGGCGAGGAGGCGGTCCTCGCCAGCGGCGGCGGCGAGTTCCGTCAGGCGAGGCCCGAGGATGAAGCGACCTTGGATATCGCGCGCGACGAGCCTGTGGTGTTCGAGCGCGACCGCGAGCCGGTGAGCCGTCGGCCGGGCGAGCCCGGTTGTGCTCACGAGAGTTGCGAGCGTTGCGGGCCCCGCTTCAAGCGCGCCGAGTACCGTGGCGGCTTTGTCGATCACACCGACGCCGCTTCCCTCTTCGATCTGAATGTTCATGGAATAAGACTATCGTCTCGCGATGTGAAATGCGAGTGCTTCGCCACTGCCCCTTCGCGAAACTTGGTGCCAACGAGCCGTGCGCTTCACGCAAAGGAGCGACGCGGGGAGACGACGATCGAGGAGTCACTCACATGGCGGGAACTCTCGCGGAAAAGGTTTGGCAGGACCACGTAGTCCGCAAGGGCGAAGGCGGAGAGCCGGACCTCCTGTACATTGACCTTCACCTGCTTCACGAGGTGACCTCCCCGCAGGCATTCGAGGGGCTGCGGCTCGAGGGGCGCTTGCCGCGCCGCGTTGACCAAACCCTCGCGACGGAGGATCACAACACGCCGACCGTCGATATCGACAAACCAATTGCCGACCTCACAAGCCGCACCCAGATCAACACCCTGCGTGCCAATGCCGAGGAATTCGGTGTGCGTATCCACTCGCTCGGCGACGTTGACCAGGGCATCGTCCACGTCGTGGGGCCGCAGCTCGGCCTCACGATGCCGGGAATTACGGTCGTGTGTGGCGACTCGCACACCTCGACCCACGGTGCATTCGGCGCGCTTGCCTTCGGCATCGGTACCTCCGAAGTTGAGCACGTCCTCGCAACGCAGACCCTGCCCCTCAAGCCCTTCAAGACCATGGCGATTACGGTCGAAGGATCGCTTAAACCGGGCGTGAGCGCTAAAGACATCATCCTTGCGGTCATCGCGAAGATCGGTACCGGTGGCGGGCAGGGATACGTGCTCGAATACCGCGGAGAAGCCATCCGAAACCTCACCATGGAGGGGCGCATGACGATCTGCAACATGTCGATCGAAGCGGGTGCCCGGGCCGGCATGATCGCCCCCGACGAGACGACCTTTGAGTATGTCAAGGGACGCCCGCACGCGCCGACGGGGGAGGCGTGGGACGAAGCGGTCGAGTATTGGAAGAGTCTCAGGAGCGACGACGACGCGACCTTCGATGCCGAAGTCGTGATCAACGCCGATGAACTCGAGCCATTCGTCACGTGGGGCACGAACCCCGGTCAAGGCCTGCCGCTCTCGGGCGCCGTTCCCGCCCCAGAGGACTTCGCCGACGACAACGCGAAAGCTGCGTGCGAGCGCGCGCTCGAATACATGGACCTCGAGCCCGGGACCGCGCTCAAGGACATTCGCGTTGACACGGTCTTTATGGGCTCGTGCACGAACGGTCGAATCGAAGACCTGCGCGCTTTCACCGATGTGATCCGAGGTCGCACGAAGGATCCGAATGTTCGTGTTCTCGTCGTGCCCGGCTCGGCGCGCGTGCGACTCCAGGCCGAAGCCGAAGGACTCGACAAGGAGATCCTGGCCTTTGGCGCCGAGTGGCGAAACGCGGGATGCTCGATGTGCCTTGGCATGAATCCCGACCAGCTCGCCCCGGGGGAGCGCTCCGCCTCGACCTCGAACCGCAACTTCGAGGGGCGCCAGGGCAAGGGCGGGCGCACCCATCTCGTGTCGCCCGTCGTCGCGGCCGCGACGGCCGTGCGGGGAACCCTTTCATCACCCGCTGACCTCGACAATCTCGAACAACCCGACGCCTCGGTGCGTGCCTGAGGGCCGCGAGGACGCTGGGAAAGGACTCACACCATGGAAAAGTTCATCTCGCACACGGGTATCGGTGTTCCGCTTCGACGCTCCAACGTCGATACCGACCAAATCATCCCCGCCGTGTACCTCAAGCGCGTGACGAAGACGGGTTTCGATGACGGTCTCTTTAGCGCGTGGCGCCAGGATCCAGACTTTGTGCTCAACCGCGAGCCCTACTCGCGAGGCTCCGTTCTCGTCGCAGGCGAAGAGTTTGGTACCGGTTCCTCTCGCGAACATGCGGTGTGGGCGCTTCGCGACTACGGTTTCAAAGCGGTGCTCTCGAGCCGATTTGCGGATATTTTCCGAGGCAACGCCGGTAAGCAGGGCCTCGTTGCCGCAGTCCTTTCGCAGTCGGATATCGAGCAGATCTGGAAGATCCTCGAGAACGCGCCGGGAACCGACATCACCGTCGATCTCGAAAATCGAGTGGTTGAGGTAGCCGATTCGACCTTCTCGTTCGAAATCGACGACTACACCCGTTGGCGCCTCATGGAGGGCCTCGATGACATCGGGCTCACGATGCGGCACGAAGCAGACATCGCGGAGTTTGAAAAGCGTCGGCCTTCCTGGCTCCCGAAGACGCTTCCCGTGCGCACTGCCGACGACCAGTAGCGGGGCTTTTGCGCCCTCGGCGTACACCGGCGCGTGTGCAGTTCTTTTCAAAGCGCTGTTCGGTATGGTGAGACGGTTACCTGTGGGCTCGTCCCGGAAAAGGAATCAACTCCACTATGACCTCAAGCTTCTATGTGCGCGGCGGAAAGCCGCTCGAGGGTGAGATCACCGTTCGTGGTGCAAAGAACCTGGTCTCGAAGGCCATGGTTGCCGCGCTTCTCGGTGAGACCGAAAGCTTCCTCACGAGTGTCCCCGACATCAGCGACGTGAGGATTGTTAGCGAGCTTCTTCGCGTGCACGGCGTAAAAATCGAGCGCGATACGGAAGCGGGAACCCTCCGCATGGACCCGTCGAACGTCGAGCGTGCGCACGTGGCGGACATCGACGCTCACGCGGGAAGCTCGCGCATCCCGATCCTCTTCTGCGGCCCGCTTTTGCACCGCCTCGGTGAGGCCGTGATCCCCGATCTGGGCGGTTGCCGCATCGGCACGCGCCCGATCAACTATCACCTCGACGTGCTGCGCAACTTCGGTGCTCGTGTCGATAAGCGCGAGCACGGCATCTACATCACGGCACCGGATGGTCTTCGTGGTGCAAAAATCCGCCTCGAGTATCCGAGTGTTGGTGCGACCGAGCAGGTGCTCCTCACGGCAGTGCGGGCGAAGGGCATCACTGAACTCGAGAATGCGGCCGTCGAGCCCGAGATCGAGGATCTCATCGCGGTTTTGCAAAAGATGGGCGCGATCATTTCGCTGCGCACCGATCGCACAATCGTGATCGAGGGCGTCGAGAAGCTCAATGGCTACCGTCACCGCTGCATTCCCGACCGCATCGAGGCGGCGAGCTGGGCCTGCGCTGCCCTCGTGACTCACGGCGACGTGTTCGTCCGCGGGGCCGAGCAGAAGGCGATGGGCACCTTCCTCAACGTGCTGCGCAAGATCGGTGCCGGCGTCGATATTCACGACGACGGGATTCGGTTCTACGACACGGGTAAAGGCCTCTCCTCGGCAGCGATCGAGACCGACGTCCACCCTGGCTTCATGACGGACTGGCAGCAGCCCCTCGTCGTGTTGTTGACTCAGGCCAACGGTATTTCGATTGTCCACGAGACCGTGTACGAGAATCGCCTTGGCTTCACGAGCGCGCTCAATGACATGGGCGCGCAGATCCAGGTGTATCGCGAGTGCCTCGGCGGCTCCCGCTGCCGCTTCGGTCAGCGCAACTACAATCACTCGGCGGTTGTGAACGGGCCGCGCCCGCTTGAGGGTGCCGAGATCACGGTCCCGGACTTGCGCGGCGGGTTCAGCTACCTGATCGCAGCTCTCGGGGCTGACGGCGTCTCGCAGATCCACGGCATCGACCTCATCGATCGTGGCTACGAATCCTTCAGGGACAAGCTCACGAAGCTCGGTGCCGATTTCTGGGAAGAGTGAGAACGAATCAACGTTCGAGGTAAGGAGCCAACGGTGACAGAGAATCCCTCGACGCACGCGACCGGTGCGTCGCACGAGCGGTACACGTCTCTCGCACTTCGCGATATTCCGCTTCCGGACTATTGCGATGTCGTGATCGTGCCAACCAAGGGCGTTGATGAACCGGATCCGCGCGTGTGGGCCGAGGCGATTTTCTCTCACGAGAACGCGACGCTGACCTCGCGTGGTGCCCGGGCCGTAAGGGATGAGGCCATTCGCCTTTTCGACCTCGTGCCGCCGCCCGAACGCGAACGCTATGTGAGCGAGGTCGTGGGCTCGGAGGCTCTCATTATCGACGATACGCCCTCGCTCATGATCCGCATCGGCGTTGCCGTCGAGCCCGGTGGTGAGCTCGTGCGGATCACGACGGCGGTCAAGTACCGTACGATCCGCGGTCGCCTCACCTTTGGCCCGCGGCGCATGATGCACGCTTCGGCGATTCATACTCTCGCTAAGCGCGCCCCTGCGACGCTCAGGCGCCGCGAAACAGCGCGTCTCACCTCGCCTCGGGCGCGTCGCGCGGGATTGACGCGCGGTATCCGTCGCAACCGGCAGCTCCCCTCGGGCGACGGTGAACGCTCGAAGTAGGGCGGGCGAGAGCGAAGGCCACATCGCGGTTCTCGGCGCAGGATCGTGGGGCACGGTTTTCTCGCACATGCTCGCGCGAGGCGGCAATCGCGTGCGCCTGTGGGCGCGCCGAGCGGAACTCGCTTCGCAGATCAACGACAACCACGAGAACGCGAGCTACGTTCCCGGTCTTAAGCTTCCCGCCTCCGTCTGGGCCTCGAGCGATACCGAGGACGTTATCCAAGGGGCACGTGGCATCGTCCTCGCCGTCCCCGCCCAGTCCTTGCGCGCGAATCTCGAGGCCTGGCCATCCATTGCCCACCTGCCCGTCGTCTCGCTCATCAAAGGCATCGAGCGCGGCAGCGACGAGCGCATGTCACAGATTCTTGCGACAACCGGCGGCATTAGTGAGAGCCGCATCGCGGTGCTGTCGGGCCCGAACCTCGCGCGGGAGATCGCCCGCGAGCAACCGTGCGCCTCGGTTATCGCCTCAGCGAGCGAGGAAACGGCGCGAGAAGTGGCGTTGTGGTGTTCGGCGCCCTATTTCCGTGCCTACGTGAGCCGCGATGTGACGGGCGTCGAGGTTGCGGGCGCGATGAAGAATGTCATCGCGATCGCCGTTGGTGCCGCCGCCGGGCTCGGTTACGGCGACAATACGCGCGCATCGCTCATTACGCGCGGCCTTGCGGAGATTACGCGGCTCGGCGTTGCCCTCGGGGCGGAAACATCCACGTTTGCTGGGCTCGCCGGGATGGGCGACCTCGTCGCGACGTGCGCCTCTCCGCTTTCGAGGAATTTCAGGCTTGGGAAGGCCCTTGGCGAAGGTCAAAGCCTAGAGGAGGCCAGAGCAAGCGTCGGACAAACCGCCGAAGGCGTCCCTACCGCCCGCGCCGTCGCAGAGCTTGCCGAGCGTTCGCAGCTGGACCTGCCCATCACCCGTGCCCTCGTCGATGTCGTTGATCGCGGGCGTAATATTGCCGAAGTGACGAGCGCACTTCTTTCGCGTTCTGTCCGATTCGAATAGAGGAGCCCACGTGCACACCATCGCGCTGATTTTCGGCGGTCGCTCGAGCGAACACGGCATTTCATGCGTGACCGCCGGCGGTATTTTGCGCCAGATTGACCGCTCGCGTTTTGACGTAGTGCCCATCGGCGTGACGAGCGATGGCCGCTTTGTCGAGGTCACGGGAGATCCCGAGCACTGGCAAATCACGAACGGGCTCGCCCCTCACGTGCCCGATTCGGGTGACGAAATCATCCTCCAGCAGTCGCGACTCGGGCAGGGAAAGGTCGAGCTTCGCGTCGTGCGCGACGGCGGTCGTATTGAGCACCTCGCACATATTGACGCGGTGTTTCCTCTTTTGCACGGGCCCTACGGCGAGGACGGCACGATCCAAGGACTATTCGAGCTCTGGGATGTGCCCTATGTCGGGTCGGGCGTGCTTGCCTCCGCAGCTTCGATGGATAAGGACTTCACGAAGCGCATTCTCGAAGGCGCGGGTCTCAACGTTGCCCGCGGCGTCGTCGTGCGCGCGAGTGAACCTCGAGCGGCGGTGCGCGAGCGCGCATCGAGCCTTACCTATCCGCTGTTCGTCAAACCGGCGCGCGCGGGTTCGAGTTTCGGCGTGACGAAGGTGGACGCCCCCGAGCAGCTCGATGCAGCGCTTGACGAAGCCTTCCGCTTCGACCCGAAGGTACTCATCGAGCAGGGTGTCGAGGGGCGCGAGGTGGAATGCGGCGTTCTCCAGGGAGAGAATGGACAGGCACCGCGCACGAGTCTTCCGGGTGAGGTCGTCATCGGCGAGGACCTCGCGTTTTATGACTACGAGTCGAAGTATTTCGGCAAGGGCACCGTCACGATCGATATCCCCGCGGCGATTCCCGAGCAGTACGTGGCGGCAGTGCGAGAGGTAGCCGCGCGTGCGTTCGAAGCCCTCGAACTCGAGGGACTCGCGCGCGTGGATGTATTCGTGACCGGGGCGGGCGAGGTGATCGTCAACGAGGTCAACACAATGCCGGGCTTCACCCAGATCTCGATGTTCCCCGTGCTGTGGGAGAACATGGGGATTTCCTACGCCGACCTGATCTCTCACCTGATCGACAATGCCCTTGAGCGTGGTGTAGGGCTGCGCTAGGGGCTATTGCGCGTCGTCGAATGCGAGGCAGCGACCACCCGATTGAGGGACCTGCGCAATGAGGCTCGCGAGTTCGATGGCCGCGGCGCTCGGCTGGTCGGGGGCGACCGAGCGAGGCACGGTGACGTCAATTGCCGGTTCTCGCCCGTAGGTCGTCATGTGCACGATCCCGCGCTTGCCGTCTTCTTTCACGATCCAGTCGATCTCCTTGCCGTTGCGCGCGGCGATCGTGGTGCACAGATCGGTCGTGGGCGGGGGAGGGGTCACGCCGCAGCGAAGCACGATCGTACTCTCGCCGTGACCCCATGCGGCTGTTGATTGGGCCGTGGTTTCGCTGCGATCGAGGCCCAGAAGGGTATCGGGAAGCGACACGATGATCTCGGCGCAGCGGGGGTTGGTGGCGTCGGCTTCGGGCGGGGGCACGGCGACGGCTCCGCACGCGGCGAGTGTCAGAATGCTCCCGATCGCGAGCGAGGTGACAAGCGCGCGCCGGAGCGCGCATGCCAGGGGCTGGGCCGGGGGCGTATGCATCATGAACACCACCCTAACTCTCTGTCTGGATCGTGAGTGCCTGGACGGAAGCTGATAATCTTGGTGACCATGAGCGAGAAGTACGCACTGACACCCCGCACCGAGCAGCTTTTCCCCGAAGGGCCGCATGTCACGGTGCGATTCCTCGATCATTCGAGCGACGCGGAGCTTAAGCAGTATTGGGATCTCTACCGCGTTCTTGACGAGGAATTTTGCGACGCTCACGAGCGCCGCACGCCCGGCCAGCTTCGTGCCGAACACGCAGACACCGACCACAAACGTTCATATCAGCTCGTGGCCGAGGTCGAGAGCCTTGAAGGCGCACGCATGATCGCCGGTCTCGCCGAGCTTCAGCTCCCTCTCACTGAGAACACTGATACGCAAGAGATCGAGCTCGTTGTGTATCCCGCGTGGCGAGGCAAAGGTATTGGCACGATGCTCACGGATGCGCTCCGGGACATTATGACGCACGAGGAGCGTCCGAAGGCTTTCGGCTATGCGCTCACCCACGTGGATTCAACTCAGGCGGAAAACGAGCTTCCGGCTTCAAGGATCGCGACCCGGCTTGGCCTCGCGAAGGTCGCCACGGAGTTCGTGAGCACGGTTTCGCTCCCGCTCGATCGCGACCTCGTCGAGGACCTCCACGTCGAGGTCGAAGCTTCCCTTGGCAAGTACCGCATCATTACCTGGGAAGGGGACGTCCCTGAGGAGCACATGGAGCAGTGGTGTGTGCTGCTGAATCAGATGGTCGCGGATGCCCCGACTGAGGATTCTTCGCTTGAGAAGCCCGAGTACGACGAGGAGCGGGTCCGAGCGATCGAAGCGAGGATCGCTGAGCGTGGCTATCGCCGCCTCACGGCGGTCGCCCTCGCGTCGAACGGCACGTTTGCTGGGACGTCATACGTGATGTTTCGCGAGGATGGTTCGCGACTTGGCGAGCAGGCCATCACCCTGGTCATGCCCGAGCACCGCGGGCATAACCTTGGACTCGCGCTTAAGCTCATGACGCATCGCCTCCTGACCGAAACTGAGTCAAAAGTCGATGTGCTGCGCACGTACACGAACCACACCAACACCCACATGAATGCCATAAACGAGCGCCTTGGCTATCGCACGGTCGCGAAAGAGATCACCTTCGAAGGAAAGCTTCGAGGGATTTGAGTGCGGCAGCACGAGACAAGCCTCGGCGAGCTTGGTGAGGCGGGGATCCTCGAGCGAATTGTCCCGTTTTTTCAGCATCGCGATGATGCGGTCATCGTGGGCCCTGGTGATGACTGCGCCGTTGTTCGCGCCGCGGGGGAGCTCGTGTTCACGACCGATGCGATCGTTGAGGGCTACGACTTCATTCTCGGTATTTCTGATCCCGTGAGCATCGGCCGCAAGGCTGCCGTACAGAACCTCGCGGATGTCGCCTCGATGGGGGCGCGGCCGCGCTGGCTGCTGACGACCGTCCTCGCGGGCAAAGACACACCGATCGCGGTACTCGAGGGCATCGCTGAGGGCATTGCGCGCGAGGCACACCCGCTCGGTGCGTCGGTGATCGGCGGGGACCTTGGTACCGCTCGCGAGCTCACGGTTTCGATCACAGCGATCGGCGAACTTGCGCGCTCTGGTGCGGCAGTCGTGCGTTCGGGTGCGAAAGAAGGGGATGTTCTTGCGGTCGGCGGGGAAGTGCTCGGGCTCAGCAGCGCGGGGCTCGCTCAGGTGCTCGGGAAGTCCGACGCCACCCTGCCTGACCTTGAGTCTCGGGGCCAAGCCGTCGCGAGCATTGCGGGCCGTGCACTGTCGTGGCACCTCGCACCCGAGCCTGACCTCTCAGCGGGGTGGGACGCGGGGCGTTCGGCGAGCGCGATGATCGATATCTCCGATGGACTCGTGAGGGATGCGAGCCGAATTGCTCGCGCAAGTGGAGTAAACCTCGACCTGTCGCGGGCGGCGCTCGAGAGTGATTGTGCGCTTCTCGCGCCGCTTGCCAATGTGTTGAGCGTCGATCCCATGGAGTGGGTCCTGGGTTCGGGGGAGGAGCACCTCATGCTCGCGACGTTCCCTCGGTCGGTGTGGGACGAAAACGCTCAGGTGCGTGCCGCATTCCGCGAGATTGGGTGCGTGCGCGCTGCCGAGGGCGATGGCGACGTGCGTCTCGACGGCGTGCCACTCGCCATGTACGGTTGGGACCATTTTTCCGTTTAGGGTGGATGGATGCCTTCTATGCCGATCATGCCCATGAATCCCACGCCCGGCTCTCCCGGGAAATCACAGTGGACGCGCAACCTCGAACGCAATCCTGGCCACTCCCAGTGGTACATCGAGCGCTGGGAGCGGATGCGCGCCGAAGGCAAGGACATCGATGGGGAAGCGCGACTCATCGATGCACTTGCGCCTCGCGGCGCCTTCGTGCTCGATGCCGGGAGTGGAACCGGGCGCGTCGGTGCAGAGCTTGCTCGTCGCGGCCACGACGTTGTGGGGATCGACCTTGACCCAACCCTCGTCGCCTATGCGGAGCGCACCTCGCCGGGCCCCCGCTGGATTACGGGCGACCTTGCCGAGGCATGCGCAATCCTCGGTGAGGGCTCACTCGGAACATTCGACGTGGTTGTCGCGGCGGGCAACGTTGTCACGTTTGTTGCCGAAAACGATAGGCGTCGCGTTCTCGAGAATTTTGCGAGGCTCTTGCGTCCGGGAGGTCGCCTCGTCGCCGGTTTTGGAACGGGCCGCGGGTATTCGCTCGAGAGCTATGTGGCGGATGCTGCCGCCGCGGGCTTCGAGGTCCCCCAGGTGTTTTCGACGTGGGATTTACGCCCGGCGAGCGATGACCCTGGATTCGTCGTCGTCATCTCGGTGAAGGGCGAGGGCAAGGCAGCTAAAGCAACCCCGGCGTGACCTCCCCGGGCGCTCCGTGTATGGCGTCACGGCGGAAGCCTCTTGGGCATGCGAAAAGGACCTCCCCGCGGGGGGGGGGAGGTCCTTTTACTAAGCTTTCGCTCGGGCAGTGCCCGGATGCTCAGGCGGCGCGCTGAACCTTGCCGGCCTTGAGGCACGAGGTGCACACGTTGAGGCGCTTCGAGGTGCCGCCGATCACGGTGCGCACGGACTGGATGTTGGGGCTCCAGCGGCGCGAGGTGCGACGGTGCGAGTGGGAAACGCTCTTGCCGAAGCTCGGGCCCTTGGCGCAAATGTCACACTTGGAAGCCACGGTGTTCTCCTGAATAATCGCTAACGTACTTGATCTTGTGCGCCGAGGCTCATGCAGCGGATCGAGCCGCGTGGCGCTGGGCAACCCCAAAAGCATAGCCCACTCACGCGCGAAGAGCGATAGGGATTCCTTCATAGCCCCTGTGTAGTCAGCCACATCGCGACGTCGGTCGTGAAAGAATGCTGTCAGTGATGGCGGGGCGAAAGGAGCGAGCGTGGTGAAGGCGAAGGCCGACGGTTTCCCCGCGGGCCTCTTGACTCCCAAGGAAACCGCCGCCGCGCGCGCACTGGGTGCGAGGGATGTCGAGGACCTCGTGCGCATTCCACCACGCCGCTATGCCTCGCCCGGTCCCTTGCGCGACCTGCGCCATTTGAGCGAGGGCGACGATATTTCCGTCATCGCGACCGTCGAACGCGTGCGTGAGCGTGCGATGAAGAATCGCAAGGGCACCCTCCTTGATGTGCGCGTGTGCGACGACGAGGGCGAAAGCATCCAACTCACGTTCTTTCTTTTCAAGGCGCACCTCGTCAACTGGCACATGAGCAGGCTGCGCGAGGGTACGCGCGTGCTTGTGAGCGGAACGGTTTCGCGTTTTCGGGGGGAAAACCAGATCGCGCACCCCGACTACCTTCTGCTTGCAAGCGACCCCTCGCCGGAAGAGGCTCGGGCGGTCGCCGCTGCACTCGAGCCCGCCCCCGTGTATCCATTTCGCGGTGCAGCGACGCAGAAGCTCATGCGCTCGCTATTGACAAAAGCGCTGCGACACGTCGACGAGCTGCGCGACGTGATTCCCGCCGCGATTAGGCGTGAGCGCGACCTGCCCACGATCGCTGAGGCGGCGCGGATGCTCCATGCTCCTCACGACCAAACGGAGGTCGAACGCGCCCTGCGGTATTTCCGCTTCGAAGAGGCTTTTGTCATCCAGTCGATTTTCGCCAGGCGTCGAGCACAAGACGTTCAGGACGCCGCCCCGCAGCTCGGGACTTACGGGGACCTCAGCCGGTCACTCGATGGGCGGTTGCCGTTCACCTTGACCTCGTCGCAAAAGGACGTGGGGGAGCAGATCGCCGAGAGGATTGCTGCACCCCACCCCACGTCGCTTCTGCTCCAAGGAGACGTGGGCTCGGGAAAAACCGTGGTGGCGCTGCGCGCGATGGTGCGCGCCGTCGATTCCGGTTTCCAAGCCGTGCTCCTCGCCCCGACGGAAGTACTCGCACGGCAGCATTACTCGACCATCACGGCGATGCTTGGCGACCTTGCGCGCCGCGGTCACCTTGATGCGCACGAGTCGGCGACTCGCGTTCGCCTGCTCGTCGGCGCCCAGAAGGCCTCCGAGCGACGCGAGAGCCTTCTCGATCTCATGAGTGGCGAGGCCGGGATCGCCGTGGGAACACACGCGCTGCTGACCGAGAGCGTCGACTTTTTGAAGCTCGGCCTCGTAATTATCGATGAACAGCATCGCTTCGGCGTGGATCACCGCCGCCAACTGCGGTCCAAGGGACCCGGCGACCTGCGCCCGCACATGATGGTGATGACCGCGACCCCGATCCCTCGATCGGCTGCGCTCGCCCTCGTCGGTGACCTCGATTTGCTCACGCTCGAGGGGCGGCCTCGCGAGGGCGCCGGGGTATCCTCATTTGTCGTGCCCCTGGGCGATACCGCGTGGCGCGAGCGCATGTGGGAGCGCGTCCTCGAGGAAGTCCACGCCGGTCGCCAGGCATTCGTCGTGTGTCCGCGCATCGATCCGGAGGATCCAGCGCAGGCCGCTAGTCTCGCAGATCCGTTCGGGAGCGAACACCCGCTCCACGCGGTCACTCCCACGCTCGAGATGCTGCGGGCGAAACCCGGCTTTGACGCGCTTCGCATCGAGGAATTGCACGGCCGGCTTCCAAGCGACATTAAACGCGAGCGCATGGAGGCGTTTGCCGCTGGTGACATTGACGTGCTCGTGGCGACGACCGTGATCGAAGTCGGCGTCGATGTGCCGAATGCGAGCGTCATGCTCGTGCTCGATGCCGAGCGCTTCGGCCTCGCCCAACTTCACCAGCTCCGCGGCCGTATTGGTCGAGGCGCGCATCCGGGAATCGCGTTCTTTGCCACGCGGTTCCCCCGCCAGAGCGCGCAGCACGACGGGCTCGTAGAACTCGCCTCCACCACTGACGGTTTTGCTCTCGCCGAGCTGGATCTCGAGCGTCGCGGCGGCGGTGACCTTGTCGGTGATATTCAATCGGGAACGTCCGTAGCCGTGCGATTCCTCGACGTGGGCCGCGACGCGCGTATGATCCTTGAGGCTCGCGAAGACGCTCTCGTGACCGAAGCCCTGTCTCGCGGGGTGCTTACGACAAGTAGCCTCGAGGCGCCATCCGCGAGCGAACACGATGCCCTCGATGCCGCGATTGCGCGCCACAGTGCTCGCGGCGTCGACAATCTCGAAAGGAGCTGACCGTGCCCCGCATTATCGCCGGACGACTCGGCGGACGCACCGTGCCGTCACCTCCCACGAACCGCACCCGGCCCACGAGTGATCGCGTGCGCGAAGCAGTTTTCTCAAGGCTCGACTCGTGGGGCGCCGTGCGCGGCTCGACGGTTCTCGACCTCTACGCCGGAACCGGGGCGCTCGCCTTCGAGGCACTATCGCGAGGAGCGGACTTCGCCGTTCTCGTCGAAGCGCATCGCCCCACGGCAAAGGCCATCAGCGAGGCCGCCCGAGCGCTTGGCCTCGAAGAAAGCCTGAGGGTCGAGTGCGGCCAGGCAAGCGTCGGACCCCGCCGGGAGGCCCCCTTTACGCTCGTGTGCGCCGACCCGCCCTACGCCGTTGCGACCGAAGAGCTTGTGAGCCTCGTGACCGGCCTCGGTGCAGCCGGCCAGTTTGCCGATGAGGCGACAATCGTGCTCGAACGTTCCGCGCGAAGCGAAAAAACTCCGCTACCCTCCTATTTCGTTGACGAGGGAGCGCGAGATTTCGGGGACACGAGAGTCGAATACTTCACCTACCTCGATCCAGCGATCACGGAGGCAAGCCGGTAGGCTTAACGCATGCTCACCGCCCTTATCCCGGGGTCATTCGATCCGTTCACTCTCGGGCACCTCGATCTCGTGAGGCGCGCGTATGCGCTCAGCGATCGCGTGATCGTGGCAGTCGCCCACAACCCCCATAAGAGCGCGCGCATCCCCTTCGACGCGCGCTGCGAAGCTATTCGTGAGACGCTTGCCCGCGAGGGCCTTGCCGACAGAGCGAGTGTTGACAAGCTGCCGGGTGGCCTCCTTGTCGAAGGCGCGAAGAAACTCGGCGCAACCCACCTCGTCAAAGGGATACGAAACGCCCAGGACCTCGCGTACGAGGAACCCATGGCGCGGGCCAATATGGACCTCGGCGGGCTAGACACGCTCTTCCTCTTGACCGATCCCGCTCTCGCGCACATCTCGAGCTCGCTCGTTCGAGAGATTTACTCCCTCGGCGGTGATGCGAGCCGCTATCTTCCGGATGCGTCAACGCGCGCCCTCACCGCCGCATACACAACGCCAGCCGCAGACTCAAAGGAGCAATCATGACCGACGCGAAGGGCAAGAACACCCCGCGCCCCCGAAAGAAGGACGCCCAGGCCGAAAAACCCTTCAACGCGGGGCTCGATCTTGAGATCGACGCGATCGATCTCATCCATAAAATCGGCTCGCAGCGCACCATTTCGCGCAAGGCAACCTCCACGCAGCCCGTGGGCGACCCCGAATTTGCCGTGAGGCCCGGCGACGACATCACGGTCGAGGCGAGCCTCGAATCGGTCGATGAAGGCATATACGTGACCGGGACGGCACACGCAGACGTCCATGCCGAGTGCTCGCGCTGCCTCGACCCGGTTGACGACCACCTCGACGTGCGCTTCGACGAACTGTTTAGCTACCCCGAGAAGGTTCCGGCCGAGCTCGAAGACGAGGACGTCCCCGTGCTCGAGGGCGATGTGATCGACCTCGGCCCTCTCGTTCACGACGCTTTTGCGATGGCCGCGCCCTACCAACCTTTGTGCCGCGAGGACTGCCCGGGCCTCTGCTCCCAGTGCGGCATGCGTATGGAAGACGATCCCGACCATGAGCACGTCATCTACGACCCGCGTTTTGCGGCGCTCGCCGGACTGCTCGAGCAGGACGACGATCGCGAGGGTGAGGAGAAGTGAGCCGCAAGCGCAAACGGCAGCCCATTCCGCACCTCGAGGATCGCAGCGGACTGTTGGCTTCGCTCCCACTGAAGGGCGAGCTCGATCCCGACCTGCTCGACCTCGCGCTCACCCACCGCTCCTACAGTTTTGAAAACGACGAGTGCCCGCAAAATGAACGCCTCGAGTACCTCGGCGACGCGGTGCTGAGCCTCGCCGTCGCCGACCACCTGTACCGCACCTACCCGGACGCATCCCAGGGTTCTCTTTCTCGCCGCCGCTCGACCGTCGTGAGCACGCGCGCCCTTTCACACATCGCACGCCTGCACAACCTTGGCGCCTACCTCAAACTCGGCAAGGGCGAGTCCCTTACGGGTGGGCGGGACCGAGATTCCGTGCTCGAGGATGCCGTCGAAGCGATTATCGGAGCCGTGCACCTGAGCCTCGGCGCCGAAGCGGCCCGCGTATTCGTGCTCGACCTCCTTTCTCCGATCCTCGACGACGACACGTTCATGCTCGGCGCATTCGACTACAAGTCGCGGCTGCAGGAGATCGGCGCGCTTCTCAGCGCTGTCCCCGCCTACACGTACGAGGAATGGACAGCGGGCGATACCGAACACTTCCGCGCGCACGTGAGCGTTGGCGAAACCCTCGCGGGGACAGGCGAAGGCACGAGCAAGAAGGGGGCCGAGATGGAGGCCGCCCGCAGGGCCGTCCTCGCGTACTACAGCGCACGCGGCGAGACATTCACGATGTTCGAAGAGTAGGGCAGGCCCGCGGTGCCCGAGCTTCCCGAGGTTGAGGTCGTCCGTCGAGGCCTCGAGCCGTACATGGCCTCGCGCGTGATCGAACGCGTCGAAGTGCTCGATGCGCGCTCGCTCAAGCGCCACGCTGGCGGCGCGGAAAGTTTCGTGCGGCAGCTTGAGGGACGCCGCGTTCGCTCGGTTGCGAGGCGAGGGAAGTTCCTGTGGGCGCCGCTGTCCGACGCCGGCTACGCTCCTTCGAATCCTTCAGCGCACGGCGAAGCGCTCGTCATGCATCTGGGCATGAGTGGCCAGCTTCGTGTTCGCGACGGGGCAGTGAGTGGGGCGCCTCAAGCGTCGGAACCGCACGTGAGCGAGGGGCCCGCGCCGGATCCCGTGACCCACCTACGCATTCGCCTTCACATGGAGGGCGGTGCGCGCATCGATTTTGTGGATCAGCGGATTTTTGGCGGGATGCACGTAAGCCCGCTGATCGGTACGGCCGATGCTCGTGCAGGGGGCGAGGGCACCGATCTTCCGCTCATTCCGCAAAGCGCGGCGCATATTGCCCGTGACCTGCTCGATCCTTGTCTCGATGAAGAGCTCCTCGTGCGCCGGATCCGTAGGCGCACGGCCCCCATCAAATCCGTCATCCTGGATCAAAGCACCCTCAGCGGGATCGGGAATATCTACGCTGATGAGGGCCTATGGGAGGCGCGGCTGCATTTCGCGCGCCCCGCGATCGGGATCTCGAGTCGAAAGGTCAAGGAGCTTCTGGGGGCGTGCCGTGAAGTCATGCAGCGCGCCCTCGAGGTGGGCGGCACGAGCTTCGATGCGCTATACGTGAACGTCGACGGCCGAAGCGGCTATTTCGCTCGGTCGCTGAAGGCCTACGGCAAGCACGGCACCCCGTGCCCACGGTGCAATCGTGCCCTCGTGCGGGCGCAATTCCAGAATCGCTCGAGCCACTTCTGCCCCTATTGCCAGCGCCTGCGCTAAAGGGTCTACAGAAGCACGGAGCGTGCGAGCGCGTAGCCGCACGCTCTTATACGCCCGCATAAAGGTGTTGTAGTGGGGCATTTGGTCCCCGTTCGGCTAGGATGTCCGGGTAGGACATGTGAGGATCACGATCAATCGAACTGGAGAGTACCGCGTGAGCGAAGTAAGCGGCGATCAGTACCGCGTCATGATTGTCGACGACCACGAAGTTGTGCGTCGCGGCATCGTTGCCGTCATTGACGCGGATGCCCGCCTCAGCGTTGTCGCCGAGGCAAGCACCGTTGGCGAAGCCAAGCGTCGGCTTCCCGCCGTCCAGCCAGACATCCTCGTCACGGACCTCCAGCTCCCCGACGGTACCGGAATCGACGTCATGAACGCGGCCCGCCAGGAGAACGAGAACCAGACCATGCTCGTGCTCACCTCGTTCAACGATGATGCGGCGATCCGCGAATCCCGCGCTGCTGGCGCCTCGGGGCTCCTCCTCAAATCCGTGCGCTCGGCCGAGATCATCTCGACGATCCTCAAGGTGGCGAACGGCGAAACCGCGTGGCCCGCGGGCGGCACGAGCGAAGACGAATTCGACTTCTCCGCCGTCGAACGCCGCATCGTTGAGTACATCGGTGACGGGCTCGCGAACCGCGAAATCGCCGACCAGCTCGGCGTCGCCGAAAAGACCGTCAAGAACCGCATCACGGGCATCCTCCACAAAATGGGGCTGCAGCGCCGCACTCAGGTCGCGGCCTGGGTCGTCTCGCGCCGTCGAGCCGACTGGAAGTAACGCCCCTGCGCCGCACTACTCGGCGATGATGGTCGCGCGCCAGCTCACCATCGTCCCCGGGTCGAGGCTGTAAAAATCAACCCAGCCGAGGTGGCGCCGCGCGCGTGCACCCATGTTCGCGAGCCCCGAGCGGCGCGTGATACTGGGATCGATGCCGCGCCCGTTGTCGCTCACGTTCACCTGGATGACCGTATCCACGCCCTCTTTGAAGAGCGTGATGCTCACGGAGACCGCGCTCGCGTGTGCGTGGCGCGCAACGTTCGCCAGGCACTCCTTCACGACCGCGACAACATCCTCCTTAAGTTCGCCCTCGATCGCGTCGAGCTCGGCGACCGGTGCCTGAAGGTGCAGCGACGGCACAAAGCCGAGGCCTGCGATCGCGAGCCCGCACTCGTGGCGAAGCCGCTGAGAGAGCGTCACCTCGACTGTCTCATTCCGCAGCGACTGGACGATCCCGCGGATTTCCGCGATCGAACGCTCGATGCCCGCGACAGAATCCTTAAGGCTCGTCGCGACCGGCCCTTCGTCTGAGTATTCAGGAAAACGCGAGGCTTGCGACATCACGGTCTCGAGCTGCATGCCCACACCGAAAAGCTCTTGGATGGCGAGGTCGTGAAGGTCGCGGGCGATGCGGTTTCGCTCGTTATTGAGGTCATCCTCGATGGCGCTGCGCCCCGTTGACCCATTGAGCGCGAACGAAAAGAGAGAGGCGAGCGAAGCGGCGCTCACGTTCTCGGCGTCGGTAAAAGCTGCGGTGGCGTCGGAGTCCTCATCCGCGAACCGAACGGCGATGAGTAATCCGCGCCTCGCGGCGCCCGCATCGATCGGAAACGCCACGAGTGCGCTCGTCGATCCCTCGGGAGCCGGGAGGTCCTCGTCGGCAAGAGCGCGCGTGAGGTCACCCCACGTGAGAGTCGCGAGTGCCTCCTGTGAGTCGTGATCGAGTACGAAAGGCAAGGGCGCCGAATCGGCCGTTTCCGACGAGTGAGAGACGGACGCTCCGAGTAGTTCAGCTTGAAACCGCCCCCGAACAAGCTCGCACACCCACGTCGAATCGTTCAGGGGGAGAAGCACGAGGAGCGAATCGGGCGAAAGAATCTCGAACGTGGAATCGGCCAAGAGGTCGAGGACATCGTCGGGGTCCTCGGCATTGAGTACCGCCGCTGTCAGCTCACTGATTCTTGTGGCGTTCGACATGGGTGCTCCCTTCGTGAGTCGTGTGGGCGTCGAGGTCGAGCACCGCCGCTCCCGATTCCTTGAAGCGCTGATCGTGCGTAATCACGATGACGGTCGCATCGGCCGCGAAGAACGCGCCCGGGGTGAGAATACCGTCCATGAGCTCGGCCGCCAGGTCAAGGTTGAGGTGTTCGGTAGGTTCATCGAGGATCGTCACCGGGGCGCCGTGTGCGATCGCGCGAGCGAGAAGAAGCCTTCGCCGCTCGCCACCGGAGACGTCCTCGCCGCCACTGCCAAGGATTGTGTCGAGCCCCGAAGCGAGCCCCGATACCCATCCGCCGAGGCCCGCGAGGTCGAGGGCGTGATGGATTTCTGCGTCGGTGAGATCGCCGCGCACGACACGAATATTCTCGCGAAGGCTCGTCGCAAACACGTGCGCGTCCTCGGCGTAAAACGACACACGTGAGGCGAGCGCGGCCGGAGAGAACGACGTGAGGGGAGTATCGCCATACACAACTTGCCCGCTCAGCGGGGTGAGAAGCCCCGCAAGGGTCAGGCCGAGCGTCGACTTTCCACGACCCGAAGCGCCATACACGAGCGTGCGACTTCCCGGGGTAAAGCTCAGTTCAAGCCCGTGTGCGAGCGGATGCTCGGCACTCCAGCCCGTCGTCAGTCCAGATGCACTCAGGACGGCGGGGGCGGGGCGTTCAGTGCGCGCGGGCGCGGGCGTGTCTTCGGCAGAAGTGGGGCCGACGGCTCGGCGGCCTTCGATCGCCGACTGCGCGTCTTCTGTCGCAGCGCGCAGAGCGTCGCGCACGCTCGAGCCTGCCCGAGTGTCGAACGCTGAGGCGATCGGGGTGTTGCCCGGATCGAGTTCGTGGAGGCGTTCAGCGGCGACAATCGACCGTGCGCGCTGACTGGCTGCTTGCGGGAGAACAGATGCCGCTTCAAAGCTCGACAACGGGGCGAGAATGATGACGCCGATGATGCCCGCCGTGTGGCCCATGAGGCCGCCAAGCAACCCCGTGGTGTCGAGGTTGTAGACGGCGCCCGCGGCGAGAATCGAGCCGAGAAGCGCGGGGATCATAGCGATCTGGGTGCTACTGCGCGCGAAAGCCGAGGGCACGGCCGCTTTGTCGAGGGCCGCATCAAACTGTTCCTGGGCGGCCTCTAGGTCGGCGAGGGTGCTGTTCCATTGCCCCTTGACGCGAAGGACATCAGCGTTGTCGAGGGCAAAAAGCGAGAGCGTATTGAGGCGAGAGCGGGCCTCGACGAGTTCGCGCTCCGCAAAGAGCGCCGCCTTGAAGGCGAAGAACGGGGCGATGATCGTCGCGAAGGCGAGGCCAACGAGCATGGCGAGTGCCGCAATCGGTGAGAATGGGGCGATGGTCGCAAGGATCGCGACTGCCATGACGAGCGCGACGAGGGCTGGTACCACGGCACGAATGACATCGTTCGCCATGTCTTCGGCGTCATCGCCGATACGCGCGAGTAGATCGCCGCGCCTGAGGCGCCCCGCGAGGGCGGAGGGAGCGCTCGCAAGCCCCGCGTACATGTTGGTACGCAGGCGCGCGACGCCGGTGAGGGCGGCATCGTGCGTGAGCAGGCGCTCGAAATACCGAAAGGCGCCGCGGGAGATGCCAAGAGCACGCACGGACACGACGGCAACGGAAAGATCGAGAACTGGCGGCATCGTCCACGACTTCGTAATGAGGTAGCCCGACACAACCGCGAGGGCAAAGGCGCTCGCGAGTGTCGCTGCACCTGCGGCGACCGCTGATGTGAGCTGGCGCGGGCCGATCTCCATGAGCTCATGCATGCGCGAAAGGGCGCGCGACGATATTTTCACGGGACGGACACCTCCGCGGCACGCACATCGATCACCTGGTCGGCGACATCGAGGAGAGCCTGCCTATGGGCGGTCACGAGGACGCTCGAGCCCTGTTCGCGCAGCGTCTCGAGCAGGCGAACGATCATCGCCTCGCTCGCCCCGTCAAGGTGCGAAGTGGGTTCGTCAAGAATGACGAGCGGTTTCGCCTCGAGGAGGGCGGTTGTGAGGGCGACGCGCTGGCGCTGACCGACGGAAAGCCCGGTCCCACCGCGGCCAAGTTCGACGTCCCAGCCGTGAACATCCGCGACGTGTGTGTCGAGACCGGTCGCACGTGACGCCCTCGCAATGAGGGCGCGTGCCTCTTCGGTTCCCGGGGCAATTCCCGCGGGAAGAGACTCGTGGAGGATCTCGCGCAGGGTGCCAGGGCCCACGACGGGGCGCTGAGGCAGCCATGCGATCTGCGCCCAGAGGCTTTCTCGATCGATCTCACTGAGGGCAATGCTGTTTCCCTCCTCGGTGCGAAGCAGCACGCTGCCCGTGGTCGGCGTGAGGAGCCCGAGGATGGCGGCGATCGTCGTCGATTTTCCCTCGCCACTCGCGCCGCGAAGGGCAGTAATCTGGCCGGGTGTGATGACGGCAGTGAGGTGGGCAGGCGCGAGACGGTCGCGCCCCGCAACGCTCAGATCACGCAGGACAATGCTCGTGCGCGATAGCGAGGGGGCAGCAGGGCGGGTGGCGTTGTCACCGGTTTCCACTTTGCCCGCCGCTGCGGGGGCATTGAGGATCTCGAAGGCGGCGTCGACAGCAGCGAGGCCATCCGTCGAGGCGTGAAACTGCTGGCCCACGAGGCGCAAGGGGAGATACACCTCGGCGGCAAGAACGAGCACGGCGATTGCCGGGAAAAGCTCCATTGCGCCGCCCACGAGGCGCAAACCAATGGAGACGGCGATGAGCGCAACGCCGAGAGTAGCGATGAGTTCGAGGGCAAAACTCGAAAGGAATGCCCACGCAAGCGTCGTCATTGCGGACTTCTTGTGTCGCGCGCCGAGGTCCGCGACGATGCGCTCGGATCCCTGTGCGCGGCCGAGCGCACGTAGCGTCGGGAGGCCTTCGACCAGATCGAGAGTCTCGGCCCACAGCGTGCGCATGGTCGCGAGAGAGCGGGCCGAGGAGCCTTCAGTCATTTTCCCGATGAGGATCATGAAGATGGGGATGAGCGGAAGGGCGATACACGCGACGATCGCACTGGTGAGATCCCATAGCGCGATCGCGGTAAGTGCGAGTGGGGTGACCGTCGCCGAAAGTGCAAGCTGCGGGACGTACCCCGTGAGATAGGGGCGGAGGTTTTCGAGCCCCGCGGTGGCGAGTGCGGCTGTCGAGGCGGCTTCGCCGGTGCGTCCGCGCGGGCCGAGACGCGCGTTCGTCTCGACGACGGCCCGCCTCAGTTCCCCGATCGTTTCGGTCGCTGCACGGTGGCCCGTGGCTTGCGTGTACCACACGGCGCTCGCACGAATCACAAGCGCGATCGCGAGCACGATGAGTGGGAAGGGGTTGTCGTGCGGCCATGTTCGGTTGGCGAGGAGATCCGCGCCGAGCGAGGCGACGCACCATGCGGTCGTGATTGCGCAAACAGCCTCCACGAGGCCCAAGACAACCGTGCGGATCACGTGCGCGCGAGCGCTGTGAACGTGACGGAGGAGTCTCGGATCAAGTGGAGGCTGTCGCTTTGCCAAAGGTGCTTTAGCTTTCCGTGTCGAAGGCTTCGCGGCAGCCCTCTTTCGCCTTTCGCGCGAGGTTCGCCGCGTGGGCGGCCGGGAAACCCTCGCCCGTAACGCGAGCGCGGAAGACCCAGTAGGCCCAAGCCTGGTAGGCGAGAACGATCGGGAGCAAAATGACGGTCGCGATCGTCATGACCCGAAGAGTGTACTCGGTGCTCGAGGCGTTCATGACGGTCAGCGAGAGAGCCGGATCATTGGCGGCGGGGAGCACGTTCGGGAAGATCGCGCCGAAGGCCATGATCGTGGCGAAGCCGATAGCGACCGACGTCGAGGCAAATGCGAGGCCCTCGCGCCCTGCGCGGTTGAGTACGAACGCCCCGATAAGGGCGAGCGCTGCGATGACGAGCGGGATCCACGTCCAGGCGTTGTTCGAGTAGGCGAGCTGGGCCCACAGGACCCACGCTGCCGCTGCGACGATGGTCGGGATGGCGATGACGCCCGCGAGCTTGTTTGCGTCGTCTCGGACCTCGCCCGTGGTGCGAAGCGCGAGGAACAGCGTGCCGTGCAGCCAGAAGAGGAGCACGAACACCACACCTGCGAGAAGCGCGAACGGGTTCAGGAGATCAAAGAGCGAATCAGTGACGACGCTCTTGCCGCCGGCATTCGCCTCCATGTTGACGCCACGCACGATGTTGCCCACGGCCACGCCCCAAATGAGCGCGGGCACGAGGCCACCGATGAAGTGGCAGATGTCCCACGCGAACTTCCACGACGCGCTCTCAACCTTATTGCGGTACTTGAACGCGCAGACGCGAACGATGAGGGCCACGAGAATGATGATGAGCGCGAGGTAGAAGCCCGAGAACATCGTCGCGTACCATTCCGGGAACGCGGCAAACAGCGCGCCACCACCCACGAGGATCCACACCTCGTTGGCGTCCCACACGGGGCCGATGGTCGTGATGATCTGATTCTTCCGCTTCTCCTCGCCCTTGCCGAGCGCGAAGACGTTCATGCCCACGCCGAAGTCGAAGCCCTCGAGAATGAAGTAGCCGAGGAACAGCACTGCGACGAGAATGAACCACAGGGTCTGTAGGAACGTTGCTTCCATGATTGTCTACTCCTTTCTCTCAGTAGCCGAAGCTGATGGTCGGGGTATCGATCTCAGCGGGAGCTGCACTCTCCTTCACGGAGAGCGAGCGCGGAGCCTTGATGTCCTTGCGGGCCTGGTTGCGCATGAGGTAGTACCACACGACCGCAAGCACGCCGTACAGAAGCGTGAAGACCACGAGCGAAACGATTACCTGCCAGCCTTCGTGGCCTGAGACGCCCTGCATCGTGAGCAGCCGTACGAGCGGGTCGCCGGTGGGTGACGGTGCGACGATCCACGGCTGACGGCCCATCTCGGTGAAGATCCAGCCGAAGGCGTTGGCGATGAACGGCATGGGGATCGCAAACAGGGCAAAGCGCGCGAACCAGGTCGAGCCCGAGGTGCGTGCCTTCTCGCCCTTGCCACGCGTGACCCAGAAGGCCCAGACGGCGAGAATGCCGGAGAAGATCGCGAAGCCGATCATGAGACGGAAGGACCAGTAGGTGACGAAAAGGTTCGGGCGGTAGTCGACGTCGACGGTCTTGCCGCTCGCATCGACGGCCGTGGCACCGAACTTTTCTTTGTATTCAGCGTTGAGCTCAGTCACGCCCTTGAGCGTTGCGTTCGGGTCATTCGTCGCGAGGATCGAGGTCACGTACGGGATTTCGATGATGTGCGAGATGTCGGTGCAGTCCTGAGAGAACGCGCGGGGACCCGCGACCGAGAGGATCGAGAAGCTCGCGCCCGTTTCGGTGTGGCACAGGGCCTCCGCCGAGGCCATCTTCATGGGCTGCTGCTCGAACATGAGCTTGCCCTGGAAGTCGCCGGATGCCAGGAGACCGACGGCGGACAGCACCATGACGAGGACTCCGAAGCGGGTTGCCGGACGCCATACGTTCTTCGCGAGATGGCCGGCAGCGGCCTGTTCCTCGCCCGAGAGGGTCTGGTCCTCGGCGCGCTTGTGGTTTTTCACCATGTGCCATGCGGCAATGCCGGTGACAAAGCAGCCGGCCACGAGCCATGCGCCAGCAATCACGTGAGGGAAGGCCGCGAGGGTCGTGACGTTCGTCAGGAGCGCGAAAATGCCGCCCTGCGCAGGGTCGAGCTCCGCACGGCCGGTTTCAGGGTTGAACACGGCAGCGACGGGGTGCTGCATGAACGAGTTCGCGGCAATGATGAAGTACGCCGAAAGAGTCGTGCCAATCGCCACCATCCAGATCGTGAGGAGGTGCAGACCCTTCGGGAGGCGGTTCCAGCCGAAGATCCACAGGCCGAGGAAGGTTGATTCCATGAAGAAGGCGGCGAGGCCTTCGAGCGCGAGCGGCGCTCCGAAGATGTCGCCCATGAAGCGGGAGTACTCAGACCAGTTCATGCCGAACTGGAACTCCTGGACGATACCGGTTGCGATACCGATGCCGAAGTTCACGATGAGCATTGAGCCAAAGAATTTCGTGATGCGCGTCCACGAATCGGCCTTCACGGGGTCTTTTGCGCGTACAGCGATCGTTTGCATGATCGCGACAAGCAGTGAAAGACCGATCGTGAGCGGCACGAAAATGAAGTGGTAGACGGTCGTGATGCCGAACTGCCACCGCGCGAGATCGAGCGCGTCCATGGGCGTCCTTTTCTAGAGAGGGACAGGGTGGTTCACCCTCAGGTTAGAAACCTCGAGGGTGCATGGTCGGGACCTTGGGCCCGATTTTGCTGATTGCCATTCTACGCCCCTAAGGCGTTTCTGGCCTGCGGTTTTTGCGTGTCGCCCCCATTGTTTTATGCAATGGGCGCCTCGCGAAAAGGACGCTGCCGCGGCTGGTGCGCCGCTGGTTGCGGGGTTATTGCTGCGCCGCGCCGCCGTTCGAGAGGCGTCCGACGGCTGCCTACCTGCGAGCGATTCGTGTCATCGTGTGCGATACTTGGCAGTGATGTTTGCGCCGACGCATCCGGCGTAAAGGATCCCCCGCTATCCGGTTGTCGCTCCGGCCACGCTTTGGCCGTGACGCAAGGCTTCGGGTGTCGCAGCGCTCGTGAAGAGCAGCGCGAAGGGGGAGGGTTAATTCGGCTTCCGCCCACGGGCGATGACATATGGCGGCTCCAGGATGCGCTGGGCCGCCCTAGAACGGAGCAGCCACATGGCTGAAGTGGGTTCCTATAACGAATCGTCGAGTAGTCAGGGCGCCTCGCGCCAGCGCCGTCGTGTCCGACGTGCCGCAGGAGCGCCCGCAGGGGCGCCCTCCGTAGCTGCGGAGCAATCGACTCCTTCCTCGAGTGCGCACACGAGCGTCGCCGCTCAAGGCAGTGCCGTCGTGAGCGACGCCAAGCCCCTCAATCTTCGTGAGCGTCGGCTCGCTGAGCGGGCTGCCAAGAAAGAGGCAGCGAAAGCAGGGAAGTCAGCAACAGGCATTCCCGCGAGCGAAGCTGCAAGGACTCATTCAGCTGAGCCGACTGACCAAGGCTCAGCCGTGAAAAAAGGTCGTGCGTCTGCAGCCGTCGATGAGGGGCGTACGGACCATGCCAAAGGGGCGCCGAGCGAGGTATCCGAACCCGCACGCGACACGGACACGCGAGAATCCGACAGTCGAGAAGAGGGCTCCTTCGGGGCTCACGACATTTCGCGTGATCTCAAGGCCCTCGCCGACTCTCGTCAGAGCGTCGAGGTAGCCGAAGAGTCGTCGGCCCCGGACATGCTCGGCTTTGCCTCGCTTCTCTTCCAGGCCCCCACCCCGACCTCGGAACCGAGCGTGACCGCGAGCGAGATCGACGATGACGAAGAGGCCAGCGATCTGTTCGCCGAAGCCTCCGTTGACATTACTTTTGGCGCTCCCGATCTCGAAGCCGCACGTCGTGCAGCTATCGAGCGTGCCGAGCGCGAGTCGCGCGAGGCTGCCCGCACTGAACGCAGCGCGAAGAAAAAGGGCTCCGATTCGGACTCCGCGAGCGAAGATGATGCGGAGACGGGCGCGAGCGACACCGAAAATTCCGAAGAATCCGACGGTGAAGGCACGCAGCGAAGCTCGCGCCGACGTCGCCGCCGTGGCGGACGCGGCCGTCGCGGTCGCGGAAGCAAGAGTGAGGACGACTCGCCCCAGGGCGAGAATGGCGAAGAGGAGCCCAAGGACGTCGCCGATCGCGACTCGTCGACCGATGCGGATGACAGCGATGACGAGGGCGGCACGTCGAGCCGTCGCCGGCGGCGCCGCCGCCGCACGGGCAGCTCAGGCGGCTCTGATGAGCCCCACCCCGACGACCCGCCGAACACCGTCGTCAAGGTTCGCGAGGCGCGGGACGAAGTCAAGGCTGTCAAGGGTTCGACTCGCCTGGAAGCGAAGAAGCAGCGCCGTCGCGAGGGCCGCGAGTCCGGGCGTAGGCGCCACTCGATTACCGAGTCGGAGTTCCTCGCTCGCCGCGAGTCCGTCAAGCGCACGATGATCGTGCGCGAACGACCGGGCCGAACCCAGATCGTGGTGCTCGAGGACAACATCCTCGTCGAGCACTACGTGGCGCAGAAGTCGCACACGTCGATGGTGGGCAACGTCTACCTCGGTAAGGTCCAAAACGTTCTCCCGTCGATGGAAGCTGCCTTCGTTGATATCGGTCGCGGTCGCAACGCCGTGCTCTACGCGGGCGAGGTCAATTGGGATGCCGCTGGCCTCGAGGGGCAGCCGCGCCGCATCGAATCCGCTCTCAAGGCGGGCGATCCCGTGCTGGTCCAGGTGACGAAGGATCCAATTGGCCACAAGGGCGCGCGCCTAACGAGCCAGATCTCTCTGCCTGGTCGCTACCTCGTTTATGTCCCGGGTGGATCGATGACCGGCATCAGCCGGAAGCTTCCCGACAAGGAGCGTGCGCGCCTCAAGAAGATCCTCAAGTCGATCGTTCCCGCGGAAGCGGGCGTTATCGTGCGCACCGCGGCTGAAGGCGCGAGCGAAGACGAACTCAAGCGTGACGTCGAGCGACTCCAGAAGCAGTGGGAGAAGATCGAAAAAGCGAGCGCCAAGGGCAAGAACGCCCCGACCGCGCTCTCAACCGAACCGGATCTCGCGATCAAGGTTGTGCGCGACATCTTCAATGAAGATTTCACGTCGCTCATCGTCGAAGGCGAAAGCGTCTACAGGGAGCTGCACGAATACATTAGCGAGGTCGCCCCCGATCTTCTCGAGCGCGTCACGAAACACGTGGGGGAGAAGGATTCCTTCGCGAAATACCGCGTGGATGAGCAGCTCATGAAGGCGATGGACCGCAAGGTCTACCTGCCCTCCGGCGGTTCGCTCGTCATCGATCGCACCGAGGCCATGACCGTCGTTGACGTCAACACGGGCAAGTTCACGGGAACTGGCGGTTCGCTCGAAGAAACCGTGACCCGTAACAACCTCGAGGCGGCCGAGGAGATCGTTCGCCAACTTCGACTTCGCGACATCGGCGGCATTATCGTGGTGGACTTCATCGATATGGTCCTCGAAGCTAACCGCGATCTTGTGCTGCGCCGCATGATCGAGTGCCTTTCGCGTGACCGCACCAAGCATCAGGTCGCGGAAGTCACGAGCCTTGGACTCGTGCAGATGACCCGCAAGCGCGTGGGCGCGGGCCTCGTTGAAACGTTCTCGACCATGTGCGAGGCCTGCAATGGGCGTGGCATTCAAATCGATCTCGACGGCCAGCATCATCACGAGCCGCCCGCCTTCGACGATGAGCCCAAGAAGTCGCGCAGGCGCTCCAAGAAGTCGCGCAACTCAGACGGCGATTCGAATAAGTCGGCGAAGCGAGAGTCAAAGGGGCAGTCCGCCGAGGAGAAAGCCGCCTCGGCGAAAGACGCCGTGCAGGATCTCGTCGATTCAAAGAATGCTTCGGACGTTCACAGGCTTGAAGACAACGAGGCTTCGCGTGCCCTCGCGCGCGCAACGATTGCCTCGATTGCCGCTGCGAGCACCGGTCATTCGGCCCCCGAGGTGACTGTTGACGGTCAGGTCATCGCGCCGGCTGAGGGCAGCGAACCCGTTGAATCAGCGGAGCCGCCCACGACTTCTGAGGCCCCCGCGGGTGCCTCCACTGAGACCGAGGACACTGCCGTGGGTCACAGCGGGGACGCGCAGGTCGAGTGACGTGATGAGTTCCACAGGATTGTCGAGCGTTTTCGCAGGTCGCGATGCCTGCAACGGTTGATTCTGGGGAATGCATTTCGTAAGCTATACGTCGGTGCATTTCGTGCCGTAGACTTTTCCTTCCCGCAGCGGTTCTCGCGGTCGCGCTTTCGGCAGTGACCGTGAAGCCCCGACCGGTGGCCCGCGCGGTTTGAGGGAAAACACCCAGCATAATTGTCAGCAACGAGAAAAGAGCAGTGACGTGGTGTACGCAATCGTCCGCGCAGGCGGTCGTCAGGAGAAGGTGTCGGTTGGTGACACCATCGTGATCAACCGCGTGGCCGGCGAGGCGGGCGACACCGTAGAGTTCGCTCCCGTCCTCCTGGTTGACGGTGACAAGGTGACCTCCGCGAAGGAAGACCTCGAGAAGGTCACCGTGACCGCTGAGAAGATCGAAGACTTCCGCGGTTCCAAGGTTCGCATCCTCAAGTTTAAGAACAAGACCGGCTACACGAAGCGCCAGGGCCACCGTCAGGAACTGACTCGGCTCAAGGTCACGAAGATCGCCTGAGCGATCTCAAATATCGAGAGAAGGTACTGACTCATGGCATCAAAGAAGGGCGTTAGCTCCTCGAAGAACGGCCGCGACTCGAACGCTCAGCGCCTCGGCGTGAAGCGCTTTGCGGGCCAGGAAGTTGGCGCGGGCGAGATCATCGTTCGCCAGCGCGGCACCCGCTTCCACCCGGGCCAGGGCGTTGGCCGTGGCGGCGACGACACGCTTTTCGCTCTCACCGAGGGCGTCGTCGAGTTCGCGCGTAAGCGCGACCGTAACGTGGTGAACGTGGTGGCCTCGGTCTGAGGCTGGCCCACTTTCACAGGTGAGGCGGGGAAGTGCCCAGCGGGGCCCTTCCCCGCCTCACGTTTAACCTCCCTGCACTCCAGAGCGGATCAGCTTAGGCTGGTGCCAAGAGCGCTCTTCGCGCATCCGCTCGCGTCGAAAGGCCACCATGGCAACCTTCATTGACCGCGCTGTTCTCCACATCACCGGCGGTGATGGTGGCAATGGCTGCGCCTCGATCAAGCGTGAAAAGTTCAAGCCTCTCGCGGGGCCCGACGGCGCCAACGGAGGCGACGGCGGCAACGTCATCCTCGAGGTCTCGCGCAATGTCACGACGCTCATGGACTTTCACCACCTCCCTCACCGTCGCGCCGAGTCGGGCGGATTTGGGAAGGGAGACTTCCGCGAGGGGACGAAAGGCGCGGATCTCGTGCTCCAGGTCCCCGAAGGTACCGTCGTGCGCGACAAGGAAGGAAACTTCCTCGCGGACCTCGTCGGCGAAGGTACGCGGTTCGTTGCGGCGCGTGGCGGTAAGGGCGGCCTCGGAAACGCAGCCCTCGCGAGTTCGAAGCGCAAGGCGCCCGGCTTTGCTCTCCTAGGCGAACCAGGTGAGGAACGTTCCCTCGTTCTCGAGATGAAGTCCATCGCCGACGTCGCCCTCGTGGGCTTCCCGAGCGCGGGTAAAAGTTCGCTCATTGCCGCGATGAGTGCGGCGCGCCCGAAGATTGCGGATTACCCGTTCACGACTCTCACCCCGAATCTCGGGGTGGTTGAGCAAGAGCAGTTCCGCTTCACGATGGCTGACGTTCCCGGGCTCATCCCCGGCGCGTCCGAAGGCAAGGGGCTCGGCCTCGACTTTCTTCGGCATATCGAGCGTTGTCACGTGATCGTCCACGTGCTCGACGCCGCGACGATGGAAGCGGAGCGCAATCCGGTCCACGATCTCGAGCTCATCGAAAACGAGCTGCGTACGTACGCTGAACGGCTCGATTCTGAGTCGAGTCGGCTTGGCCTCCCGCCCCTCATGGAGCGCCCGACGGTCATCGTGCTCAACAAAGTTGATATGCCGGACGGCTCAGACATGGCCGACATGGTGCGCGAAGAGCTCAAGGAGCGTGGTGTTCCCGTTCTCGAAGTGTCCGCCCTGACCCGCGCGGGTCTTCGCGAGCTTGCGCTGACCCTCGGAGCCCTCGTGGAGCGCCAGCGCCTCGAAAATCCCGACCCCGAGCGCGACGAGCGCCCCACGATCGCGATTACCCCCGAGGACCAGGATTCGGGTGGGTTTACGATCACCCCGGAGGAGTTCGAGGGGCAGCGCGTGTACCGCATCCGCGGTGACAAACCCGAGCGATGGGTGCGTCAGACGGCCTTCGCAAATGACGAGGCTGTGGGGTACCTCGCCGACCGTCTCAATCGCCTCGGTATCGAGGACGAACTCTTCAAAAAGGGCGCGAAGGCCGGAGACACGGTCGTGATCGGCCCAGGAGACGACGCGGTGGTGTTTGATTGGGAGCCGACCATGGTCACAGGTGCGGAATTCCTCGGCCAGCGCGGTACAGACATGCGGCTCGAGGAGCGTACCCGCCCGACGCGTCAGGAAAAGCGCGAGGTGCGCCGCGTGCGTGTAAAGGAACGCATGGACCGCATCAGTGCAATGGAGGCGGAACGTCAAGCAGGGCACTGGTCCGATCCTTCGAAAGACGACTGATGACGCGAATCGACAAGGTACGTATCGGGCACGGTGTTCACGACCCCGCACGGCTCGATACGCGGGCCTCTCTCACGCGCGCACAGCGCATCGTGGTGAAAATCGGTTCGAGTTCGCTCACGCTTCCAAGCGGTGACCTCAACCGCAACGCGATTTGGGCACTGGCTTCGAGCGTGTCGCGCCTCGTTCACGAGGGGCGCGAGGTCGTCATTGTCAGCTCGGGCGCGATCGCCGCGGCGCTTCGCCCGATGGGGTTTAACGCGCGACCCGAGTCGATCACCGATAGCCAGGCGCTCGCTTCGGTCGGGCAAGGCATGCTCATTCGTGAATGGTCGCAGGCCTTCGGCATGAGCAACGTGCTCGTGGGGCAGGTGTTGCTCACCGAGGACGACATGGTTCACCCCGAGAAATATAGGAACGTGCGGGCATCGCTCAACGCACTGCTCGCCGCAGGGGCGGTCCCCATCGTCAATGAGAACGACACGGTCGCCACTCGCGAGATCCACTTCGGCGACAACGACCGCCTCGCGAGCCTCGTCGCGCAAGTGACGGGAGCCGACCTCCTCGTTCTTCTCACCGATGTCGATGGCCTTTTCACACGCCCGCCTAAGGAACCCGAGGCCGAGAGGATCGCCTGTGTGAAAGATGCGGCGAAACTCGAAGGGGTCGAAATCGGCTCACGCGGGTCGACCGTCGGAACCGGTGGGATGGTGACGAAGCTTTCCGCCGCGCATGACGCCACCATTACGGGAACCGCGTGCGTTCTCACACTTCCCGCGAGATTCGATGCCGTTCTCTCAGGCGAGGATTTCGGCACGTTCTTTCCGGCGCGCACCACGGGTCGCCGGCGGTCTCGACTCATGTGGCTCATGTACGCGAGCCGCGGGGAGGGCACCCTGGTGCTCGACGAGGGCGCGGTACACGCGGTTGTCGAGCAGAGGCGTTCGCTTCTTCCCGTGGGAATCACGCGCGTAGAGGGCACGTTCGCGGCCGGATCTCCCGTGGACATCGCTGACAGCTCGGGGCGGGTACGGGCACGCGGGCTCACGTATTTTTCTTCCGACGCTATCTCGCGCATCATGGGGCTCACATCGGAAGAGATTGCCGCGCGCGAAAGCGAGATCGGGGTGCACACGGTTGTGCACAGGGACGATCTCGTGCTGCTGAAATAGACGCTTTGGTGGGAGAAATGCGCTATAAGTGGTGCTCATGAATGAGCAGTCCACGGTGACCGAGAGGGTCCACGCCATTGCTGCGCGCGCCAAGCGCGCCCAACGCACGATTGCACGCGAGAATCGCGCGCGAAAGGATTCCCTTCTGCGCGCGATCGCCGCGAAGCTTGACGCGGATTGCGCTCGAATCCTCGAGGCGAATGCCGAGGATCTAGCCCGTGCGGATGAGAGCGGGATTGATCCGGGTTTGAGAGATCGCCTCGCGTTGAACCCGTCTCGCATGCAGGCGATTACCGCTCAGGTGCGCGCGACTACCGCCCTTGCCGATCCGGTCGGCGAGGTTGTGCGCGGCGGGGTGCTCGAGAACGGGCTTTCGCTCACCGAAGTCCGCGTCCCGCTCGGGGTGATCGGCATGATCTACGAGGCCAGGCCCAACGTCACCGTTGACGCGGCAGCCCTCGCACTCAAGTCGGGCAATGCCGTCATCCTTCGGGGAGGAAGCGCCGCATCGTCCACGAATCGAGCCCTGGTGGAGTCGATCCGGACCGCGCTCACGGGCGAAGGGTTTCCCGCGGAACTCGTGGCCTCCCTCGATGACCTCGGGCGTGAGGGCGTCAGTGCCCTCATGCGCGCTCGGGGTCTCGTTGATGTCCTCATCCCTCGCGGCGGGGCGGGCCTCATCTCCCGCGTTGTCGAGGAGAGCCTTGTGCCGACGATCGAGACCGGCACGGGCAACACGCACATTTTTGTCGATGAAAGCGCGGATCTTGACCGCGCGATTGACATCGTGGTGAATGCGAAAACCCAGCGCGTGGGAGTCTGCAATGCGCTCGAAAACATCCTCGTCCACGAACGCATCGCCCAGGATTTCCTTCCGCGTCTAGCTGAGGCGCTCGCCCCGAAAAACGTGGTGCTGCACGCGGATCCCCGCTCCTATGCGGTGCTCCACGGCGGGCCCGCGCGCGTCGTGGAAGCTCGAGAGGAAGATTTCTTCACCGAGTACCTATCGCTGGACCTCGCTATCAAAGTTGTTGCCGATGTGCACGAAGCGGTGGAGCACATCCGTCTTCACACGAGCGGGCATACCGAATCAATCCTCACCGCCTCGATTGAGAGTGAACGGGCCTTTATCGCGGGACTCGACTCCGCTGTCATCATGGTCAATGCCTCGACGCGCTTTAGCGACGGGGGCGAATTTGGTTTCGGCGCGGAGATCGGGATCTCCACGCAAAAGTTGCACGCGCGCGGACCCATGGCCCTGCGTGAGCTCACGAGTACCACCTGGATTGTGCGAGGCGAAGGCCACGTGAGGGGGTGAGCTTCGCGGCGTAACCCTCGCGCGCGGGGCAATGTGTGGAACAATGGCATAGCCCCTCGATGGGATGAACGATTGCGAAAGGTCTGGCATGCACGCTGATTCTCTGATCCTCGCCGAAGAGGCCGCCGCACACGCTCACGGGCCGCACCCCGCCGTGTTCGGCGTCGCGGCGTTTGTGATCCTCATGCTTTTGCTCGTGATCACGTCGCTCTTCAGCGGTCTCCACCAGGAACCGTCCTCGAACGCGAAGACAGTCGCCGAGGTTGAGCGCGAGAACCGCCGCGGCACCTCCCGCTGAGACCTTCCACATGAGCGCAAAGCGCCGGATTGGCGTGATGGGGGGGACTTTTGATCCGATCCATCACGGCCACCTCGTTGCCGCGAGCGAAGTCCAGTCGGTTTTTGGTCTTGACCAGGTGATCTTTGTCCCCACTGGGCGCCCGTGGCAGAAGTCGGGCAAAGAGATTTCCGACCCCGAACACCGTTACCTCATGACGGTCGTGGCAACGGCTGCGAACCCGCGCTTTACGGTTTCGCGCGTCGATATCGATCGACCGGGGCAGACCTACACGATCGATACGCTTCGCGACCTTCGTGCGCAATTGCCGAACGACGACCTGTTCTTCATCACGGGTGCGGACGCTCTCACGAACATCCTCACGTGGAAGGACTACAGCGAGATTTTTGACCTCGCGCACTTCGTGGGGGTCACGCGCCCCGGCCACGACATCAACACCGATGGCCTCCCGCCAAGCGGGGTGACCCTCATCGAGGTGCCCGCAATGGCGATTTCGTCAACTGACTGCCGCACGCGCGTCAAGCGGGGGGTACCGGTGTGGTACCTCGTCCCTGACGGCGTCGTGCAATACATCAACAAATACAAGCTCTATCTAGGAAGTGAGCATGACGGGAACTGAGACGCAGCTTTCCGGTCGTCGGCACGGGCGCCGCGCTCGTGCAGTGAGCGGAGACGAGAACAACACGTCGGCAACTCGCGGCGTGACGGGCGATCTCACGCTTTATGCGCGCCGCACGGCGGTGATCCCTCCGGTCGCAGACGATCAGCTTCCCGAGCTGAAGCACTACACCGGCAAGCGCGCAAAGCGCCGCGCCGATGTCCCCGTGGAACCCGCGGTGGAGGCCAAGGCTGAAGTGCAGGGATCCTCCGAGCCAGTCGCGGCCGTGGAGACCGAAGACGGCAAGGCTGCGGAAAAGACCGCGCCTCAGGAGGCTTCGGCAGCTACCTCGGACCCCCTGAGTGACGATCTTCCCGCGGCTAGCGTCGGCACGAAGAAGGGTTCATGGCCCGGTGCCCGCTTCGGACGAGCAGTCGTAACCCCTGACGAACCCACGACTGATGCGTACGCGACCGCGACTCTCGATCCTCAAGAGCTCGACAATGCCGAGGGTGCGGACACTCCCGAGGCGAGCGACGCCATCGACGGGGCCGAAAACGTCGAGACCGCACTCGCAGAGCCGGCCCTCGAACCCACCGAGCAAGAATCAGCCGAGGCTGGGCAGGCGTCGGCCTGGACCTCGGTCCCCGCCGATCCCGAAACGTCGGTGCCGAGCGCTTCCGAGGCACTCGCACCCAAGCCTGCCGATCCTGAAACTGAACCCGCCCCCGTATACGAGACGAGCGACGGGACACCGCTCTCCGACGCCTCCGAGTGGCTCGAGGTTGGTGACCTTCCCGCCGATCAGGCACCTGAGCCGAAGCCAGCGGCTCGCTTCGACGGGACGGTGCTCGACAAGCCGAGTCGCACCTCCGGCGGAATCGGCATGTGGATCACGTGGTTGCTCGTCGCAGCGATCGCGATTACCCTCGTTGTGCTTCTCGTGACCGGCGTGATTGGCCCCGGCATCGCGAAAGCGATCGCCCCCATTCCCGAGACCGTTCCCTATGACCTTTCTGGAGGACTCGCTTCGTGACCGCAACCCAGGAATCCATTGACATGGCCCGCATCGCCGGGCAGGCTGCGGCCGACAAGCTCGCGGGCAACGTGATCGCGCTCGACGTGTCTGAGCAGCTCGTCATCACCGACGTGTTCGTTGTGTGTTCAGGCGACTCGGAACGCCAGGTGAACGCGATCGTCAATGGTGTGGAAGAGGAAATGTTCAAAGCGGGCTACAAGCCGAAGCGGCGCGAGGGCGAGAACGATGCTCGCTGGATCCTCCTCGACTTCACCGACATCGTCGTGCACGTCCAGCACGCGGAGGACCGCGCGTTTTACGCCCTTGAACGCCTGTGGCGCGATGCCCCGGCGATCGACTTGGATCTTGACCTCGGCCGCGATGCGGAGGCGCAGGAGAAGTAATGGCTTCTCACCTCATCCTCGTGCGTCACGGGCAAACGGACTACAACTATGCCGGCCGCATTCAAGGTGCCTCCGATATCCCCCTCAACGAGTCGGGTCTCGCCCAGGCACGTGCGGTGGGAGAGTCCCTTGCGAGGGATAAGAGCATCACGACCGTGTACTCCTCACCGCTCAGGCGTGCGATGGCGACGGCGGAGGCAATCGCGGCGCCTCACCGGTTAGAGGTTTCATCCGACGCTCGCCTGCGCGAACGCGGCTTTGGCGACTGGGAGGGGCTGACCCGCGAGGAGATCGAAAAGGGGTGGCCTCTCGAGTTTGCGCTGTGGCGCGCCGGTGTCTCGAGCGGGCTCGAGAAGGCTCGAGTCGAGCACAGGGCGGATGTCGCGCGTCGGTTCGATGCAGCCTGTCGCGAGTTCAGTGATCGTCACGAGGCCGGCACCGTCATCGTTGTCGCGCACGGCGCCGCGATTTCTCTTGGTCTGTCCGCGATGATTGGCGCGGGTCTAGGCGATTTTTATGGCCTTGCGAGTATGGGCAACTGTCACCGCGCTGTCGTGGAAGTCAGGCGAGCGCGCGAGGGCGCTGGGTGGGTGAGGCTCACATCACTGAACCTCCCGCCGGATTTCGCTGCCGCCCCATGAGCGTGTAATATTGCTGGAGTCGCTACGGCGACGCCCAAAAAATTGGGGCTATGGCGCAGTTGGTAGCGCGTCTGCATGGCATGCAGAAGGTCACGGGTTCGAATCCCGTTAGCTCCACCATGATGCTCTTACTCGAACCCTCGACAAGAGCAATGAACTGATCGGACAGTACGTCCAGGGAGAGCCCGCCGGTTTCGGCGGGCTTTTTCGTTTGCCCCGTGCTGTCGGGGGTGGCGTCGTGCTGTGCGTGTCGTGTCTCATGGACGAGTGCTCGGGTGTCTGGGCTGTAGATGACGTCGAATGGTGCCCGGGAGGTTGCCTCGACGTGGTGCTGGCCGTTGTCGTCGGTGGTGACGAGGAGTTTGTCGAAGAGGAGCTGGTTGAACATGCGGCGGATGTGCTCGGGGGCTTGCCGGTAGGTGTTTCCGGCGTGCTGGGCGATGTCGAGCGCGATCTCGATGAGTTCGTCGGCCTCGGTGAGGTCGGCGTTGAGGGCGTCCAGGCTCCGGGTCGTGGCAGAGAGTTCTGCGTCGAGGCGTTTCTGCTCGGTGCGGAGCATGTCGATGGGGATCGCGTCGTTGTAGTGGGCTTCGAGGAACTTGCGTTGGCGACGCTCGATGGTCTGCTTCGTGTTCTCAAGCTGTTCACGTTCGGCTTCCGTGTCAGCGCGAAGTTGCTTCAGCCCGTGCCGGAGGAGTGTTTCGACGCCGCGGCGAAACTCGGGCGCGAGACTGATGCGGTCGTAGAGGTCCTGGGGTTACCCGCAAATCGTGGACACGTAGTGGAGCTACCTAGTGGTTAGGCAGCTATTTCTTTTCTGCTAGTGATTAGACCAATTTGGTTCTCAAAGTCGACGGGGCTGACCATACCGAGTGCGGAATGTCGGCGTCGACGGTTGTAGACGACTTCAATCCAGTAGGCAACGGCCTTGCGTGCAGCATCACGGGTCGTCCAGCGCTTACGGTCGTAGAACTCGGTTTTAAGCGTCGACCAGAACGACTCAGCCATCGCGTTATCGAAGCACACACCAGTACGCCCCACGGACTGAGCAATGCTCAGGCTGCGGCAAACCTCCCAGAGCTGCTCGCTAGTGAATTGAGCTCCGCGGTCAGCGTGAAACACCAGCCCATCAGGAACGTCACCACGCAACGTGTGCGCCATCCGCAGGGCTCGCTCGACCAGGGAAGTATCTTGAACGCTATCCATAGCCCAGCCCAGCACCCGGCGGGAATGGCCATCGCGGACCGCGCACAAGTACAACCAGCCTTCACCGGTGCGCAAGTAGGTAATATCTGACATCCACACCCGGTTGAGCTCACCAGTATCAAACATGCGCTTGACCAGGTCAGGAAGCGTGGACTTACGCTTAGCTTGAATCGTTGTCACCGGGACAAAGGCCCGCGGTGAAATCCCCTCAATCCCCATCATGCACATCCGTTTAGCCACAGTCTTACGGTTAAGCGCAATGTGGTAGCGCTCGGCAAGTTCTGCGGTGATCCGCGGCGCACCATAAACCTCATCGGAGTCTTTCCAAATCCGGTGAATCTTGCGGTCAACATCATCGTAAAATGCTGCACGATCATCTTCGCCCGATAGTCGCTTCTGCTGCGTATGGGCCCATTTGTAGTATCCAGACCGAGACACTTTTAAAAGCCGTGCCATGCGCTTGATGCTGTAGTTCGCCTTCTCCTGCTGCATCAATTCGAACTTTTCTGCTCGCGTTGCTTCGCAGCGAAGAAGGCTGTCGCTTTTGACAAAAACTCGTTATCCATCTTGGCTTCAGCCAGCTCCCGACGAAGACGAGCATTCTCAGCACGAAGATCAGCCTCGCTCATCCCATCTGATGCTCCTCGGCGCTCACGCTCGAGTTTGACCCACCGGCCTAAAAGCCCGGCGGACACACCAATCTTCTTAGCCACATGAGCAATCGGACGCCGCGACTCTATTACCAGGTTCGCGGCTTCACGCCGATACTCCGGCGTGTACTTCTTGCGCTGTTGACTCACAATGAACATCCTCTCCTACGGACACAAGATCCGCACTAATAGGGTGTCCACTAAACGAGGGTAACCTCACGAGGCCGCAAAGCGATCCGCTCAAGCGCCTGCGCTACGTCCTCGGGGGCGATCTCACTTCGGGAGTCGCCAGCAGCGACGAGGGCCGCTTCTGTCCAAATGAACGTCAGCTCAGCGGCCGACCAACCGTGGGTGAGCCTGGCAATATCTTCCAACGGCATAACCGGCGCGGTCTTGAGGTGAGCACCTGCGACCTTGAGAATCTCATACCGATCCGCGAGGGAAGGGAGACCGAACTCAATCTCCCAATCGAATCGACCAGGTCGAGTCAACGCGGGGTCAAGTGTGTCGACCCGGTTTGTAGCGGCGATGACGATCACGCTCTTGCCCTTGTTGTCGAAGCCGTCCATCAGAGTGAGGAGTTGGGCGACCAGTCGCTTAGAAGCCTCGTGCGAGTCGCCAGTTCGCTTCTCGGCGATGCTATCGATCTCATCGAAGAAGATGATCGCCCGACCGCTCTCGCTCTTGGTTGCCGCCTCAAAGATCCTTCGAAGTGTACCCTCGGTGTCTCCGAGCCACTTACTGATGATCGACGGGCCGCTGATCAAGTAGAAGTCTGCTTTGGACTCCCTGGCAATAATTCGCGCTAGATGTGTCTTTCCGGTGCCAGGCTGCCCCGTAAACAGAACTCCCTTGACCGGGCGGGCGCCGATCTTATCGAGTTGCTCCCGACGCTCGAGCTGGGTCTCAATAAGCTCTTTGGCCCGAGCCACTACGTCCGGGTATCCGCCAAAGTCCTCAAAGGTTGGACCTTCGGTTGCGTTGTCGCGGAGGTACTCGGACTCAACGTTCTCAGTGTCGTCACCGATAATCCCGCTTTTGATAGGGCGCTCAGAGACCACTTCCAGCACGCCTTGGGCGTCGTTGTACTCCACCATGTTGCCGGGTTTGACAATCACTTTGCGCGTATTCTTGACGCGCTGGAATCCGACTCCGCTGTCAACAATGATGGAGCCGTCATCCATAACTCGTCGCACCGCACCGATCTGGCCCGAATCGTGCCAGAGATCACTAGGCGCAAATTCCCAGCCGTTTTGCCCAACGATGAGCAAGTCGCCAGGTTCGATCTTGTCAGTTCCGTTTAAATTCGAGACACGGCCGATCTGACCGCCCTGTGTCTGAAAATGAACTGTCTGGTCCTCGTGATCGACTCGAAGCGTTTTGAATAGCTGACCGATGAACATCGGATTACTCATACCTCAAACGCTCCCACCGGACTACTTGCAGCATCGACATCTTCGGGAGTGGGTGGAAGCAAGGACTCCGGATCGATGTCCGCCACCTCGCACAGGCCAATGAAATGATCGGCGTCAAGACAGCGCATAAATTCAAAAACCGAAGAAATCGCGGTTGCAACTTCATCCGGACTAACAGTGATATCTGTCGCAGGGGACTCGCTGTGAGAATACGCGTGCGAGTACCTGATGAGTCGAAGTCGAAGCGCGTCCGCGTTGCCCTGATAGTCCGCTGCTCGCAGCAGGTCTGCCGACTTCCGCATTGCACTATTGAGATTGCCGACCCACTCGGGATGTTTGAAGGCGAGGAAGCTCTCGAGCACTCGTCGGATGACGTTTGGAAATAGCAGCTGAGCGTTGAGCCGGTTCTCCGTGGAATCGTCTTCGGCGAGCTGGAGCCGCGCATCAGCCAGAGCCATGAACGCATGATGATAGGTCGAACGAATCATCTTGCGTTCACGCTCTGAGGGAGGCCACTTTGTAAGCGCCGGACGCCGCTTCGTCGTGCCGCCTTGCGTTAGATGCCGTGAGCGAATCTCGTAGAAATTGGTTGGATAGACCTCCTTGAACTTGCGGCCGTCCTCCATCTTGCCGCTTCTATGAAGCGCCTCGATCTGGATATCCCACTGCCGGAAAAGCTCGAAATTATGCGTGAGCAGGAACAGCTGGGCGACGTGATCCTTCACGATCGTTTCGGTCCAGATATAAGCGGAGACCCCCATGAAGATGTCGCTATCGAGGCTGGAGACGGGGTCGTCGATGATCACAATGGGCTTCCCCTTGGACGAGTCGAACTTGGCGACTTGCTCCAGGAAGTGAATCAGCGTGATAGCGGTTCGCTCGCCGAGACTGAGTCCCTGCGCAGGCTGCCCGTCACGGGTGACTCGATAACGTCCGTCTCCCAGTTCAAACTTGAGCTCGTTGCGACCGAGCAGTCGTGTCACCTCGTCAGTGAGAACCTTCGCACTCGGCATCGGGTCACCGTCGACGGTTTCGAGAGAGGTGATGTTGGAACGAATGTCAGCGATGGTCTCGTCGAGAGCTTTGCCCTCAGCTTTGGCTGCAGCGGCTTTGGCGGAGTTTTCGCTGACGCTCGACTCCGACGCCTTCAGGTAGTGCAGTTCGATTGCCTGTGCTGCCGCCTGGACCAGTTGGTCGTGCTGGCTGACACGATCGTTGTGCTCAGTTCTGAGCCCGAGCATTGCCGTCGCCGACACTGTTGGTGGCTCAGCAACGACCGAATCCACTGGACTCAGGACGTTACTTAGCTTCGTCTCGGCTCTTGCAAGTACTTCGGTGGCCCAGGACTTGAGGGCTGTCAGTTCCGTCCGAACCTCGGTGTTCGCCTCGTCGTAGCGTGGCCGGAGGTCTTCGAAGAAGAGACCTTTGCTTGGGAGACCTGCAATCGCAGCGTCTACCGACGTTGTTACTGCTCGAAGGTCAGTGATCGCGGAGTGGAGATCCGACTGCAGACGCTGAACGGCATCAGAGAAGTGCTGGTCAATGAGGGTGCGCCGTTCGTCAGAAAGCGGAGCGCCACAGAAGATGCAGGTCTCGACGCCGCCGTGGAGATGCCGTCCTTCATCGACCCAACTCGTCGCATCTGGATGGGCTTCCAACGTGTCGAGGATGATGGTCGTTGGGGTTGTGGAAAGCGCAGTCGCCAGGCGTTGGCGCAGCCCATCAGGTGCGGCAACCGTAAGCTGATTCTTGGGTATCGCATCGGCTTTGTCGGAGTTAACGACTCCGATATTGTTCTGCAGCTCCTGCTCAGTGAGTAGTCTCCAGGCGGCGTGAGATCCTGCGAAGGCGTTACGCACCGTACCAGCGCTGAAGTTGCTACGCGAGTGCCATCGACCACCGGCTCTACTTGCGGCGTCGACGACCTGCTGGGACACGGTGCGGTATGCAGTATCGATGGCCTGGTTAGCGTCGCGCTCGATCTTCGTTTGGTGTTCGCGTTCCTTAGTTTTGTTCGCCAGTTCTTCCCGAAGCTTTTCGAGCTTCCGCTCTGCGTCGGCGGGTTTCTCTCCGATGGTGAGAACGGCAGGCATATCAGCGTTTCCAGCGGTGAAGTTGTGACTTCGTGCAACGTAATGCTCACTGAAGACATGGATTCGATCGAAGAGATCATCGTCACTGCCGTTGGTTGTTCGTGCTACACCGTCGTCAATTGCCACAGAGAGACGTCGAAAACCTTCTGCGTCTGCCGCATTTCGTAGCCCGTCAATGGCCCCTGCCAGCGAGGTCTTGCCTGTACCGTTCGGGCCATAGATGACGTTGATGCGTGCAAAATCGGGCAGCGTCGAGTCCCACTGGTAATTCTCGAAGAATCCACAGTTCTTCATCCACTCGATTCGCTTCAGCATCAGTCGCCACCCCGGGCGCTCAGCCCGAAGAACCGCTCGAAGAACGCGCCAAGCTTCTGGATCACGCGTTGCTTCTTCTCGCCGTGTCCGCCATCAGCAGAGAAGCGCGACACGGGCGGAAGCACTTTCGTAATTGCTGTGCCGCTGGTGCGGATCTGACCGTCCCGGAACGCGGTCTCGACGAAGACGCGGGTCTCGTCGGGGCGAAGGTTCTCATCGGCGATGATTGTGTCGAGTTCGGCTTCGCGCTTGGCGGCGATGAATGCGCGCCATTCCTGGTCGATCTCACCGTCCACGGAGAGGGAATCGACAAAGTCCTCGATAAGGTCTTTCTTGTTGCGCAGGGTCGGGCTGGCGTCCACGGCGCGGGTGATTTCGGCGCGGATCTCTTTGTCGTCACCGTCGCCGCGTTCATCACGGTACTTCTGGACGAGCATGAGGATGTAATCGACGTTGATCTCAACCTGCTTGATCAGCTCGATCTCGAAGACCACGTCGTCGTTGATCTGCTCCTTATCGGCATCCTTGTCCTTGCGGAACTCCGCATACAGGTCGAGGTAGATGCTGCGGTAGTCCTGGCCCTGTCGGTCGGTGAGGATTGCGTTGCCGGTGAACTCGTCGAACGAGGTGAGGATGTTCTGCAGGCGCAAGATCGCACCGAACAGAGCAATGAATTCTTTCTGAGCGCTCTCGCCGATGATCGGCTGGCCGAGAGGGAAGTCGGTCAGGAGTTCATGAGCTTTCTCTGCGTAGTCGTTGTAGTACTCGCCGTACGGTTTGAGCAGTACAACACCGCGGGCGTCTTTGTTTCCGAAGAGCGCGATCGCGTCGTTGGTCTCTTCTTCGAGGTCGCGGAAGCTAACGATGTTGCCGTAGGTCTTGACGGAGTTCAGGATGCGGTTGGTGCGCGAGTATGCCTGGATCAGCCCGTGTGCGCGCAGGTTCTTATCGACGAACAGGGTATTCAGCGTGGTTGCGTCGAAGCCGGTGAGGAACATGTTCACGACAATGACCAGGTCAATCTCGCGCCGCTTCAACTTGAGCGAGAGGTCTTTGTAGTAGTTCTGGAACCGGTCGGCAGAAGTGTCGAAGGACGTGCCAAACATGTCGTTGTAGTCCTGGATCGCATCCTCCAGGAACGAGCGCGCATCCATGTTCAACGCGCCGGTGTCGAAGCCCTCTTCGTCAAGCGCACCATCTTCGACGGCGTCGTTTGCACCATAGGAGTAGATCAGACCGACCTTCAGTCGCTTGTCAGAGGGCAGACCCTCCTGTTGAAGCTGGAAGTGGTTGTAGTAGGTTCGTGCGGCATCAATCGACGCCGTGGCAAATAGTGCGTTAAAGCCACGCACGCGGCGCTCCCCGAGCGTGTAGTGCTCGGCACGCTTGGTCTTCTGATCGAAGTGCCCGAGCGTGTACTTCACGATCTGGCTGATCCGCTCCGGGGCGAGCAGTGCTTTCTCGGTGTCAATCGCCGAGACCTGCTTATCGACGACGTTGCCGACCTTGATGGTATTGACGTAGTCGATCCGGAAGGGCAGCACGTTCTTATCGGTGATCGCATCGACGATCGTGTAGGTGTGCAGCTTCTCACCGAACGCCTGCTCTGTGGTCTTCAACTGCGGGTTCCCGCCACTGCCGGAATTCGCCGCGAAGATCGGCGTTCCCGTGAAACCAAACAGGTTATACCGCTTGAACGCCTTCGTGATCGCGGTGTGCATATCGCCAAACTGCGAACGGTGACACTCGTCGAAGATGATCACGACGTGCCCGTCATAGATCGCGTGCCTCTTGTTCGCAGCGATGAACGTTGAGAGCTTCTGGATCGTCGTGATGATGATCCGTGCGCCCGGATCTTCGAGCTGCTTCTTGAGCACCGCGGTCGAGGTGTTGGAGTTCGCTGCGCCCTTCTCGAACCGGTCGTACTCCCGCATCGTCTGATAGTCGAGGTCCTTACGGTCCACGACGAACAGCACCTTGTCGACGCTCTGCAGCTTTGACGCGAGCTGCGCCGCCTTGAACGAGGTCAGGGTCTTACCGGACCCGGTGGTGTGCCAGACGTACCCGCCCGCAGCGACAGTGCCGAGGGTCTTGTAGTTCGCAGAGATATCAATCTTCTGCAGAATCCGCTCAGTCGCCATGATCTGATACGGGCGCATCACCAGCAACATCCGGTCAGCGGTGAGCACGCAGTACTTCGTCAGGATGTTCAGCAGAGAATGCTTCGCGAAAAACGTCTTGGCAAACGCCGACAGATCCTGGATCGGCTTGTTCTGCGCATCCGCCCACCACGACGTGAACTCGAACGAGTTCGACGTCTTCCGCACCCGCTTAGAGCCAGCCGCTTCGCTCAAGTGCTGGCGACGAGTGGTGTTCGAGTAATACTTCGTCAACGTGCCATTCGAGATCACGAACAACTGCACATACTCGAAGAGCCCAGAGCCTGCCCAGAAACTGTCCCGCTGGTACCGGTCGATCTGGTTGAACGCTTCACGAATATCAACGCCTCGACGCTTTAGCTCGATGTGCACCATCGGCAGCCCGTTCACCAGCACCGTTACGTCGTAGCGATTTGATCGAGCAGAACCGCCGTCGCCCTGGCCGATCTCGTACTGGTTGATCACCTGCAGACGGTTGTTGTGAATGTTCTGCTTATCGATCAGCAGGATGTTCTTCACCGAACCGTCATCACGCTTCATCAGCTGAACGTGATCCTCCTGGATCCGCACCGTCTTCTCAACGATGCCATCGTTCGCGCCCGCGATCCGCTCCGAGAAGAACTGCTCCCACTCAGCATCCGAGAACGTCACCGAGTTCAGCGCTTCAAGCTGTGCACGAAGGTTCGCGACCAACTGCGTTTCCGACGTGATCGGCAGATACTCGTACGCCTGAGAGTCAAGCAGACGGATCAGCTCACGCTCAAGCTCCGCCTCCGACTGATACGAGCCAGCACCCACCCCGTCAGGGATGTACTCAGCAACAACCGTGCTCTCCGACGACACCGCGATCGGATCATATTTACGTGGAGTCAAATTGGTCATGCCGCAGCCTCCTCGAACGTGAGCAGCTTGTCGCGGTAGTACTCGTACTGCTTACGCCGCGCCGCCAGCTCGGCAGGTAGGCCGACGCTGAGGTCGTTGACAAGAGCATCGAAGCGATCGAGTAGAGCAACGACGCGCTCTTGCACCTCGCGCGGCGGAAGCGGGATCTCCACCGACCGCACGATATCCGCATTCAAGTTCTGGACTGTTCCCGCGCCTGCTCGGCGCTTGAACTCCTCCTGCACCGGAGCCGAACGAAGCAAGTAATAGAGGTAGTCCGCAACGTAGGAGTCCCCAAAATCACTGATCGCAAGCCAACCGTCGTGGATATACCCCTCGATCTTTGAGATGTATGGACGTCCGAAGCTCATTGAGTTGGAGAGCACAAAGTCACCAGGCATCACGCGCCGTGATTTCGCTGCGCCAGCGAGGGTGACACGCTGGCCGGTTCGCGTGATGTACTTGCCATCCGCCGGGACATCGCCAATCTTGATCCACGGCGCACCGTCCGGATCATCGGTCAGGAACTGCTGAATCGGGCGCGGAGAAGCGCCGCGGACGATCGTCGCGACGTCTCCGAACTTCACACGAGGAACATCCTGCTCCACCGTTAGGAGTTCGCCTGCGTAATAGTCGTACTGTGTGCGGCGGGCTTCCAGCTCCGCTTCCAGCTCCGCTTCCAGCTGAGTGAACTGATCCAACACTCGCACGATCTCCCGCTGCACCTCGAGAGGCGGAACCGGGATTCGATAAGCCCTGACACGATTGTCGGGGATTGAGGGATAGTTACCCGCGACCTGGTTCGCCTCAACGTATTGACGGAAGGTGTCGGCACCAAGAATGTGCGCTAAGAAGTTCGTGAGAACGACGGAGGTGTCTGGCCGAAGCACACAGTAGCCGGTGCTGGCGATCTTGAGGTTACCCTCGTTTAGTGGACACCCTATTAGTGCGGATCTTGTGTCCGTAGGAGAGGATGTTCATTGTGAGTCAACAGCGCAAGAAGTACACGCCGGAGTATCGGCGTGAAGCCGCGAACCTGGTAATAGAGTCGCGGCGTCCGATTGCTCATGTGGCTAAGAAGATTGGTGTGTCCGCCGGGCTTTTAGGCCGGTGGGTCAAACTCGAGCGTGAGCGCCGAGGAGCATCAGATGGGATGAGCGAGGCTGATCTTCGTGCTGAGAATGCTCGTCTTCGTCGGGAGCTGGCTGAAGCCAAGATGGATAACGAGTTTTTGTCAAAAGCGACAGCCTTCTTCGCTGCGAAGCAACGCGAGCAGAAAAGTTCGAATTGATGCAGCAGGAGAAGGCGAACTACAGCATCAAGCGCATGGCACGGCTTTTAAAAGTGTCTCGGTCTGGATACTACAAATGGGCCCATACGCAGCAGAAGCGACTATCGGGCGAAGATGATCGTGCAGCATTTTACGATGATGTTGACCGCAAGATTCACCGGATTTGGAAAGACTCCGATGAGGTTTATGGTGCGCCGCGGATCACCGCAGAACTTGCCGAGCGCTACCACATTGCGCTTAACCGTAAGACTGTGGCTAAACGGATGTGCATGATGGGGATTGAGGGGATTTCACCGCGGGCCTTTGTCCCGGTGACAACGATTCAAGCTAAGCGTAAGTCCACGCTTCCTGACCTGGTCAAGCGCATGTTTGATACTGGTGAGCTCAACCGGGTGTGGATGTCAGATATTACCTACTTGCGCACCGGTGAAGGCTGGTTGTACTTGTGCGCGGTCCGCGATGGCCATTCCCGCCGGGTGCTGGGCTGGGCTATGGATAGCGTTCAAGATACTTCCCTGGTCGAGCGAGCCCTGCGGATGGCGCACACGTTGCGTGGTGACGTTCCTGATGGGCTGGTGTTTCACGCTGACCGCGGAGCTCAATTCACTAGCGAGCAGCTCTGGGAGGTTTGCCGCAGCCTGAGCATTGCTCAGTCCGTGGGGCGTACTGGTGTGTGCTTCGATAACGCGATGGCTGAGTCGTTCTGGTCGACGCTTAAAACCGAGTTCTACGACCGTAAGCGCTGGACGACCCGTGATGCTGCACGCAAGGCCGTTGCCTACTGGATTGAAGTCGTCTACAACCGTCGACGCCGACATTCCGCACTCGGTATGGTCAGCCCCGTCGACTTTGAGAACCAAATTGGTCTAATCACTAGCAGAAAAGAAATAGCTGCCTAACCACTAGGTAGCTCCACTACGTGTCCACGATTTGCGGGTAACCCCACTCGTCGATCTGTCATGGCGGAGGTAGCGGCATGAGTGCGGCATCGTGGTGGCAGCGTTTGTTTCGCAGGAAGCCCGCCGTCGTACCCAACCAAACTACGGCTGATCCGAAACGCCCAGATCTTCGCGAGTTCATCTATCTCGACGAAGTAAGTCTCTTAAGTCTTTTGTCCTCGCAGAACGGCGAGGTGACGGATTCCAAGTCTGAGCAGGCCAGCGAGGGTAGCGAAGCATCGATTGACGCGACGGCAGGTGTCAGTCCTGGGGTGATCGCCAAGGCTGAGACCACCTCGCGCTATCAGACGAACAACAGCAGCACGATCCAGACGTCCCGCAAGGCCACTGCCCAGTCCCGATTTCGCGACCTGCATTCTATTGATGGACTCCGAATCATCGAACCCATTGTCGTTGGTACCCCCGCAAAAGACATCGAGAGTCTCAAGAAGATTGACACGCTCTCCGAGCTTGCCTCTGAAGCAGAACTGCACCGCGGAAAACTGGTTGAACTACGTGTAAAGCTCGCCGCTGATCCGGTGTTTCACCTCGGCACGATGGTCTCTGAGTTCACGTCAATGGCCGAAGACTATCCAGAAATGTTCGCCGCCGAGGGCGGACTTGCAACCCTGCAGGAAGTTCAGCCGATCAACAAGATCTTGAAAAGGCTACTTGCGGGATTGGTGCCGATCCGAGCGGTCGCAGTCGACTACGTTGTTGTGGAGATCGACGAGGTCAAGTACGTCGCACACAAGCAGCTCATCGAAGGGCTCAAGCTCAAGAATCAGCCGCTAGAGATCGTTGGGGTGACCGAACAAGAAGCCTATTGGAAAGATCTACGTCGAGTCCTTTTCTCGGAAGCCGAGTTCACCGTGCTCGCACGAATCTCTCAATCCGGTCTTCAGGAATCTTGGACACCAGTAAAACTTGCTGACTTGTTCACAGACGTCACACCGAATCTCGTGGAGCAGATCAATGCTGCTGGACGTGTCCCGTTCAGCCGTGCATCTTCCAAGCCGGTCGAGAGTGCGCCCGATGCGAAGCTCGCCGCCGCACTGTTGCACTACGTCGATTCACTTCTTCGTGAAGTCTCTTGGTCGCTGGAACCTGACCAGGAGGAAGCCGTCGCTCAACGCATCGCGGAGCTGAAGTCGCGTTCAGCGACCGTGTCAGATCAAACGAGCGCCTTCTCGTTGATCACGAGTTTCGTGCTCGAGTTGGTCGGTGGGGAACTCGACTCGGCGCGCGCGCTGGAGCTTCGTACTGCGGCCCGCGAAGCTGTCGGGCTCTCGCTCTTCCCGGCCTCAAGCTCGCTCAGTCATGCCGCGCCGACGGCTCCAGAACCTAAAGAAGGCGATGAGCCATTGCTGCTAGACGTGGAGTTCGTCGCGATCTACTGGTAGTAAGCTATTCCTTGAATCGAAAACTATCGAACCCGTCCATGCACGTCCCGCGTCCGTACGTTCTTCTTACGCAACTGGGCGAGCACGGTGCTGGCGTTCACACCGAACTGTTCACCGACCCTTGCTAGCGACAGCCCAGATTCATAGAGGCGAACCATCTCGTCGATCTGTTCAGCGGTCGGTGAAGTGCGTCGGAGGACGACGCCTTGCCGCTTCAGGGCAGCACTGATCGTCACTCGATGACAGCCGTACTCGGCGGCGAGCTCGTAGACCGTCTTCCCTGCTTCATAGGCTTTGACGATCTCGCCGGCCTTCTCGTCTGAGAGTCGCGGCTGCGTCGTGCACTTACGGCGTCCCTTCTCCTGCCGAAGCTCGCGGGCTTGTTCGGTTGAGAGGTGATGGTGTGCCTTCCGTAGTTCGTTTGCATGCGAGGAGAACAGTCCCACGTCGAACTAAAACCCCAGGTTGCCGGTATGAGCGCGTGGGGTTTTTCGTTTGTCGCGGGCCGACTTCCTCTGGGTGAGACGCGCAGCACACTGTGCGCTTTCCTCGCTAGGCTTGCTCCATGACTGAGACAGCAACAATTTTTCATGACCTGACACAGTTCATCGCGGAGCCGCGCTTTTCTGGCCTGGCACTTTCGCCCGCAGGCGACCGCCTTATCGCGGTACGCACCGAACTCAATCAGAAGAAAAACGCGTATGTGAGTGCTCTGTGGGAGCTTCCGTGCGGCGGAGGCGACACCCGCAAGCCACGCCGTCTCACGCGCGGCCTCGAAGGGGAGGCCCTCGCGGGCATCACCAATGAGGGCGACATTCTCTTCACGGCAAAGCGCGACACGGGCGATGACGACAGCGAACAGCGCCTCTTTCTTCTTCCGAGCGGCGGGGGAGAGGCCCGCGTCGTCGCGAAGCGGTACTCGGGCTTTGGTGGTCTTAGCGTTGCGCGCGAAAGCGGTCACATCGCGCTCGTGAGCGGGGTGCATCCTCACGCGAAGGACGCCGAAGACGACGCTCGCATCGCGAAAGAGCGCGAAGACAAGAAATTTACGGGCATCCTCCACACCGGCTATCCCGTGCGGGCATGGGATCACGACCTTGGCCCTACCGTGAGCCAGATCTTCGTTGCCGAGCCGCTCGATACCGAGGACGGCGACGCCCAACTCGAGCTTCGCCAGCTCACCCACTTTGCCCCTCATGAACGGGTCTCGGGTGCCCAGATTAGTTCCGACGGTCGCTTCATTTACGCGACGCTGAATCGCACGGTGCGCGGGATCAACTCTTTCAGTACCGTGGTGAAGATCGACGTTGAGTCCGGATCCGTCACGACACTTGCCGAAGAAGACGGCATCCATCACATGCTCGAAGCGGTGAGCCCCGCGGGGGATTACCTCCTCCTTGCCCGTGAGCAGGCGGTGAGCCGAACGGTGCCGCTGAAGCTCGAGTACTCGATCTACAACCTTGAAACCGGCGAGCGCACTGTGACGGCGACGAATTTCTCCGACTGGATTGGCTGTGTCGCGATCACGCCTTGTGGCAAAAACATTTACTTTACGGCCGATCATGAAGGCCGCGGCGGAATCTTCAAGCTCGATACTGAGGAAGGAACCGTCGGGCTCCTCACCGAAGGGAAGTTCCACTACTCCCACCTCGCCCTTGATGAGCGAAGCGGAACCCTTGTGGCGCTTCAGGACGCCATCGACCAGCCGCCTCTTCCCGTGCGTCTCGATCCCGACACGCGCGAGGTGAGCCGCATCGATGCTCGTCTTGAGGCTCCCGAGGTGCCCGGCGATCTCACGGAATTCAGCATTGAAGCCGAGGATGGCACGAGCGTGCGCTCGTGGCTGTGCATGCCGAAGGACGCGAGTGAAACAAACCCTGCGCCGCTTCTTTTGTGGATTCACGGTGGCCCCTTCGGCTCGTGGAACAGCTGGAGTTGGCGCTGGAACCCGTGGACGGCCGTCGCCCGTGGCTACGCGGTGCTCCTTCCCGACCCCGCCATCTCGACCGGGTACGGCCAAGGCATGATCGACCGCGGTTGGGACCAGCTCGGCGGAAGCCCGTTCGACGACATCATGCGGGCCACGAAGGCAGCACTCGAACGCCCCGAGATTGACGAAAGTAAGAAGGCCGCGCTTGGCGGATCCTACGGCGGCTACATGGCGAACTGGGTAGCGGGCCACACGGGAGACTTCTTCGACTGCATCGTCACGCATGCGTCCCTGTGGAATATCGACCAGTTCCGCCACACGACCGACGCTGGCCAGCACTGGGGTGCCCACATCGATGATGCTCATGTGGCCGAATACAACCCCGCTGATTCAGTGGGGGAGATTGTCGCGCCCATGCTCGTGATCCACGGCGATAAGGATTACCGCGTTCCGATCGGAGAGGGTCTGCGTCTCTGGTACGAGCTGCTTGAGGCCTCGGGCAAGAGCCCCGAGGAGAACCCTCACAGGTTCCTCTACTTCCCGAATGAGAATCACTGGGTGCTGACGCCGAACAACGCGTTCACGTGGTACTCGACTGTCCTCGCGTTCGTGGACCGCCACGTCAAAGGGGTAGAGACCGACTACCCAGACCTGCTCGGTTAGCGCGATACCCGCTGCGCGGCTCGGCGGTTCCTAGGGTGCCGTCGGGCCGCGTTTTTCCTGCTGCAAGCGGAGCGATTCAACCAACACTCGCCGCTGCGTAACCGTGCGTTTACCGGGTGGGGCAAAGATGGGGGTGCGTGAAATTTTCCCCGGCGCGCGTGAACGATCCTGCATCTCTTAGAAAGTCAAAGACGTGAAGCGTACCTCCTCAATCTTCGCGGCAAGTGCCCTCGTGTGCTCGCTCGGCCTCGGCCTTGCTATCCCCGCTCTCGCCGAGGGCGACGAGAACGTCGAAAGCCCCTTCGCACGCACCGCGACTTACCCGGTGTATATGAATGCCCCCGAGGGGGTTGATCCCGCGGATGAAACCGTCGCCGAAATTTCGACCGTGAGTGAAGACGGCAACACCCTCATCTACACCGACGCTGCAGGTAAGCGCATCGGGTTCCTCGACATCACCGACCCGAACGCCCCCAAGGGAGCTGGCAGCGTTTCGCTCGCCGAGCTTGGCCACGCCGATGACCAGCCCACCTCGGTTGCCGTCGCCGGAGATTACGTGCTCGTCGTGATCGATGAGACCGGCGGCGACTTTGAGCATCCGAAGGGACGCGTCGACGTACTCAAGGTCAGCACGCGAGAAAAGGTCGCCTCGATCGACCTCGAAGGCCAGCCCGACTCGATCGCTATCAACAAGGATGGCTCGATTGCCGCAATTGCGATCGAGAACCAGCGCGATGAAGAACGCACGGACGTCGAGGGCGGTTTGCCGCAAATGCCTACGGGCTTCGTGCAAACACTCAAGCTCGATGGCGACCCCTCGACCTGGACGACCGTCCCCGTGCGCTTCACAGACAGCAACGGTGAGGTTCTCGACATCGTGAAGAAGGCCGGCCTCGACACGCCCGAGGACCTCGAGCCCGAGTACGTGTCGATCAACTCGAAGAACGAGCTCGCCGTCACGCTCCAGGAGAACAACGGCGTCGCGATTATCGATCTCAACACGAACGAGATCACGAGCGTGTTCACCGCCGGCACGGTGAACCTCGACGGCATCGACGTGAAGAAGGACGGCGATATCCAGCCGACCGAATCGCTCACTAGAATTCCGCGCGAACCCGACGCGATTGCGTGGATCGATGACGAGCACGTTGCCACCGCGAACGAAGGCGACTGGAAGGGCGGCTCGCGAGGCTGGACCGTCTTCGACACCAAGGGCGCCGTCGTGTGGGATGCCGGCAATTCGATCGAGGAAATCGCGAACAAGTACGGTCTGCACAACGAAAAGCGCGCTGGCAAAAAGGGTCCCGAGATTGAAGGGCTCGCCGTGGCTGAAATCGAAGGCGTCCGCTACGCCTTCGTCGCCTCGGAGCGCTCCAACTTCGTTGCGGTCTACAACGTGGAGAACCCGGCCGCACCCACCTTCGAGCAGTTGCTGTTCACAACGAACGGCCCCGAAGGAATTCTGCCCATCCCCGGCCGTAATCTTCTCGCCGTCTCGAGCGAGACCGACGACGCCTCCGCTCGTGTGCGCAGTGCCGTGAACCTCTACAAGCTCGGTGCCGATGCCCCCGAAACCGCCCAGCCGAGCATCGTCTCTGCGAAATCCGAAGACGGCCACGCGGTTCCGTGGACGGCGCTCGGTTCCCTCGCCGCGAGCAAGTCCGACGCTTCCACGCTTTACGCAGCGTCTGACGCGGCACTCGATGTCCCCTATGTCTACACGATCGACGCGTCGAAAGAACCTGCTCTCATCACCGAGCGCCGCGCCGTCAAGCGCGATGGCGCAGTCGCCGAAGGTCTCGACATCGAGGGGCTCAGCCAGCGCGAAGACGGCGGCTTCTGGCTTGCCTCCGAAGGCAAGACGGGCGACAAAAACCGCATCGTGCGCACCGATGCCGACCTCAATATCCAGGAAGAAATCGCACTTCCCGAGGACGTTTCCGCGCACATTGGCAAGTGGGGTCTCGAGGGCATCGACGCACGCATCAACGAGAAGGGCGAAGAAGAGGTCTTCGTCGCGATCCAACGCCCGCTGTGGAAAGACCCGAGTGCGAAGCCTCTCGAGGCCCAGGAGGGAAACGTCGCACGCATCGGTCGCTACAACACCACGACCAAAGCATCGAACTGGTACACGGTCGAGCTCACCGCGACCGACACGAAGGGCGACTGGATGGGCTTTTCTGAGCTCACCATCGTCGGCGATACCCTCGTGCTCATCGAACGCGATAAGCTCAACGGCCCCGACGCCGAGGTGAAGCAGCTCGTTCAGGTAGCGCTTCCCAGCGAAGACGAAGTCGCAGCCGCGAACGGCGCGCCGATCGCGCTCGATAAGGGCAAGGTCCTCGACGTTCTGCCGAAGCTGCGTGCAACTGGCGGCTGGACCCAGGAGAAGCTCGAAGGCTTCACCGTCGCAAAGGACGGCTCGATGTACGCCGTCACCGATAACGACGGCCTCGATGACGCAACTGGCGAGACGGTCTTCCTCCGCCTCGGCAAGGTCGGTGACGCCTTCGATGTCGCCTCCGATGAAGGCACGCAGCCGTCGGAGGACCTCCCTGGTGATCCCGCCGATGACGAAACAGGCGAGGACGAGGGCGCGGGTGAAGCACCTGAGAAGCCTGCCCCCGCGCCTGCCGATGGGCCGTCGAACCCGGTCGAAGCGCCAGCGAAGGCACCGGCGAAGGCTGAGGAGCCCACCCGCCGGACAAGTCAAGGGAAGAAGAAGGCCCACGTGCCGCTTCCGCGTACAGGCGTTGAAGGCAGCGCCTACCTCGTGACCGCGCTTGGAGCTCTCGTGCTGCTCGGCGTTGGCGGAACGCTCGTCGCTCGCTCCGTACGCAAGCGCTAAGCGGTCTTTCCCGCGAACACGAGGGCCGGCGATCTCCCCGGGGAGGCCGCCGGCCCTTTCACGGCTCAGAACGTGAGCGTCACTGCTGCGCCGCCTGTCGAATGAGCGTATTGACCATCTCGAAACTCTTCTCAAAGGCGTTAAGCGGCAAAAACTCGAACACCGAGTGGAAATTATGCGCGCCCGTAAAGAAGTTCGGCGTGAAGATTCCCTGACGCGAAAGCCACGAACCGTCCGTGCCGCCGCGCATCGACAGGTGGATCGGCTCAATGCCGAGCTGTGCCATTGCCTTCACAATACTGTCGGTTGCGACCGCGTTCTCTTCTGTTTTCGCATCCTCGATGTTGCCGTACACGTCCTCAATGTCGACGGTGACCTTCGCCCGAGGATGTGCCTGCGACACGCGCGCCGCAATATCGCGTATACGCTGCTTCTTTTCTTTGTAGCCCGCACGGTCGTGGTCCCGCACAGCGATACCGATGTGCGCCGTAGTCTGATTCCCCTCGATAGCGTTCACCCAAATGTAGGACTCGCGGCCCTCCGTGCACTCCGGGGTCTCCTCCCGATCGAATTGGTCGATGATGTCGTGCGCGATGAGGATCGGGTTCACCATGTTTCCCTTGGAGTTCATGGGGTGAGCGGAAACACCAACGATGTCGATTCTTACGCTCGCCGCGTTGAAGGTCGACTCCACAACCGCTCCAAGCTCGCACGAATCGAGCGTGAACGCGTACTCGACGGGGAAGCGCGCAAGGTCCATCGTGCGAACGCCCCGCAGGCCAATCTCTTCGTCCGGCACGAAGCTCAGGTACACGTCGCCGTGAGGGACCGTCGGATCCTGCAACAGACACACCGCTGCCTCCATGACTGACGTGACCCCCGCCTTGTCGTCCGCGCCGAGAACGCTCGTACCATCCGTCACGAGGATCCTCTCGCCCTTGTAACGAGCGATCTCGGGGTGCTCACTCTCGCGCAGCCAGACGTCGTTCGCTTCGCTGAGGCACACGTCCCCGCCGTCGTACTCGATCACGCGGGCTTTTACCTCAGGGGAAAGATTCACATCGACCGTGTCGAGGTGGGTGCAAAAACCAATCGCGGGGGCCGCGGCATCCCCGGGAAGGTTCGCGGGAATCTTGGCGGTGAGCACACACGTGTCGCTGAGGTGAATTGCCTCGGCCCCTGCCTGCTCGAGTTCGCTCTTGAGCAAACGTGCAAGCTCCCACTGCCCCTCACTTGTGGGAACGGTTGTCGAAGACGCATCGGACTGGCTCGAAATCGCCGAGTAACGCAGGAAACGCTCGGCGAGGGCATCTTGGATTGACTTTGCTGTCATCGGCGGTTCTTTCGGTACGAGTCGGGGTCAGCCTCGGACGGCCTCCGCGACCTTAATGATTTCCTCCATCGACGCATCGCGAGACTGCACTGAAAACACGGTGTCGGGGAGGTCCTTGGGCCATACCCAACACATGAAGCCTCCGCGGCCATCGGGATGCGGCGCGCACACACCACGGTCGAAAACCTTCTCACCTTCGAGCCCCCACGAGGGATCTTCCGCAGTGGCTTTGTCGTCGGCGATGTCGGTGACGAGGATCGAAATGGTGTTTTCGCCGCGCGCGTAGATGGGCCTTGTGCCGATGTGGGCGAGATTCCACTCACCGACGGTGTCGGGAAGGCGGGCGTTTATGGTGTCGTCGGTGTTATCTCCCGTGTTCGTTGACGGACGGCCTGGCGTCGGCTGAGGGACGCCAGGCGTGGGGGAGGCAGGTGGGGGTGAGGTTTCATCGGCCGACGCCGACGGACTAGACGATGACGTCGACGTACTAGACGTTGGCGACGGCGGGTTTGCGGCTTTGGGCATATTGATGATGATCGCGGCGACCGCGATCATGATCACTGCTACAACTGCGGCGATGAGGCAGCCGCAGGCCGCAAAAACTATCGCCAGCGGCGATCGTGTCCGATTCTGCAGGTTGTGCGGGCTAGCCATGGTTTCCCCCTGTCTTTACGCGCGCTTCGTGGGGCTACTTACCCTCGATCACGGCTTTCGAAACGCGAACCATTTCCTCCATATCGGAGTACTTCGATGTCATGTAATACGCGGTGTTTCCCGTTGCGCGCGGAAAAATAAGGCAGGTGATCGCCTCGGGGTTGTGGGCATTTAGGCCGCAGCTGCCGCGCTCAAACACCTGTTCACCCTCACGGCCCTCCGAGGGGTTGGAAGGGTCTTCGGAAAGGCTGATCACGAGGAAGCTGATCCGACGATCCCCGTCCTTATAGATCTTGTCCCCACCAATATCCTTGAGGACCCAGTTTTCGATTTTCTCCGGCAGTGCCGAGTGCAGTGCCGCCTTCGCTTCTTCAGCAGACTTCGGTGTCGGTGCGGAGGGCGTGTTGGTCGTTGGTGGTGCGACAGGTGTAGGCGATTCAGTTTCGTCGGGCGGGGAAGTGGGGCCCTCGGAGGTGGGGTCAGAGGGTACCGGTGACGGCGACGTTTGAGTCGTCGCGGGCGCAGCTGGAGACTCGTC